>JAFWBO010000064.1 GCA_017507065.1 Kiritimatiellia bacterium | reverse complement strand
TCTTTGCGACGACACCGTGCGCGAATACGGCGATGCTGCCAAAGCGGAAAAAATGCGCAAGGCATCGCTGGAAAACGGATGGATCCCGGTTTCCATGCGCGACGACTGGAAGACGATATACGGCCCCGGCGTCTTCAGGAAAAACGGCATCGCCGGCCAATCGCGGTGAAACGGGCGGCACTCCGCAATTTTTCGGCCGTATCAACAATTATCGTTTAAAACGGCGTAAAAAATGGTATAATACGGCGTGATGGTGGAGAGAGTGCCAGTTGCCGTCTTCTCGGACGGGCGCGCAAGCGTGGAGGGCTTCACGGCGAAGAGCCGCGAAGCCGTGCTTGCTTTGCCTCTCTACCGCATGCTCGTGAAGGTGCTGGCGTTCCACGGCGAAGAAATGGAAAGAGGCGACGAAATAGCCCGAGCCGAGCTCGCCTCCATGACGCCATATCCCGATGCCGAACTGACCGTATCGTGCGAAATGCTGCGCGAAGACGCATCCTCGAAATGCGTCGCGGCTTTCGCGGTGCCCGAAGAGTCGGTGGACGATATAGCCGCCGCCCTCGACGAAGCCAAACTTGAAGTGGTGCGCATCGATGCGCTCGTTTTCGGCGAGCTGCGCGCCCTGTGGCCTGAGATATCGTCTGCCGGGCGCAGGGTCGTGGCCATCCCCGAGGGCGATTATCTCGCGCTTGCGGTTCTCGACGGCGAGTCGCTCCTCGCGCTGAGGAGCGCGCATAAATCTACCGATCTGAAAAACGAAGTTCTCTTTCTCATGATCGAAGCCGAGAAGAGCGATTGCGCGGCGCCTCTCGACGAAATAGTCGCGGTGGGCGGCATAGAGGCCGATTGGGGCGGCATCGCCCCGGTGCGCCGGGTGGCGGCTCCGCCGAGAGAGCGCGTCATCGAGGCCGTTTCGGAAAGGACCGGCGAGGAAGGCACTCTCAACGCGCTGCCCGCGTCGTGGGGCGAAGTCCTCGAAGAGACGCGTTTCAAACGCAAGCTCAGGAAATGGGCGGTCTCCGCTCTCGCCGTGTGGTTTGTCGCGGCGGCGGCGATGTTTGCGGTGCCGGCGGCGTACGGCTTCATGGCCGACCGCGTAAAAGGCCTGTCGCGCGAACACTCGAAGAAATACCGCGAAGTCAGCGAAATGCGCGAGAAGGTGAAGCTCGTCAGGAAGTATTCCGACCATTCCACCGGCGTTCTCGAGATTTTGAAGACCGTATCCGAACGTCTTCCGCAGGGCGTTGTGCTCACGAGCTGGAATTTCAAGCGCGACGAGGACGTGCGCTTTTCCGGCGAGGCCGCGGTCGCGGCGTCCGTCTACGAGTTCAAAGACGCGCTTTCGTCGGCGGAGGGCGCTGAGGGCGAGCCGCTTTTCGCCGAAGTCGTCCTCACGGGGCCGTCGGCAGGCAAGGGCGGCAGCCAACGCTTCGATATTGAATGCAGGTTCGCAAAGGAGGACGGCAGGTGAAATCTCTGAAAGAAAAGGCCGTTCTTGCCGCGTTCGGCATCGTCTTGCTGTATGCGGCGACGGCGGCGTTGTGGTTTCTCGTGCAGTCCGACAGCCTGAAAAGAGCGAAAAAGGCGTATGCGAACGCCGTGAAAAAATACGAGTCGGAGAAGAAGCTCATCTCCGAAAAGCGAAAATGGTTCGACGCCTACGAAAGCGAAAAGGCCAACATGCCGGTGTTTGAAGAAGGCCGGTCTACCGATACTACGTGGCTCAAAAGGATGGACGTGGCGGCGGCCGCGAACTACATACAGATCTCTTCTCGCCAGGCCGGGAAAGAAACGGAGGCCGGCGACGTACTCGAACTGCCGATCGAAGTGAAGGGATGGGAAGGCGCGTGGGAAAATCTCGTGAAGTTCATCCATGCGATGGAGTCCGGAGGCGGCGAAGGCATGTTCGACATGCGCTCTATATCGTTCCGTCCGAGTTCGAAAAAAGGCTATCTCAAAGGTTCGTTCACCCTCACGTGCGCCTATATGAGGAGCGGCGCCGTTGAAACAGGCAAGGAGCGTGGAAAATGACCGGTAGAAACACGATGTTGATTGCTTTCGCTGCGGCCTTTGCCGCCGTCTTTGCCGCCGTCGCGGCCGATGCGCCGGCGTCCGGCACAAGCCGTCTGGGGCTGCACCGCGCGCAGAACGTGTCGCGGAGCGGAGCGCTTTCGAGGACGCCGTCGCTTTCGCCGTCCGCCACTGCCGCCGGGAAAGCGGGCGCTTCCGGCAGGAACGCCGCGAAAAAGCCCTCGGCGAACGCCGTGGCTACGGCGTCGGCCGCGGAGTCGGACGCCGGCTCGTCGGATCTCAACTTCAAAGAAGCGCCAAGCGACATGGTTTTCGAGGTGTACGGCAAGCTCGTCGAGCGCACCGTCCTCAAAGATCCGCAGACGCCGGCCGTTTCCATAACTCTCCAGTCTCTTCCCGGGCAGAAACTCTCGAAAGAAGAGCAGATACGGGCCATCGAGACGGTCATGGAGATGAACGGCATCCATTTCGAACCGTTCGGCGAGAAATTCGTGCGCGCGCTGCCGAGAAAGGACGTGCGCAAGACGGGCATCCCGCTCGTGTCCAACCCCGACGGCGAGCCGCTTCCCGAGCTCGAGAACGTGGTGTCGATGATGATAGATTTCAAAAACATCCCCGTCGACGAGGCGCAGAAGGCGCTCGAAGGCTTCAAGTCGAATTCGGGGCTGCTCCAGGTGTTCGAGCGCACGAACAAGATTCTCGTCACCGATTCGCAGATGAACATAAACAGGATGGTGGAGATAGCCCGCGCGATAGACATTTCATCGCCCGTCCTCGAGAACGTGTTCGTCCGCCAGATCAAGCATGCGGCGGCCTCCGAGATAAAAACCGCGCTCGAGCAGATCGTCACGGAATCGCAGAAAGAGCAGGAGAAGAACGGCAAAACGCAGCAGAATCCCGCGTCGCAGATCGGCTCCATGCGGTTCGGGTCCATGTCGGCCGGCGGCACGTCGCTTCTGCGCCGTCCGGGCATGGGCGGAGCGGCCTCTAAAGAGCCTGCGGCGCCGCAGAATGTCGCGAGCCTCGTCACGAGCGTTTCCGATGCCGACCGCGGCATGATACGCGGCAAGGTCCTCATAATCGCGGACGAGCGCTCGAACAAGCTCATCATCGTCACCATGAAGTCGAACATGGACTTCTTCGACAAAGTGATCGAGCAGCTCGATGTCGAGACGACGCCTGACGTGCAGGTCAAAGTCTACCGTCTCAAATACGCCGAGGCCGAAGACGTTTCCGCGATGATCAACGATCTCATCGGCAATTCCGCAAGCTCGAAATCGACGTCCAAGCAGGCCACCGGCGCGACGACCGGAACAAACAGCAATCTCACGCGCGGCACAACGGGCTCGTCGCCGGCCTCGCGCGCGGTTGCGGCAAACCAGCGCTCGCAGGGCGCGTCGAAGGCGGGAGAGCTTTCAAAGGAGAATGTGACGGTTCTTGCCGACAAGCGCATCAACGGCCTTGTCGTGATGGCGCGGACCGAGGACTTCCCGGCGATAGAGCAGATAATCGAATCTATGGACGTTAAGCTCAGCCAGGTGCTTATCGAGACGGCGATAATCGAAGTCACGCTCGGAGATGATTTGTCCACCGGTATCGACTGGGTCCTCCGCGGGAAGAAAGACGGCGTCCGCGACGGATTTGCCAACAGGGGAAGCTCCGGTCTGGGCGGCGGCGGCAGCGGCGCTGGCGTGACGGCACTCCAGAACATGTTTACCAACGCCGTGTCGGCGACTACCGCTTCCAGCGCGTTCGGCGCGGCGAATCCGATCGGCTCGGGCATAAACTATCTGCTCAAATCCGACAAACTCAATCTCGCCGCCGTCATAAAGGCTTCGCAGAGCGACAACCGTGCGAAATATCTCGCTTCGCCGATAATCATGACGGTAGACAACAAAGAGGCTACGATAGACGCTACCGAGGCCCGCAAGTTTTTCGCCGGATACGAGTCGTCCACTTCGTATTCCACGTATGTCCGGACGCCCAAATACGATTCAAAGGATATCGGCATAAAAATAAAAGTGACGCCGAAGATAAATCCCAACGGAACGGTAATGCTCAAAGTCGAAGAGGAATATTCCCAGCTCGGCGCCGGGCAGACGATTCTTGTCGACGGAGGCGGCGGAAAGCAGGACGAAGCGACGATCGACACTTCGCTCATGCGCAAGATGACGGCGGACATTCTTCTCGACAACATGCAGACTGTCGTTCTCGGCGGCCTTACCGAAAAATACAAATCCGACCGCGAGACGGGCATCCCGGTCTTGAAAGACATTCCGTGGGTAGGCAAATGGCTTTTCGGGAGCGTCACGCAGATGGAGACACGCAAGGAACTGCTCGTTTTCATGACTCCTTACGTTCTCGACGATGCGAAATCGGCGCAGATGGAGGCCGCCCGCCGCAAGAAGGCTATGTCTGATCAGTCGCCTTGGGACGACAACGGCTGGAGCGCATCCAAACTGGCAGATCCCGTCGCCAAGAAAGAGCAGATGCGCCGCCTCAAAGACGAGGCCAAGAAGCAGGACGAGGAGCGTGCGGCGAGAAAAGAAATCGAGAAGTGGAAACTCGAGCGCGCCAAGACGCTCGAAAAGATGGATGAAAGAGATCGCAAGGAGTGGGAGAAGCTCCACTCCGAGGAGATTAGGCAGCAGAATGCCGAGTACGAAAAGGAGCAGGCTCAGCTGAAAGCTCTTGTCAAAGAAATACGCGATGGCGAAAATCAGCCGAAACCCGCGGGGGCGAGGGAGTGAAAGCCTTTGCGATAGCGGCGGCGGCGGTTGCCGTCATTGCCGCGGCCGCGGCGACGGCCGTCGTCTTCTATTCCCGCGCCGAAGAGGCGAGGCTTTCGGCCGTCAGGGCCGAGAGCGAGGAAGAAGCAGCACGGCTCGCGCTCAAGAAGGCAAAGGCCGAAGAGTCTGCCGCCAAGGCCCGCGAGGAAGCCGCAAGGCTCGACGCTCAGGCCGCCTTGGACAACAGAAAGGCTTCCGAGGCCGATCGCGAAGCCGCGCGGCACAACGCCGCGGCTGCCGAAAGCGAAGCCGCGCGCCAGGAGGCGGCCAGGCAGGAGGCGCAGGAGCTCTCCGCCGCGGCCGCGGCGGAGAGAGACGCCAAGAAATCGCAGGCCGCAGAGGCGAAGGCCGCCGCGGAAAAGGCCCGCGCCGAAGAAGCCGCCGAGGCCGCACGCCTCGCCGCCGCGCAGGCCGTGCTCGAAAAAGAAAGGCTTTCTTCCGAACGCACGATTGCCGAGGCGAAACTTTTGGAAATGCGGCAGATCGATCTCGCGTCGCTCGAGCGCGATCTCCTCGAATTCAAAGCGGCGCTCGACGAGCGCGAGAAGGCGCTCAGGCCCGAAAAGACCGTTGCCGATCTCCAGTGGGCGGGCGAGCGCGAAGCCGACACGATCGGAGGCGCGACGAACCGCGTCAGACGCGCCGGGAAACCTCTCCCCGAAAACGATCGCTCCAAGCCTCGCGCGACGCGGGAGCTTTCGCGCGTTATGCGCATCGTATCGGAGGCGTCGGACGCGAGAGACGAAGAATTGAAGCGTGTCGCGGTCTTGTCGCTCGGCCGTCTTCGCGAAAGGGCGCTCCGCGAAGACCGCATGGTCGATGCCGACTTTTACGGCAAATGCATGGAAACGATGTATCCCGGCTTCGACGCCGCGGATCTGGAACAAAAGAAGGAAGAAGAGAAGAAATGAGTCTGAGCGTAGGTATCGTAGGGCTTCCCAACGTTGGCAAGTCGACGCTTTTCAACGCGCTTACAAAGAGACAGCAGGCGGCGGCGGAGAATTATCCGTTCTGCACGATAGAACCGAATTCCGCCATAGTCGAAGTGGCCGACCCGCGTCTCGAAGAGCTTGCGAAAATCGTGAACCCCCAGCAGATAATCCGCGCGACGGTCGAGTTCACCGACATCGCCGGGCTCGTCAAGGGCGCATCGAAGGGCGAAGGCCTCGGCAACAAGTTTCTCGCCAACATACGCGAATGCGACGCCATACTCCATGTGGTGAGGTGTTTCGAGAACGACGACATCATCCACGTGCAGGAAGGCGGCAACAAGTCCGCTCCCATAGACCCTGTCGGCGATGCGGAGGTTATAGAGACCGAGCTCGTCCTCGCCGACATGGAGCAGCTCCAGCGCCGCTACGAGAAGGTGAAGAAAGAGGCCCAGGCGAAGCCGCCGCTTCGTCCGGAGGCCGAGGCGTGCGAGGCCCTTTTGAAGCATCTTGAAGAAGGGAAGAGCGTGCGCTCGTTTCCGAGGAAAGAAGGCGACGCGATTCTCCCGGTCCTCAAAGATCTCCATTTCCTCACCGACAAGCCGGTCATATACTGCGCCAACGTCGCCGACGACAACGTCACGGGCGAAGGCAACGCCCACGTGGAGGCGCTTCGCGCGTACGCGGCGAAGGAAGGAGCCGAGTGCGTGACGGTGTCGGCGCAGATGGAAGCCGATCTCGCCGGGCTTTCCGACGCGGAGGCGAAAGAGTTCCTTCAGAGCTACGGGCTCGAGGAATCGTCGCTCGAGCGCACGATAAAGCTCGCCTACCATACGCTTGGGCTTGCAAGCTACCTGACGGCGGGGCCGAAGGAGGTCCGCGCGTGGACTTTCAAGCGCGGATGGAAGGCTCCCAAGTGCGCCGGCGTCATACACACCGATTTCGAGAAGGGCTTCATCCGCGCGCAGGTGGTCTCTTACGACGACTACGTCAAATACGGCGGCGAGAAGGGCGCGCGCGAGGCGGGCGCGCTCAGGCCCGAGGGCAAAGAATACGAAATGCGCGACGGCGACGTCGTGGAGTTCATGTTCAACTGATAATGAAGCTCACTTTCTTCCAGCGGCATGCATATTCCATCGGCTGCGCAATAGCGTCGGCCGTATGGCCGTTCATGCCGTCGAGGAGACGCCTTTCCGTCGACAATATTCTCAAGGCGGGCGTCGCGTCCGACGAAAAAGAGGCGCGCAGGATAGCGAAAAAAGCGTGGCGGCACATCGCAGGGCACATCGCCGAGGCGCTTTTCGTCCCCGGCGTCGTGAACGCAGAGAACTGGCGCGAGCATCTCGTCGTCGAGGGCGCGAGCGAAAAGGCCGTGAAGCTGCTCCTCGACACTCCCGGCAGGCCTATTCTCCTCGTGAGCGCCCACCACGGCGTGTGGGAGGCCGCCACGAACCTTCTTTCGTTCGCCCGGCCGATGATAGCCATAGCGCGCGTCCTCAACAACAAGTTCGCGGCGAACTGGATGAAAAAGCACCATTTCCGCGGCCCGGTGACGATAATAGACAAGAACCACGGTTTCACCACGGCCGCGATAAAATCGTGGCTATCCGACAACGCGGCCATGACCATCCTCATGGACCAGCACGCGTCGAATGGGCTCAAACTCAGGTTTTTCGGGCGCGACGCGAAGACGTTCCCCACGGCGGCGCGCATGGCGATAAAATATTCGGTGCCGATAGTGGTGGGGTCTTTTGTGCGGATAGCGCCGTACAGATACAGGCTTGTCGGATCGGATCCCGTGGAGTTCGGGCCCGACGACGATATCGCCGCGGCGACGCAGCTCTTGAACGACAGGCTCGAGGCGGCGATAAGGGCGTATCCGGAACAGTATCTCTGGGCGCACCGCAGATGGAGATGATTTAAAGCACATTGGAAAGATGCAATAAACGATGAAAAAAGAGTTCAAACTTTCGGATCCGTTCGGGTCCGCCCCTTCCAAAGGCCCGTTCACGCAAAGCGTGTCCACCGGAGTGCCGTGGAACAACCTCCCCGTAACGCGTTCATACACCCTCGGGCAGCTTCTCGACCAGACGATAGCCCGCTGCGGGCCGAACGACGCCGTAGTCTACGCCGACCGCGACTTCAGGCTTTCGTGGTTCGAGTTCGGCGAGGAGGTCGACCGCGTGGCGCGCGGCCTGATGGCGCTAGGCGTCAAGCACGGCGAAAAGGTGGCGCTGTGGGCCACGAACGTGCCGCATTGGGTCGTGCTCATGTTCGCCACGGCCAAAATCGGCGCCATCCTCCTGCCGCTCAACATCAACTACAAGCGCGAGGAGATAGACTTCGCCCTCAAGCAGTCCGACGCCGAAAACCTTTTCATCATAAACGGCTACCGCGACTGCGACTACGTCGAAGTGATAAACGAGCTCGTCCCCGAACTCAAGACGCAGCCGAGAGGCGAGCTGAAGTCGTCGCGCTATCCGTGCCTCAAACGCGTCATGTTCCTCGGAGGCCAGAAGTTCCGCGGCATGTATTCTCTGAACGAAGTGGAGTCGCTGGCGGTGGAGACGCCGGTTGCAGACTACCTGAAGCGCCAGAGCGAGTGCGATGTGCACGATGTCGTCAACATGCAGTACACTTCCGGGACGACGGGCTTCCCCAAGGGCGTGCAGCTCACGCACTGGAACATCGCCAACGACGGCTTCTGGATCGGGGCGTGCCAGAATCTCTCGAGCCGCGACAGAGTGTGCATACCGGTGCCGCTTTTCCACTGTTTCGGATGCGTGCTCGGAGTTATGAGCTGCGTCAACCACGGCTCGACGATGGTGTTTCTCGAGAAGTTCGACCCCGTGCAGGTGATGACGTCGATCGAAAAGGAGAAGTGCACGGCTACGTACGGCGTGCCTACGATGTACATCGCCATGCTCGACCATCCGCTCTTCCAGAGATTCGATTTCAGAAACCTCAGAACAGGCATCATGTCCGGCTCGGCCTGCCCGGTCCACCGCATGCAGCAGGCGCAGACGAAGATGTTCATGCGCGAGATCACCAATCCCTACGGGCTTACCGAGTCCGGCCCGGTGATGACCATGACGCGTTATTTCGAGGAGTCGATAGAGCGCAAATGCCAGACTATAGGCCAGGCGCTCCCGGGCGTCGAAGTGGCCATCATCGATCCCGAAACGGGAGATATCGCTCCGCTCGGACAGGACGGCGAGATATGCTGCCGCGGATACGGCAACATGAAAGGCTACTACAAGATGCCCGAGCAGACGGCCAAGTGCATCGATGCGAACGGCTGGCTCCATTCCGGCGACATCGGCCGCATGGACGAACAGGGCTACTTCTACATCACGGGACGTCTCAAAGATCTCATCATCCGCGGCGGAGAGAACATCAGCCCCAAGGAGGTGGAGGACTTCCTCGGCACGATGCCGGGGGTGAAGGATGTAGCCGTCGTGGGGTGCCCTTCGAAGAAATACGGCGAGCAGCCGGCCGCTTTCATAATCCGGTCCGACGGTTCGGCGATAACCGAGGCCGACGTCGCGGCGTTCTGCAAAGACCGCATCTCGTGGTTCAAGATTCCGAAGTACGTCCACTTTGTCGACGTCTTCCCGATGACCGCTTCGCAGAAGATACAGAAGTACAAGCTCCGCGAGATGGCCCACGATCTCTGGCCCGACGCATGATGCCGGAGAGGGCGATATTCCGGCCCGATCCTTTCACGCTTTCGGCGGGAAGGATCGCGTCCTTTCTGGACGAGTTTATCGCCCTCGCTTCGGAACGGCCGCGCGACACGCTTCTTGAAATCGAACTTCCCGAGGCCGGCGCATACACGCTCGATCTCGACAGCGGGCGCTTTGCTCTGGCCGGCCCGCGCGGAGAGAGGGCTCTCGCCCGGTCGCGCGCGGCGATAGCGGAGTTCCCCGTCCCGCTCGCGCTTGCGGAAAGAACGGTGTTTCTTTTCGTTCCGGTCCGGGGAGGGCGCTTCGTCGTGACGCGCGTCAGGTCTATTTTAATGTTGAAGTTTTCGCGGCTATTTGGTAAAATCAGTTTCGTCTCGGGCGCGGTGATGCGTGCCGGGCGGAAGAAAGACAGGGAAAGCAAAGGAGAAAAACAAAATGGCATCTGAATTCATCGCGCCGATGAGCGCGCTTTGGGAAGTGTACGACGGGATAGGATCGTCCTGCGATATCGTGTCCGTCGCATGGGAGCGCGAAGAGGGCAAGGTTTTCCGCTACGACATGCCCATCCCGAAGAGGCTCGATCCCGCGGCGGCGAAGAAGGTCTCGCACGTCGTCGAGCGCATCGCCAAGTTCGCGCTCTGGGCGGCGGGCGGCTGGAAGCTTTATCTCTCGGGGCCGGACGCCGTCGTGAAGCCGGTCGCCAAAGCCTACGCGAAGAAAGGGGCTCGCGCGTTCGATTTCGATTTCTTCTCTTCGATATACGGCAGGCCGGTCGAGGCCGTCGTAGTCCCGCAGAAGAAGATGCCCGAGTTTTCCGAAAAGCTCCGCCAGGTCAAGACGGTGGCCGACGGCTGCCGCATCGGCTTCGATCTCGGCGCGAGCGACTTCAAGATTTCCGCGCTCGACAAGGGCAAGGTCGTCTTCTCGAAGGAGTTCCCGTGGGACCCGAGGAACAACGCCGACCCCGAATACCACTATTCGAAGCTCACCGCCGGCCTCAAGGAGGCGGCGGCGGCCCTTCCGCGCGTCGACGCGATAGGCGGCTCCACGGCGGGCGTGCTCGTCGGGCAGAAGATGGGGCTCGCCTCTCTCTTCCGCGCCGTCAAAGAGAAAAACCCCTCGAAATTCCCAGAGGCGCAGAATCTCTTCTACCGCATCGAGAAAGACTGGAACGTGCCGTTCGCGGTGTACAACGACGGCGACGTCACCGCGCTCGCCGGCATGATCTCGATGGACAAGAAGGGCATCCTCGGAGTGGCGATGGGCTCGTCCGAGGCCGTCGGATACGTCGATCCCAAGCGCCGCATGACGGGCCGCATCTGCGAGCTCGCGTTTGCGCCGGTCGACTTCAACCCGGCCGCCCCGAAGGACGAATGGTCCGGCGACTACGGCGTGGGCGCGATGGCGTTTTCGCAGCAGGCGGTAAACTGGCTCGCTGTCGAGAACGGCTTCAAGTTCCCGAAGTCGATGAAGCTCCCGGAGCGCCTCAAAGTCGTGCAGGCCGCGATGGAGAAAGGCGACGCGAAGGCTCTCAAGGTCTACATCCAGATCGGCCGCTTCCTCGCGCATGCGATACCGTGGTACAACGAGTTCTACGACTACGAGAACATGATGATCCTCGGGCGCGTCACCTCGGGGCTCGGCGGCGAGGTCATCCTCGAAACGGCGAAGACGATGCTCAAAGACGTCTATCCCGAATGGGCAGAGAAGATCGACATTTTCATGCCCGACGAAAAAGCGCGCCGCCTCGGCCAGTCGGTGGCGGCGGCCCAGATTCCCGAGATAAAGAAAAGGAAGTGACGCCATGCAGGAAAAGTTCACGCGCGAAGAACTTCTGTCGGTCCTCGACGCCGCCGGCATCGGCGGCGTGACGGACGTCTCCCGGTACGGTTCGGGGCATATCAACATTACGTTCAAGGTCGAGACGTCCGGCGGGAAACGCTACATCCTGCAGCGCGTCAACACCGATATTTTCGACGAAGCGCCTTTGAAGCGCAACGTGATGCGCGTGACGGAATTCCTGAAAAAGAAGGGCGTCAAGTCGCTCAGCGTCGTGGCATACGACAGCCCCTGGCGCATCTACGACTTTCTCGAGGGCTACGATTCGCGCGACATCGCCGAAGAGCCGCGCCACGCCTACGATGTCGCGAGGGCGTTCGCCAAATTCCAGAACGACCTCGCCGACTTCCCCGAGCCGCGCCTCGACGACATCATCCCGAAGTTCCACGACACTCCCGACCGCCTGCGCCAGCTCGACGAGGCGGCGAAGGTGGATTTCGAAGGGAGGCTCGCGAAAGTCTCATCCGAAATGGCGTTCGTCGACAGGTGGCGGCCGCAGGCTTCGAAAATCGTCGACATGATGGCCAGGGGCGAAATCCCGGAGCGCATCGCGCACAACGACACGAAGATCAACAACGTGCTTACGGCCCCTGACGGGTCGGCCGTGGTCATCGATCTCGACACGACGATGCCGGGCTCCGCGCTCTTCGATTTCGGCGACATGGTCCGCACTTCTTCGGCCGCGGCTGCCGAAGACGAGAAGGATCTTTCCAAGGTATATTCGAAGAAGGATTATTTCGAGGCTCTCGCGAGGGGGTATCTCGAAGGGGCGAAATTCCTGAACGACGCCGAGAAGGAAAATCTCGCGTTCGCCGGCAGGCTTTCGACATTCGAGGTGGGCATACGCTTTCTCGCCGATTATCTCAACGGCGACAAGTATTTCCACACCGCATATCCCGAGCACAATCTCGTGCGCGCGAGGACGCAGTTCAAGATGGTGGAATCGATGGAAGCGCAGCGGGACGAGTACGAGGCGATCGTCCGCAGCCTTCTTAAATAGCGCGTTTCCGCAATTTTCCAGGCGTATTTGTCGACTTTCCGCTTTTTTCGACTCTTTTCATTTTGCCACTTGCGTAAAAGCGGCGAAAATGATATAATACGCACTTATTCGACCACTCAAAAGAGTAAAAACAACAATGAAAGTACGTAGTTCAGTCCGTCGCATATGCGAGAACTGCCGCATCACGCGCCGCAAAGGCGTCGTGCGCGTCATCTGTACAAACCCGCGCCACAAACAGCGCCAGGGTTGAGGAAAAGAGGTAAACACACATGCCAAGAATGATGGGTGTGGACATCCCCGGGAAAAAGCATATCCGCTATGCTCTGAGGTATATCCACGGTATCGGGCCAAAACGCGCTGACGATGTTTTGGCGGCCTGCAACGTCGATCCGATGAAGAAGGCGGACGACATCACTCAAGACGAGATCCATGCGCTCACTACGTACATCCAGGACCATTTCCGCGTAGAGGGCGATCTGAGGCGCGAGATTTCCCAGAACATCCGCCGTCTCATTTCGATCGGTTCCTACCGCGGGCTCCGCCACAAGAAGGGCCTTCCCGTCCGCGGCCAGCGCACCAAGACGAATGCGCGCACCCGCAAGGGAGGCAAGCGCGTTTCCATAGCAATGCCCAAGCAGGCGGGCCGTTAAGGAGTAGCACTTTATGAGCGAAGAAGTCAAGAAAGAAGCCGCTCCGGCAGACGAGCCGGCGGTTCCCGCCGAAGGCGAGGCGAAAAAGCGCTCCGGAAAGTCCATCCCCGCGGGGATCGCGTTCATCCGCAGCACTTTCAACAACACCCAGGTTTCCATCGCCGACGCGCGCGGCGGAGTGATCTCCTGGAGTTCGGCCGGCAAGGCCGGGTTCAAGGGCAGCCGCAAATCGACGGCGTTCGCCGCGACGATGGTCGCGCAGGATGCCGCGAAGGTGGCGATTGCCAAGGGCATGCACGAGTGCGAAGTGAGAATGCAGGGCGCAGGCGCCGGCCGCGAGAGCGCTGTCCGCGCGATCCAGGCCGCTGGCATCCGCGTCACTCAGATCACCGATACGACTCCCGTTCCCCACAACGGATGCCGTGCACGTAAACGCAGGAGGGTGTAACAATGGGTCATTTCACAGGTCCGCGCAGCAAGATTGCGCGTCGTTTCGGCGAGCCCGTGTTCGGGCCAGACAAGGTTCTCGACAGGCGTGCCTATCCTCCGGGGCAGCACGGTCCGGTCAAACGCCGCAGGAAAATGTCCGAATACGGCGTGCAGCTCAGGGAGAAGCAGAAGGCCAAGGCCATCTACGGCATGCGCGAAAAGCAGTTCCGTCTCTTCTTCGAGCGCGCCAAAGCGCAGAAGGGCATCACGGGCGACAAGCTTCTCGCGATGTGCGAGACGCGTCTCGACAACATCGTCTACCGTCTCGGTCTCGCGGCGACGAGAGCCGGAGCGAGGCAGCTCGTCACGCACCGCCACGTCACCGTCAACGGCAAGGTCTGCAACGTTCCTTCCGCGACGGTCAATGCCGGAGACGTCGTTTCCGTCCGCGAGAAAGACCGCGACATGATCGCCGTGGCCGACGCTCTCAAGCGCCGCACCTCTCCGGCCGTTACGTGGCTTTCGTGGGACGAAGCGACGATGCAGGGAACTCTCCTCAGCGCTCCGGAGCGCGCCGAGATACCTGAAGACATCGAGGTCCAGCTGATCGTCGAATTCTTCTCGCGCTGATTCTTTCCGAAGGATCAAGCAGTCCCGAAAACAATTACACAACAGGAGAAAAGCAATGCCTATCCGTTTGAGCCGGTTTGAAATGCCGAAAGGCGTTGAAAAGGACGAGTCGACCGCCACAAAGACCTATGCGAGGTTCGTGGCGGAGCCGTTCGAAATCGGCTATGCCCGCACGATCGGCAATTCTCTCAGGAGAGTGCTTCTTTCTTCGATCGAGGGAGCGGCGATCACGTCGATCAAAATCGACGGCGTCAGCCACGAATTCTCCACGATCAGAGGCTGCACGGAAGATGTCGCCGACATCATTCTCAACCTGAAGAGGGTTCTTCTCAAGACGTTCTCGCGCGAACCGCAGACGATCACGCTCAAGGCCAAAGGCCCTTGCACCGTGACGGCGGCGGCTTTCGCCGAAGCGAACAACGTGGAAGTCCTCAACCCCGGCCAGGAAATCTGCACTCTCGACGTCGACGGCGAAATCGACATGACGTGCGAAGTGAAGACAGGCCGCGGTTTCTGCCTCGCCGAAGGCAACAAAAAGCCAGATCAGGAAATCGGCCGCATAGCGGTGGATTCGATCTTCTCCCCGGTGACACGCGTCAACTTCCTCGTGGAGAACACGCGCGTCGGGCAGAAGACCGACTACGAGAAGCTCGTTCTCGACGTATGGACCGACGGCCGCGTCGATCCCGAGGATGCGCTCAAGACGGCGGCGGCGGTGTTCCGCAGGCATCTCGACGTGTTCGTGGATTACGCCGGCGAGGACGATCTCGAGTTCGACGACGTCTCCGGACAGGGCGGCGACGAGCGTGCGAGGCTCAAAAAGCTTCTCAACATGTCCGTCAACGAGATCGAACTTTCCGTCCGTGCGGCCAACTGCCTCAACAACGCGAACATTCTCACGGTCGGCGAGCTCGCTTCGAAGACCGAGGCCGACATGCTCAAGTACCGCAACTTCGGCAAGAAGTCTCTTACGGAAATCAAGGCGAAGCTCGTGCAGCTCGGCCTTTCGCTCGGCTACAAGTTCGATCGCGAACTTCTCGACGCCAAGAAATAAGATTGGAGTAACTTAAATGCGTCATCAGAGAGTAATGAAGAAATTCGGGCGTTCCACCGCCCACCGCAAGATGCTCATGAGGAGCCTCGTGGCGAACCTCGTCATTGCGGAATCCATCAAGACCACGCTTCCCAAGGCCAAGGAGGCCCGCAAGGACGCGGACCGCATCGTGACGATCGCCAAGAAGGGCACTCTCGCGGCGCGCCGTCTCGCGGCGAGCCGTCTCGCCCAGCCCAAGGCCGTCAAGAAGCTCTTCGAGAAAATCGCCCCGGCGATGAAGGACCGCAACGGCGGCTATACACGCATAGTGAAGCTCGGCACCCGCAAGGGAGACGGTGCGGAAATCTGCATCCTCCAGTGGGTCATGCCCGAGAACACCGCGGCCGCAGCGGCGCCTGCCGAGGCCAAAGAGCCTGCGAAGGAGGTGAAGTGATGGCCATCGTACTCAAGCTCAAAAAAGGCGAGAGCGTCGAGCGCGGTCTCAAGAGGATGAAAAAGATCCTCGACAAGGAAGGCCTCCTGAAGACCCTCCGCGACCAGCGCTACTTCGAAAAGCCCTGCGTCAAGGCGCGCAAGAAATCCCAGCGCGCCCGCATCCGCGCGCGTTCGCGCCGCGGGCGTATGGAGTTGAACTGACACCGGTTCGACCAAACCGCAAGGGCCGCATGCTTGAAAAAGCCTGCGGCCTTTTTCGGTTGAAAGAAATGGATTCGTTCATCGCCATAGATTTCGAAACGACGGGATACGAGACGGGCGCCGACAACGAGCCGTGGCAGCTCGGCGCGGTTTTTGCGGAGGACGGGAAGATCGTTTCCATGCGCGAGTGGTTTTTCGGCACTCCCCTCACGCCCGATTTCGAACCGCTTGAAGCGCACTGGGAAGAGATACATTCGCTTCTCGCCGGCAGAAATCTCGTCGCGCACAACATCGCCACGGAGCGCACCATTCTCACGCGTCTGGCTCCGTTCACAAAGTGGGGCCCGTGGACGGACACGCTGCGCCTCGCGAAAAAGCGCTATCCGCGCCTGCCTTCTTACAAGCTCGGAGACCTGTGCGCTCTTTTCGGCGCGGTGCCCGCGCCCGAAGGGATGCTCGCCGGCAGGACGTGGCACGACGGCCTTTACGACGCCGTCGCGTGCGCGCTTCTTTTCATGAAGACGGGATTCTCCGCGTGAAAAAGTTTTTCTCGATCTTTTCCGAAATGTTCCGCATCGCGCTCGTCGCCGTCGGCGGCGGATATGCAGTCATCGCGCTTGCGGACGAGGTGTTTTCGAGAAAGAGGAAAACGATATCGGAAGGGCAGCTCGTGTCGATGCTTCCCGTTTTCCAGATGGTGCCGGGCATAATGGCCGGCCATGCGGCCGTGTATCTCGGCCGCAAGGAAGGAGGCGCCGCCGGCGCGGTCGCGGCGCTCGTCGGCGTGGCGCTTCCGAGCATCGCCATATTTTCACTCGTTTCGGCCGGATACGATTTCATCCCGGTCGGCAACCCGTGGCTCGAAAGCGCTTTCGTCGGGCTCCGCGCCTCGCTCGTCGGGATCATCGCCGCCATGACCGCGAGATCATGGGGAAAGAGCGTCTCGTCGCCGCTCGACCGCGCCGTCTTCGCAGTCACGCTTTCGCTTCTCCTTTTTACCGGCATCCCGGCGGTGTTCGCGATAGCGGCGGCCCTGGCCTCCGGCATCGCGGTTTCTCTTTTCAAGACTCTTGGGAAAAGGCTCGCCTCTTTCACTCTCCTGCCTTTCATATTCGTAAAATACGCTCTTGTCGCATTCGGCGGCGGATATGTTCTCGTGCCCGTGTATATAAACGATTTCGTCGGCGAGAGCGCGCGTTTCCTGCAGATACCGTCCGCCGAATTCGCGAACGTGATGGCTCTTTCGCAGATGACGCCCGGGCCGATCGGAATAAACGCGGCGACGTTTTTCGGATGGAAGATGGCGGGATTCCCCGGGGCCGTGGCGGCGTCTGTCGCGCTTCTCCTCCCCGGCGCGCTCCTGCTCTGGGCCGTTCTCGCGGCGATGGAGAGGGGCGCGCGCGGAGGGTTTCTCGAAAACGTGCTGTCTTTCGTGCGCCCGGTGTCGACGGCCATGATGTGTTCTGCCGCGGTGTCGTTCGCCGGGATGTGCATATGGGACGTTTCCGAAAAGGCCCATGTTTCGTGGTGCGTTTTTTCTTCCGTCAATTTCAACACAATCGCCGCCGTTATTGGTATAATATCAGCCGCCATGACACTCAAGAAAAAAATCAGAATCGCCGCGCTCGTGCTTCTCGCCTCCTCGGTTTCCTGCATCCTCAGAGCGGATGACGGAATAACGACGGAGCGATTCCCCGACGCGGACACCGTTCTCGTGGACAGCCGTGAAGACGTTTCCTTCGCCTGCGACGGCACGTACACGAGCATCGTCACCAGAACCGTGAAGATTCTCACCGAACGCGGCAGGCGCGAGGAGAGCGTCTTCTCGACTGGATATTCGCGCCGGTACGGAACGGCCGAGATACTTTCCGCGGAGGCGCGCGGCGAAGATGGAAGCGTGCGCAAGATCGATTTCGCGGCGACGCTCAAAGATTCCACCGACAACTCGTCGATGGCGTCGAACATCTACGATCCCCTCGACAGGACTCTTTCATGCCAGTTGCCGGGATTGAAGGTCGGAGACACGCTCGTCATATCGACGCGGCGCATCGCCTTCAAGCCGCGCATGGAGAACGTCTTCGCCGACATTTCCGTGTTCGAGTGGGACGTCCCCGTCCTGAAAAGCACGTATTCGGTGAGAGCCCCGGCCGGACGGCCTCTCAAGTCGATCGCGGTGCGCCGTGACGCCGGCAACGTTTCATATTCGAGCAGGACGCTCGATGACGGCAGCGTCCTCCACGAGTGGACCGCCACCAATTCGCCCCAGGCGTTCCCAGAGCCTTCGATGCCTCCGCTCTGGAGCGAGATGGAATCCGTCAGGGTGTCGACCGCGGGAGACTGGCGCGAAATATCGGAGTGGTACTGGAATCTTTCCCTTCCGCACATGGAGAAGACTACGGCCGAGATGACGAATCTCGTCGAATCTCTCGGGCGCGACATCGACAGGATAAGGATCTGGACCGCCGAGAACATCCGCTACATGGGGCTTACGATGGAAGACACGTCGCCCGGCTATTCGCCGCACGATGTCGACATTACCTTCGCCAACCGTTACGGCGTCTGCCGCGACAAGGCGGCTCTTCTCGCGGCGCTTCTGCGCATAGCGGGGCACGAGGCGTATCCGGCGCTGATACATGTCGGAGCGAAGATGGACAGCGAAGTCCCGTGGCCGTTTTTCAACCACGCCGTCGTCGCCGTCGCCGACCCCTCCGCTCCCGACGGATACAGGCTCATGGATCCCACGCCGGAAACGAGCCGCGACGAATTCCCCGCGTATCTCGGCATGCGCTCGTATCTCGTGGCGCGTCCCGGAGGGGAGAAGCTTCTCGTCTCCCCCGTGAAAAGCTCCGAGCACAATTCGCTGGTCGTGAAGACGAAGGGCACTGTGGCCAAGGATCTATCGGCCGTTCTCGAAACGAAGATGTCCTTCCGCGGGATCAACGACACGGCGTGCCGCCGTCTTTTCATGCGCATGACGGAAGACGAGCGGCGCGAATATCTCGAGAGCGTCGTGTCGGCCGCGGCGGGCGGGGCGGAAGTCCTTTCGTGCGAAATCTCTCCCGCGAATCTTTCCGACATGGCAAAGCCGCTCGAAGTCGCCCTCGTTTCGCGCGTCCGCGAGATAGGCGTCGAAGGGGCCGGCTCCTACGAGTTGTGCCCGCCGTTCGTTTCCGGCGCGGCCGGCATCGCGTCGAGAATGCTTTCGTCGTCCGCTTCGCTCGACAAGCGCCGCTTCACGCTCGAAATGTTTTCGACCGCGCGCGATGTCGAGGAGATAGAACTCGAACTGCCCGATTCGTTCGGGGAGTGTCTTTACATTCCGGAGAATGTCGAGATCGGCTCCGGATGCTCGTTCTCGCGCGTCTTCTCGGCGTCCCGCGGCCGCTTTTCGGTGAAGAGCGTCTTTTCCGTCGATACGCTCGCCTTTCCGCCTGAGGAGTATGCCGCGCTTCTCGACACTCTCGAAAAGCGGGAGGCCGCAGGCCGCCGACACGTCTCGTTCGCGAAAAACCCTCTCGCATCCGCCGACGTGCGCCGCATCTTTTCGTCGTCGTCGTACAACCTTTCTTCCGCGCATTCGTGGGTGGCCACGAACGTTTTTTCCAAAGAGATACTCACTTACGACGGCAAGAAACGCTCTTCAGAGCTCGTCTGGAACTACAATCCCGCCGTCGAAACCGTCCGCGTGATATCGGCTTGCGTCGCGAATCCCGGGCGCGAAACGGTTTTCGCCGGCGAACGCGAGACGAACGTCATGGACGCTGGATGGGTGTCGGCGGCGCCGCGCTACCCGGCCGGCAAAAAACTCGTCGTCAATCTTCCGTCTGTCGAAATCGGCAGCGTCGTCACGGTGACGTCCGTCGTGGAGACGGCTTTTTCGCCGCTTGCTTTCAGAAAGACTTTTGTTTTCGATTCGACCGATCCGGCGGGCGAAATCGCCGTTTCCGTCTCGATGGCGGGCAGCAACGTTTTTTCGCGCGTCGTGAAGAATGCCGTGCGGCTCGACAGCGAGCCGGCGCAGCCCGATTCCGTCCTCTGGCGCGACACTCGCACGGTTTCTTTCAGGACGCGCGAAGATTCGATGCGCTTTTTCTTGAAAGCGGCCGAGACGGAGCCCTGCGCCGCGCCGTTCGAGGTCGACGGCGCTCTCTCCGCGACGGGACGGGTGGAGGCCGTGAGGAACTGGACCGCCCGCCACGTCCGCATCGCCGGACCGTCGCTCTTCTCTCTTCCGGCCGAAATGCAGCTCACCTCACCCGGACGCGTCATCGCCGAGCGCTACGCCACGCGGCTCGACTACATCCGCACGATGGTTTCGCTCATGAAAGGGCAGGGGCTCGACGCATCGGTGGTCTTTGTCGCCGACGACGCCCGCGACAGCCTGGAAAAGAAGAAACACAGCGAGGCGAATCCCGACTGCGGCCGTTTCTCCCTCCCGTTCTGCCGCGTGTCGGCGGATGGCGGCGTGTATTTCATCGGCACCGAGAACGAATACACTCCGCTCGGCTCCGCCGCGTGCGAGGGAGGCAGCTACATCGACCCGGCTGGCGGCGCCACCGGCACGGTAGAGTGCGTTCGCGCCGATCTTTCGTCGAGGCGAGAGAAGACGGTCGCGATCCGCCTCTGCGCGGACGGTTCGGCCGATGTGGACGTGGAGGAAAGGATATACGGCAATCCTGCCGGGGCCGTTCGCAAATACTATTCCGAGATCCTGCCTGAAGATCTCGCCCGCATGCATATGGCCGTATTGAAGGGATATTTCAGGAGCGCCGCGGCGACGAGCGGCCTCTCAGCCGACGTGAAGTCGTATCCGGCCAGAGTGAGCCACTCGTTCCACGTGCCGGATTTCGCCGTCGTCGCGGACGGATGCATGACGTTTTCCCTCGTCGGTTTCGACGGCGGAGAATGCGATCTCGCGTCGTCGAGGCGCAAGACGCCGTTCGTCCTCGGCGCGTCCTCTCCGTCGAAGACGACCGTGCGCGTCCATCTGCCCGAAGGCTGGAACGCGATAGAGAGCTGCCCGCAGCCGTTCTGTTTTGACGACCCGTCTCTCGGCATCGTCGATTCGTTCGTCGTCGAGAAGCCCGCCGGAAGCGGAAACGAGCTTGTTTTCACGCGCGAGCGGTCTGCCCGGCGCGCGGTGGTGAGAGGGCCTGAACACGCCGCCGGCGACAGGGCGCGCGCCATGGCCGCGTCCGGCCGCGGCGCTCGCATGGTAAAGATAAAGAAAGGAAAATGAACGTGAGATGCTGTTTTTTCGACATGGACGGAACACTGGTCGATTCAAGATTCGATCTTTGCTCCGCCGTCAACCACACGCGGCGCGATCTTTTGCTCGCCGAACTTCCGGTCGACGAGATTCTCAGAAACGTCGGCCTCGGAGCAAGACATCTGCTCGTGAACTCGATTCCGGAACTCTCCGGCGATCCCGACGGCCTCTGGAAGATTTTCCGCTCTCATTACGAAGAGCACATGCTCGACACGGTGGCTCTGTATCCCGGCGTCGGAGAAACGCTTGAAGAACTCTCCCGCCGCGGAGTGCTTCTCGGCGTCAATACCGCAAAGCCGTCGTTCGCCACGCACACGATTCTCGAGCGCCTCGGCGTCGCCGGTTTTTTCGGAGACGCAGTGATAGCCGGCGGCGACTGCGACGAGATGAAACCGAGCGCCAAGCCGCTTCTCGCCTGCGCCGCGCGCCTCGGCGTCGATTCCGTCGGCGAAGACGACTGGATGGTCGGCGACAACTGGACCGACGTCGAATGCGGCCGCAACGCGGGCGTGAAGACGGCGTACTGCGATTTCGGATTCGGCACGATGCGTTCCAGCGCAGCGCACGTGCGTCTTTCGAAGATGAAAGATCTTCTCGCATATGTCTGAAAAGAGAGAACCCCGCTTCCATGCGAACCGTCTCTTTTCTGTAATTTCGGCTGTAAATATGATATAATACGGAAAATATGAAACTATCCATCGATCAATTGCGTCTCGCGGCGGACACCGTCCGCTGCCTTGCGTCGGACATGATAGACAAGGCCGCGTCGGGCCATCCAGGCGCGCCGCTCGGAATGGCGGATCTCGCCGTGTCTCTCTGGCTCGAACACCTGAACTTCGACCCTCTCGATGTCGATTGGCCCGCGAGGGACAGGCTCGTCTTTTCCGGCGGGCATGCAAGCGCGCTTCTCTATGTTCTCTACCACCTTTCCGGGACGGGCGCTCTCACGATGGACGAGCTCAAGAATTTCCGCCAGCTCGGCAGCCGCACGGCCGGGCACCCGGAGCGCGGGCTGATGCCCGGCGTGGAAGTGACGACGGGGCCGCTCGGGCAGGGGCTTGCCATGGGCGCGGGCCTTGCGCTGGCGGCCAAGAAGTCGGGCTTCGGCAACAAGACGTGGGTTTTCTGCGGCGACGGCGACATGGAAGAGGGCGTTTCCCACGAAGCGTGCAGCTGGGCGGGCGCCATGAAGCTCGACTCGCTCGTGGTCATCTACGATTCGAACGGCATCACGATCGAGGGCTCAACCGCTCTTGCGATGGCCGACGACGCCAGGAAGCGTTTCGAGAGCTACGGATGGAAAGTCTTCGAGACTGACGGGCACGATTTCGCCGCGATCCGCAAGGTTTTCTCTCGCGCCGCCAGAGTGCAGGGCGCCCCGGTCCTTGTGATCGCCAAGACGGATATCGGCCGCGGAGCCCCGACGAAGGCGTGTTCGGCAGACTGCCACGGCGCGCCGCTCGGCGCGGAAGAAACGGCCGGTCTCAAGCGCAATCTCGGTTTCGATCCGTCAAAATCGTTCTACGTGCCGGAAGAAGTGTACGGCGTTTTCAAAAAGAGGACGTCGGCGATGCACCGCCTTTCGAAGCGCTGGGCGAAGGAAAACGTCTCCTGCGCCTGTTGCTCCGGCGCACCTTCGCGCGATGCCGTTTACGCGGCGCTTCCCGCATACGCCCCCGGCGCGTCTGTCGCGACGCGCAGCGCGTGCGGAGAAGTGATGAACGCCCTCGCCCCCGTCGTGCCCGCGCTCGTCGGCGGATCGGCCGATCTCGGACCGTCGAACAAAACCGTGCTGAAAGGCATGGGCGACGTCGCGCCGGGATCGTTCGGCGGCCGCAACATACATTTCGGCATAAGGGAACTGGCCATGTCGGCGATAGTCAACGGCATAACGGCTTACGGTTTCTTCCGGGGGTACGCGGCGACGTTCTTCGTGTTCAGCGACTACTGCAAGCCGGCCATACGCCTTGCCGCGCTCATGAAGACGCCTTCGATATACATCTTCTCGCACGACAGCTTCTATGTCGGAGAAGACGGCCCCACTCACGAGCCGGTGGAGCATCTGGCTTCTTTGAGGGTCATCCCCGGTCTCGTCACGTTCCGCCCGGCCGACGCCAACGAGACGGCTTTCGCCTGGGCGGAGGCGATCTTGCGCACCCAAGGGCCTTCGGCCATCGTCACTACGCGGCAGAACGTCCCGGTCCTCGAAAACGTCAGCCGCGAAGGCGTGGCCAGGGGCGGCTACGTCATATACGAGAGCGGAGCGCAGGATTCCACTACGGTTCTTTTCATCGCGACCGGCAGCGAAGTGGCCATCGCGGTAGAAGCGGCAAAGCGCCTTGCCGGCGAAGGCAGGGGCGTGCGCGTCGTTTCGATGCCGTCCGTGGGGCTCTTCCTTTCGCAGAGCTGCGACTACCGCGAGAGCGTCGTTCCCGAAACGATGGGCAGGCGCGTCATCGTCGAGGCCGGCGTGAGGTTCGGATGGGACCGTTTCAGGGTCGACATCCGCAATACGCGTTTCGTCACGATGGACCGCTTCGGCGAATCTGCTCCGTGCAAGGTCCTCGCGAAGGAATTCGGCTTCACGGCCGACAACGTCTATGCCGTAGCAAAGGAGATAGTCTGATGTCCGCCGCCGAAATGCTTATGGCGATAAGCCCCGTGGACGGGCGCTACGCTTCGAAATGTTCCGAGCTCAAAACCGTGTTTTCGGAGTTCGGGCTCGTGTCGCGGAGAGTGGCGGTCGAATGCGCGTGGCTCGCCGCGCTCGCCGCCGAGAAGAAGGTGCCGGAATGCAAAGCGCTCTCCGCGAAGGAAAAGAAGCTCCTCTCTTCGATAGCCGACGGTTTCTCCGTCGAGGACGCGCTGCGCGTCAAGGAGATAGAGAAGACCACGAACCACGACGTCAAGGCCGTCGAGTATTTCATCCGCGAACGCGTAAAGGGGACGAGCCTCGAAAGCCGCGGGGAGTTCATACATTTCGCCTGCACGAGCGAGGACATAAACAACATGTCCCACGCGCTCATGCTCCGCGACGGCATGCGCATCGTCTCTTCCGTGATGCGCGAAGTCGAGAAGGCGGTTTCGTCTCTCGCCGTGAAGTGGGCCCGCGTCCCGATGCTCGCCCACACGCACGGCCAGCCGGCGTCGCCCACGACGGTAGGCAAGGAGCTCGCCGTCGTCGCCGCGCGCCTCGCCCGCGAGCGCCGCTCCGCGGAGGCCGTCAGGCTTCCCGCCAAGATGAACGGGGCCGTGGGCAACTACAACGCCCACATGGCCGCGTATCCAGCCGTGGACTGGCCCGCTTTTTCGGCGAAGGTGATACGTTCGTTCGGGCTTGTGCAGAACCCTCTCACGATACAGATCGAGCCGCACGACGGCATAGCCGAGCTTTTCGACGCCGTCAAGCGCTGGAACACCGTCCTGCTCGACTTCGACCGCGACGTGTGGATGTACGTCTCGATGGGGTATTTCAAACAGCGCGCGGTCAAAGGGGAGATCGGCTCTTCGACGATGCCGCACAAGGTGAACCCCATAGACTTCGAGAATTCCGAAGGCAATCTCGGGCTCGCGAACGCGGTGCTGTCGTTCATGTCTTCCAAACTCCCCGTTTCCCGCATGCAGCGCGACCTTACCGATTCCACGGTTCTGCGCAACATGGGCGTCGGACTTGCGTATACGCTCATAGCCGCGCGTTCGACGCTGAAGGGGCTCGGCAAGCTCGAGCTCAACGAAGAGCGTCTCGCGGCAGATCTCGACGCCAACTGGGAGGTGCTCGCCGAGCCGGTGCAGACGGTGATGCGCAAGGCGGGGGTGCCGGGAGCGTACGAGAAGCTCAAGGAGCTTACGCGCGGCAGGCGCGTCACGCGCGAGACGATGCGCTCGTTCGTCGAAACGCTCGACGTGCCGGCGGCCGACAAAAAGAGACTTGCCGCCCTGACGCCTGCGACGTACGTGGGAATCGCCGGGAAGCTTGCAGCAGTGAAACCCAACTGAAAGGAATGCCGACATGGAACCCGTGAAAATCAATATAGTAGACATAGTCGCCGCAATCGGCAAGAAGCGCTCCGCATTCACGAAGGCCGACATCGTCAAGTTCATGGAAAAGCATGGCGTGCGCCATGTCAATTTCATGTATGCCGGCGGAGACGGCAGGCTTAAAACCCTCAATTTCGTCGTGCATTCCAAAGCATATCTCGACGAAATACTCTCCTGCGGCGAGCGGGTCGACGGCTCTTCGCTCTTCAGCTACATCGAGGCGAGTTCTTCCGATCTCTACGTGATGCCGCGCTATTCCACGGCGTTCATGGATCCTTTCGCCGAGCTTCCCACCCTCTGCCTCCTCTGCTCGTTCTTCAACAAGGACGGCGAGAGGCTCGAGTCTTCTCCCGAGTATACTCTCGAGAAGGCCGTTTCCGCGTTCAAGAAGGAGACGGGCATGGACTTCGAGGCCATGGGCGAGCTCGAGTATTACGTGATAGCTCCCGACACCGGAGCGTTCCCGGCCGTCGATCAGCGCGGCTACCACGAGAGCGCTCCTTTCGCCAAGTTCGGCGAGTTCCGCCAGAAATGCATGCTTGCGATAGCGCTTGCGGGCGGGCTTATCAAGTACGGGCATTCCGAGGTCGGCAATTTCACCGAGAACGGCCTCGTGTACGAACAGAACGAAATCGAGTTTCTGCCAGCTTCGCCGGTCGACGCGGCCAACCAGCTCACGATCGCCAAGTGGATGATCAGAAATCTCGGCGCCAGATACGGGTTCGATATCACGTTCGCGCCGAAAATCACCGTCGGCAAGGCCGGCTCCGGGCTGCACATCCATATGCGCATCATGAAGAACGGCGTCAACCAGATGCTCAAGAACGGCAGGATCAGCGATACCGCCAAGCGCGCCATCGCGGGCATGATGGAGCTCGCGCCTTCGATAACTGCTTTCGGCAACCGCAACCCCACGAGCTATCTCAGGCTTGTTCCCCACCAGGAAGCCCCGACGAACGTATGCTGGGGCGACCGCAACCGTTCCGTCCTCGTCCGCGTCCCGCTCGGATGGTCGTCGAAGGCCGACATGCTCGGCGCCGTGAATCCCGGCGAGAAGGCTTCTGCCGGCGAGCTCCGCCAGAAGCAGACCGTCGAGATGCGCTCTCCCGACGCTTCCGCCAACGTCTATCTTCTCATGGCTTCTCTCGCCGTTGCGTGCCGCCGCGGTTTCGAGATGAAAGACGCCGTGGCCAAGGCCGATGCGACGTATGTCAACGTGAACATCCACAAGAAGGAGAACGCCGCTCTTCTCAAGACGCTCGCCACTCTTCCAGACAGCTGCTGGGCCTCGGCGTGCGTTCTCGAGAAGCAGCGCTCCGCGTACGAGGAGAAGGGCGTTTTCTCGAAAGCCATGATCGACGGCATCGCAGCCGAGCTAAAGGCGTTCGACGACAGGACGCTCCGCGCGAAACTCATGAAAGACAAGGCTCTTCTCGCGAAGACCGTACGCACTTATTTCCACTGCGGCTGACGCGGCGCAGGCATACTCTGCCTTGCGGCGCATGCGGCCGATTGCAGCATCAGACATGATAAAAATAGCAGACTGGCGCGACAAATCCGTCGCGAAATTCAATTTGCGGCCGGCCTTCCCGGAAGAGGCTGAAGAGGCCGCGAGGGCCGTTCTCGCCGACATCAGAAAACGCGGCGACAGGGCGGTGGCCGACGCCGTGGCGAAATTCGAAGGAGCGAAACTCAAGCCGTCGCAGTTCCGCATCGTCCTGCCGAAGGCGTCGGATCTCGAAAAGGAGATTCCCGCAGAGACGGCAAAGGCCGTGAAGACGGCGCTCCGCCGCGTATCGGCTTTTGCGAAAGCGTCGTTGAGAAAGCCGTGGAGCATGGCCACGCCGCGCGGCGGCAGGGCCGGCGAGTTCTATTCCCCGATGGACCGCGTGGGCGTTTACGTGCCGGGCGGCACGGCTCCTCTCGCGTCGACCTCGATACACACCGTGGCGCTCGCGAAGGCGGCCGGCGTGCGCGAGATCGTGGCATGCACGCCCGCCGGCAGGACGGGCGAGGTGAACAGCGTTCTTCTCTACGCGCTCGTTCTCGCCGGAGCGACGGAGATATACCGCGTCGGCGGCATACAGGCCGTCGGGATGATGGCGTTCGGAACGGCGACGTGCCGAAAGGTGCAGAAGATCGCGGGCCCGGGCAACGCTTTCGTCACTGCGGCAAAGCGGCAGGTCTTCGGATATGTCGCCATCGACCAGGTGGCCGGCCCGAGCGAAATAGCCGTCCTCACCGACGGATCCGTCGACCCCGAGTGGACGGCGGCAGACCTCCTTTCGCAGGCCGAGCACGGCAGCGGTTTCGAGAAGTCGTTCTGCGTTGCGACATCGAGAAAAACTGCCGAGGCCGTCAAGGCGGCCGTCCTGAGGCAGATGAAGACGCTTCCGCGCAGGGCTCTCGTCGAGCGCGTGGTGAAGCGCGGCGGCATACTAATAGCGGTCGTCCCCGACGTCGCCACCGGCATAGAGGCGGTCAACCGTTTCGCGCCGGAGCATTTCGAGATAATGACGGCCGATCCCATGTCGGCGATGAAGGGCGTGAGGGCCGCGGGCGCGGTGTTCGCAGGCGCGTGGACGCCGGAAAGCGCGGGCGATTTCGTCGCAGGGCCGAGCCATGTCCTGCCGACCGGCGGGGCGGCCAACATGTTCAGCGGGCTTACGCCCGACGATTTCCGCCGCCGCCACAGTTTCGTGAAGTTCACGCGGCGCGATCTCGAGGATACGCGCGGCGCTATCGAGACGTTCGCGGAAGTGGAAGGTCTTGCGGCCCACGGCAGGGCCGCGACGATCAGGTTCGCCGGCAAGACGGGGAAGGGCGCATGAATAAGAAAGCACCGACGGCTCCGCTCCCGGATGAAAAGAGGATAGCCTCTCTCGTCAAGGAGCTTATCTCGCTTCTCGGCGAAGATCCTTCGAGGGAAGGGCTCGTGAAGACGCCTGAAAGGGTGGCGAAGTCGCTTGCGTTCCTTACCCGCGGCTACAGGCAGAATCTCAGGAAGGTGGTGAACGGCGCGAAGTTCGCCAGCGGCACGAACCACATGGTGGTCCTCAGAGACATCGAACTTTATTCGCTTTGCGAGCACCACATGCTTCCTTTTTACGGGAGCTGTTCCATAGGCTACATTTCGCGCGGCAAGGTTCTCGGGGTGTCGAAGCTCGCGAGAATAGTGGATATGTTCGCGCGCAGGCTCCAGATACAGGAGCGCATGACGGAGCAGATCGCCAACGCCGTCATGGAAGAAGCGGGCGCGGAAGGCGTGGGCGTCGTCATAAACGCGCGGCATCTCTGCATGATGATGCGCGGCGTGGAAAAGAAAAATTCGCAGATGACCACGTCCGCCGTTCTCGGCTCGTTCCGCTCCGATGAAAAGGTGCGCCAGGAATTTCTTTCTCTCGTTCACGGTTGATTAAAAAAGGATTGTTTGACATGCCGTCCACACTCGACAAGATAGCGGCCGACCCGGAGTTCTACACGTCCAACGTGAGAACGCTCGGCCCGTGCAATATAGATTCTCCTGTCCGCCACCACGAATTCATACGCGACGGCGAGCGCATACTCGTCACGGAGAACGTATCGGTCCTGGAGCATCTCCGCGGGCGTCTCGGCGACATGCCTTCGTTCGAGCGGGCAGGCCCTCTGGCGAAGATTTTCCACGACCCGAGCTGGACGCGGGTCGGCATAGTGACCGCCGGCGGCCTCTGCCCCGGGCTGAACAACGTGATCAAGGGGCTTGTCGAAATCCTCTCCTTCGATTACGGGGTGAAGAGCATATTCGGCATACGCTTCGGCTATGCCGGGCTCAACCCGGATTTCGGCTACAAACCGGTGATGCTCGATCCCGACAATGTCGATACGATACACGAGCTCGGCGGCACGATTCTCGGGTCGTCGCGCGGCCAGCAGCCGACCGACAGAATCGTCGACACGCTCGAGAGGATGAACATAAACATCCTTTTCTGCATCGGCGGCGACGGCTCGCTGCGCTGCGCGGGCGACATCGCCGCCTGCTGTGCCAAGAGAGGGCTCAAAATCTCGGTCGTCGGCATTCCCAAGACGATAGACAACGATCTGCAGTTCGTCGGCAGGAGCTTCGGTTTCGAGACGGCGGTCGCGGAGGCGGCGAACGTAATACGCAACGCCCATGTGGAGGCGAAGGGCGCGCCGGGCGGAATCGGCCTTGTAAAGCTCATGGGGCGCGACTCGGGCTTCATCGCGGCGTATGCGTCGATAGCCAATCCCGTCGTGAATTTCTGTCTCGTTCCGGAAATGTCGTTTTCGTTCGAGAGCCTCGCGAGCGCGCTCGACAACCGTTTCGCCGCCGGAAAGACGCATGCCGTAATCGTGGTCGCCGAAGGCGCAGGACAGGATCTTTTCAACGACGGCGATGTGAAGCGCGATGCGAGCGGCAATATTCTCAAAAAGGACATCGGCGAATGGCTCAAGGCGAAAATCGCCGCGCACTTCAAGGAAAAGGGCGTCGCGAGCAGCGTGAAATATTTCGACCCGAGCTATACGATACGTTCCGTGCCCGCGAAAGGCACCGATGCCATACGCTGCTATATGCTGGCGAGAAACGCCGTCCATGCGGCGATGGCCGGGCGTACGGATTGCGTCGTCGGGAATCTCGGCGAGAGCTATGCGCTCGTGCCTATACGTCTTGCGACGATAGAGCGGCAGAAACTTTCGCTCAAGAGCGATCTTTGGCGCAGCGTGATGGATGCGACCGGGCAGGAATACTATTTCAACGCCGGCGAGTGTTCGCGCATAGGATCTGCCGGAATCGCTCCGTAGGGCGCCGAATACGGAACCGAACCGGGAAACGTTGCAAAGCAGGTCGGACCTGCTTTGCAATGTTTTTGTGATTTTTTTGTCTTTTTTTTGACAAACAATGCGCAAAAACGCAAAAAATCTGATATAATATGCAAATCTTGCCGCAGAGTGTAGCGCGGGTGCGCGAGAGTATGCGGCCGAAAAAAAGCAAAGGTAGAAAATGGATCAGATAAAAATCAAGGCAGAGGCCCGTACCGAACAGGGTACAGGAGCCGTCCGCCGTTTGCGCCGCGCGGGGATGATTCCCGCTTCGGTGATGAAGATGAAGAAGGGCGGCACGGAGCTGATCAAGCTTCCCGCGCACGACTTCATGATGGCGATCCGCGGGAGGGCCAGCAAGCAGCTTCTCGTGTCGATCGATCTCGACGGCAGGGAAGTTCCGGCGCTCATGCGCGAAATGCAGAACGATGTTCTCGCGGGAACTCCCATCCATGTGGATTTCAGCGAAGTGTCGCTGTCCGAAAAGGTGAGGGTCACGGTGCCCGTGTATCTCACCGGCGAAGCGGTCGGCGTCAAGCTCGGCGGCGGCGTCCTCGAGCAGGTTCTCCGTTCCGTCGACGTGGCCTGCCTTCCCACCGACATCGTCGAAAAGTTCGAGGTCGACGTTTCGGCTCTCGATCTCGACCAGACGCTTTTCGTCAAGGATCTCGCTCTCGGCGACAAGTATTCTCTCGTGACGCGCGGCGAGCTTGCTCTCGCGGTGGTCAAGGCTCCGGACGACGTTCCTGCCGCCGGCGCCGCGGCCCAGGCCGGCGATGCCGCCAAGGCTCCCGAAGTCATCAAGAAGGGCAAGGAAGAAGAAGCCAAGAAGGAGGCCAAGTAATCATGAAGAAGTACGACGCTCTCTACATTTTCACGGGCGTGTCCAAGGACGATGCCCTGAACGAGAAGCTCGAGAAGGCCCTCGCCGAAGTTACGCGTCTCGAAGGCGTTGTCGCCTCGGTCGATTCGCTCGGCAAGCGTGTTTTCGCAAGAGCGCTTTCGAAGAAGGACGCCGGAGTGTATGTCAAGGTCCGTTTCGAGCTCGATCCCTCGAAGATCGCGGAGCTCGTGAACCGCTACCGCCTCGTGGACGACGTGTTCAGAGTGCAGATTCTCGCCGTGGACGAGCGGCGCGAAGCCAAAATCGCTTCCGAGCGCGCGGCAAGGGCCGAGCGTATCGCGAAGAAGGAGGCTGCGGCCGTTGCGGCCGAATAACAGACCTTAAAGGGAGGATGTCGAAATGGCCTCTTTCAACAAAGTAATACTGATGGGAAATCTCACCCGCGACCCGGACGTCCGCTCCACCGGAGCTACAGGCATCAAGGTCGCACGTCTCGGGATGGCGGTCAACGAACGCCGCCGCGACCGCAACGGCAACACGCAGGAATTTCCCGTGTTCGTTGATGTGGACGCGTGGGACAAGCTTGCGGAGCTTTGCGGACAGCATCTCTCCAAGGGCAGCCCCGTACTTGTCGAAGGAAGGCTTCAGATGGACAGCTGGGAGCGCGACGGCGTAAAGCACCAGAAACTGAAAGTGCGCGCGAGCACGATCAAGTTTCTGCAGCGCGGCGAAAGCCTCGCTTCCGCCGACCGGAGAGATCCGGCCGCGCAGAGCGACGCGCCATCGTTCCAGCAGTCCGCAGCGCCGCTCGACGGCGACAGCGACGAAATCCCGTTCTGAAACGAAAACAATTCCAAGAGGAAGGAACAACACAAATGGCTTTCAAGAAATCCAACAGCTCGGCCGGCGAGGAATTCGCCGCGAGGAAGCGTCCGCCGCTCGGCAAAGACGACCAGATCGACGTCAACGACGTCGAGACGCTCAAGCACTACATCACCGATTACGGCAAGATCCTGCCCGCCCGCATCACGGGCGTCACGGCCGCCCAGCAGCGTCAGATCCGCCAGGGCGTGAAGCGTGCGCGCAACATGGGGCTCATGGCCTGATCCGGAAGAAAGGAATTCAATAAATGGCTATCGAAGTAATGCTCATGGACAACGTGAAGAAGCTCGGCAAGTCCGGCGAGATCGTCAAGGTCGCCCCCGGATACGCCCGCAACTATCTCTTCACGAAGGGACTCGCCTCGCTCGCCACCGAGGCGGCCAAGCGCAAACTCAAAAAGCTCGAGGCCGAGCGCGCCGCCAAGGCGGCCGAGCTCAAGAAAGAGGCTCTCGAGACCGCCCGCAAGCTCGAAAAACTCGAGCTCAACGTCACCGCTCCGACGACGGACGGCACGAAGCTCTACGGTTCCATCAGCGTCGCGGACATTCTCGCGGCGATCGAGGCCAACCGCGGCATCGCGCTCGAACGTTCGCAGATTTCGTTCGGGGACGAGCTCAAGACCGTCGGCGAACACACCGCGGAAATCGATCTCGGCCACGGCGTCGTCGTCAAGTTCAAGATCAACATCGCGGCCGACGAGTCGTCAGAAGAAGCTTGACGCGGCGGCCTGAAATACTCGCTCCGTGCGGGGATTTCACATGCCTTCAAGCTGCGCTTGATGCAGGCGCCGATGCCGTGTATTTCGGTCTCGGCGCCTTTAATATGCGCGCGCGGAGCGGAGTGAATTTCTCGCTTGCGGATCTGCCCGAGATATCGGCGCGCTGCCGCGGCCGCGGCGTTCGCGCATATCTCGCGCTGAATTCGATCGTGTTCGAAGGCGAGAAGGAAGAGCTCGAACACGTCATCGACGCGGCCATGCCCCATGTCGACGCGTTCATAGTCGCCGACTGGGGCGCGTTCGACATGCTGCGGCGGCGCGGCGCGGAGATACACGTGTCGACGCAGATGTCGGTGTCGAATTCGGCTGCGGTCGAATTTCTCCTCTCCCTCGGCGCCAAAAGAATCGTCCTCGCCAGAGAATGCACTCTCGCCGAGGTCAAGGCGATAAAGGAGGCGACCGGCGCCGAGATAGAGGCTTTTGTGCACGGTGCGCAGTGCGTGGCGGTGTCGGGCCGGTGCTTCATGAGCCAGGACGCGTTCGGCAAATCGGCGTGCCGCGGGGAGTGCGTGCAGCCATGCAGGAGGAGGTATGTCGTAAAGGCGGTTGATCTGTACACCGATGCGGCCGGGAAACCCGTGCACGAATCGGACACGGCATTCGAGATCGAACCGCACACCGTTCTCTCCGCCAAAGATCTGTGTTCCATCGGTTTTGTAGACAGGCTCGTGGACGCGGGCGTCTCCAGTTTCAAGATAGAAGGGCGCGCGAGAAACGCCGAATACGTGAAAACGTGCGTCGAGGCATACCGCCGCGCCGTCGACGCCGTCGCTTGCGGCGAATACACTCCGGCTCTTGTCGCGGAGCTAAGGCGCAGCCTCGAGAACGTGTTCCACCGCGAATTTTCGGAAGGTCTCTACTTCGGACGCCCCGGCACCGGCCAGTTCACCGCGAGCGAAGATTCGCTTTCGAGGTATGTCAAGCGCCACTCGGGACGGGTTGTCGATTATTTCATCAAAGCGGGAATCGCGCAGGTGAAGATAGAGGATGCTTCTCTCAGGCGCGGAGATCTCGTTCAGATCCACGGCAACGCGACGGGAGTCGTCGAGCTCCGTCTGGGCGAGCTGCGGCGCGACGACGAGACGCCCGAGACGGCGGAGCGAGGCACGTGGGTGACGTTCAAATCTCCGCGCTGCCGCGTGGGGGACAAGGTGTTTCTGCTCGAAGAAAGGGAGCGCGGGAAAGGAAAATGAAGATCAGGGCTTTTGTGTTCGATTTCGGCGGAGTCATGACGCCCGCCCTCCATCCGTATCTCGTAAAGCCTCTCGTCGAGCGTCTCGGGCTCGTCTGGGAAAAAGTGCTGGAAGGATACGGCAGATACCGCCGCCGGATGGACGGCGATTTCATGACGCTTCGCGAGATGTACGGGAGGATTTTCGGCGACATGGGCGCGACTGTCGGCGAGGAAGATCTTGAAGAAATCCTCAATGCCGATACCGGGAGTTTTCTCGAGCGCGACGAAAAAACGCTCTCGCTGATGAGAGATGTCAAGGCCGAAGGTTTCCTCGTCGGGATTTTGACGAACATGAACACGCCTTTTTCACGCCGCTTCAAACGCGTCTTCGCCGATTATGTCGAGCTTGCAGACGCGCTTGTGATATCGGGCGAAGAGCATCTTTACAAACCGATGCGCGAGATTTACGATCTCGCCGCCTCGCGGCTCGGAGTGGAAGCGGGCGAAATCTGCTTTTTCGACGACTTGGAGGAAAACTGCGCCGCGGCCCGCGCGGCCGGGTGGAAGGCCGTCCGCTTTACGAATGCGGACGAAGCCCGCGCGGCGTGCCGGCTTTGAAGATTCGCGCGCGCAGCGCGCGACGGACCGTGTCTCGGGAAAATTGGCGGAGAGAGAGGGATTCGAACCCTCGGTGGAGTTGCCCCCACACAACCTTTCCAAGGTTGCACCATCGACCACTCGGACATCTCTCCTTGCGTTGCCGCCCGTTCAAGCTTTTCCGCATGGTGCCAGGAGCGGGACTCGAACCCGCACATACTCTCGTATAGCAGATTTTGAGTCTGCCGCGGCTGCCATTACGCCACCCTGGCGTCTGCTGGAGCGGGCGAAGGGAATCGAACCCTCGTAGCCAGCTTGGAAGGCTGGAGCTCTGCCATTGAGCTACGCCCGCTTTTTCTCAAACGAACGGCGCATATTATACCATATTCGACGGATATCATGCAAGTGCAAGTTTTCAGGAAAACAGCGATCGCGATTTTTTTTTGAAAAAAATAAAAAAACACTTGCATTCGGGTGGGGCAAAGTGTATAATTGTGTCACAAAATGTCAAAGGCAGTCAAGGAGAGTGCCGCAGTGTCGGCGGAAGCGAAATCGGGCGTCCTCGTCGGACGTTTCGATCATGCGCTCGATCCCAAGAAGCGACTGACCATTCCGAGCGAATGGCGCGCCGTCATGGGCTGCCCCGAGTATGTCTATGCGATGCCGGACAGAAAAGACCGTTGCGTCAACATCGTTTCCATGTCGGAGATGGATGTTATTCTCGGCCGTCTCCGCGAAAAGGCGCTTTTCAATCCCGCGCTCGGCAAAGCCTGCCAGACGATAGGCGAGAATTCGGAGCTGCTCGCGCTCGACAGCCAGGGCCGCATCAGGGTGTGCGACAGATTTCTCAAGTTCGCGGGTCTTTCGGGGACCGTGGCGATGGTCGGGGCGGTGCGCATGATAAAACTCTGGAATCCCGCTTCGCTCGCGCCGGAAGACGATGTCGACCAGACGGCGCTCGACAAGGCCCTCGAGGAGGCCGGTTTCTGATGAAACACGCAAGCGTTCTTCTAAACGAATCGATCGAAGCCCTTTGCGTGCGCGAAGGCGGCCGATACGTAGACGGGACGCTCGGACGCGGCGGACACGCGCTTGAGATTCTCCGCCGCGGCGCGTCGGTGCTCGGCATCGACCGCGATGCACAGGCGCTCGAGGAGACGGCCGTGGATCCGCGGATCGGGGGATTCGTTGAAAGCGGAGCGCTGCGTCTGGCAAAGGGCGCCCACGGAGACATCGCCGGAATCGCCCGTTCGAACGGATGGATCCCGGCCGACGGCGTGCTGCTCGATCTGGGCGTCTCAAGCCCGCAGATCGACGACGCCGCTCGCGGTTTCAGTTTCATGCGCGAAGGGCCGCTCGACATGAGAATGGACCGCTCGCAGGCGCTTTGCGCATCTTCGCTCGTGAACGAAGAGAGCGAAGAAGAGCTCGAAAGGATTTTTCTCGAGTACGGCGAGGAGCGCTTTGCGCGGCGCATAGCGAGGTGGATATGCGCGCGCCGCCGCGAAAAACGCTTCGAGACGACGGCGGATCTCGCCGGCGGCATCGCCGCTCTGCTGGGCAGGCGCGGAGCGCACCACCCTGCGACACGCGTTTTCCAGGCGCTCAGGATGGCGGTGAACGACGAACCGGGCGAGC
>JAFWBO010000063.1 GCA_017507065.1 Kiritimatiellia bacterium | reverse complement strand
TGGTCGCTTTACGGGCGCGGTAACCGATTTTCCGTTTCCGCTTGATCTTCGACGGCTGCCATGTCATTTTCATTATTCTGTTTCTCCTTGATTGTCAAATGTTCGTATATTTTACCAAAATTTCGCAGTTTCTTCAACCCCGAGTTTGCCATCGCAGTTTGCCGGCAGCGGAAACATTCGAACCGTCTGCTAAACTCCGGCAAGAAAATCTTTGCACGCGCAGCAAGTGCGGCGACACATGCCGTCAGAGCCCTCGTGACGGCGCTACGATCGTCAGAAATTGAAGCTCTCGATCTTGAGCTCGCTCGTCTCGCTCATCACGCCAACGTACTTCTTGAACGGCTCGCTGGCGGAATGCGCGTCGAGCGCCGCCTGATCGCGCCACGTCTCGCAGATAACGAGGACGCCGGGGCGAGTCGCGCTCTCGAACACGTCGTAGGCAACGCATCCGTCCTGCGTGAGCGAGACGGCGGTCAGCGCCTTGGCCGCTTCGAGCGCCTCTTCGCGGCGGCCTTCCTTGGTCGCCAGAAAACAGTTGATCCGTATCATTTCACTTTTCCTTTCTTTTTCTGTTTTTATCCGCAAAGCACACAAAGATCACAAAGCACTTGACTGCCTTATCAGCATGACAGCATCGTGTTTTATCGGCGCACATTATACCATCAGACGTCTAATCATGTCAAGGAGCTAAACGCTCCGGAAAAAAAAACAAAACTTTTTTGTCTTTTCACGTTTTTTCGAAAAAAATTATGATATAATATGCGGCATGTCAAACAGGGAATACTTTAGCAACTGCTGGTGGCGTCGCTGCGGATTCGGTCTCGCAGCGCGCTTCGCGGCATAGTCGCTGAAGTATCCGCCAGCAGGGAAATCCAGGGCCGAATCTCGAAGAAACGAGACTCGGCCCGATTTTTTTTACACGCGAACAAACAACCACCAAAAAGGAAACAAATGAACGACCAGCTGATGAAAACCGATGAAGAAATCGCCCGCCTCTTCAAGCAGAGGATGGACATCTCGCTCGCCGAAGCGCAGTCGGCGAGAGAAAGAGGCGATCAAGTATGCGACGGCGAACAGGAAAGGGAGAGCGTTTCCCGCGCGCTCGAAATCGCAGGCGACGGGCTCGGCCGCGAGATGAAAACTCTCTTCTCCACGATGATTGAACTTTCCAAAGCGCGAATCCGCGCAAACGTGCGCGGCCCGTCGCCGCTCGTATCCACTATAACAGCGGCCGCACAGAAGTCGAAACCGCTGCCGCAGAGGGCCTTCGTGGCCTGCCAGGGAACCGACGGCTCATATGCCGCGGCCGCCACGGCCCTCATGTTCGCCGCTCCCACCATCGTCTTCCTCCGCGATTTCGAAAGCGTCTTCGAAATGGTGGAAAAAGGAGTATGCCCGTACGGCGTTCTGCCGATTGAAAATTCATCTGCCGGTTCGGTGGCGCAGGTCTACGATCTCATGGTGAAACACCATTTCCACATCGTCCGGTCGCAACGCGTCAAAGTCAACCATGTCCTGCTCGGACGGCGCGGCGCGTCCCTCGCCGGAATAAAGGAAGTGGCCAGCCATCCTCACGCGCTGGCGCAATGCCGAGACTTCCTCAAGGCCATGCCGGGCGTGAAAACCGTCCCGGCGCCCAACACGGCGACGGCGGCGCGCGATCTCGCGGAGAAAGGCACTGCAGAGCAGGCGGTCATCGCTTCACGCGCGTGCGCCGGAATATACGATCTCGACATTCTTGCCGAAAACGTCTCGGACAACACCTTCAACTACACGCGCTTCATCTGCATCTCGCGCGAAATAGAAATAACGCCGGACGCCGACAAATTCGGCATAATGCTCACCCTTCCGCACCGCCCGGGATCGCTCAGCTCCATTCTCGCCAAATTCGCCGCGGCCGGGGTGAATCTCACCAAACTCGAATCGCGCCCGATCCCCGGCATGGATTTCGAATTCCGCTTCACGTTCGAATTCGAATCGTCCGCATCGGGCACGGCTGCACTGGCCCTTCTCTCGGAGCTTTCGCAGGATCCTGAAATAGAAGCCCTCCAGTTTCTCGGTGCTTACGCCTGAAAACAACATAAAAAGGAGCCGGAAAAATGAAAATCCTGACAGAAGACGAATTCGCTCGCCGCACCGCCTCGGGGCGAAGAACGCCGGTATTCAAGGAATTCCTCGCAGACAGGGAAACTCCCGTCGCCGCGCTTTCGCGCCTGCGGGAAGACGAAGAGGCCGTACTTCTCGAAAGCGTATCTGGCGGAGAGGCGAGGGGACGATACTCGTTTCTCGCGGTCGAACCGTCTGGACGGATAGCAGGGAAAGACGCGCTCGAGCGCATCGACGCCCTTTTTGCTGCGAACGAGTTCGTCCCCGCCCCGGAGCTTCCGCCCTTCCAGGGCGGCGCGGCAGGATATATCGCATACGACGCGGCCGGAATTTTCGAACCAAAACTCGCAAACAAGGTGAAATGCGAAAGCGGCACGCCGCCTATGGACTTTCTCATCTGCGAAAAATTCCTCGTTTTCGACGATGTGCGCGGAACGGTCACCGTTGCCGTAGTCAAAGGAGAGGGCGGCTACGGCGAAGCCATGGCCGAAATAGAGCGGCTGTGCAGAAAACTCCTGAGCGCCGAATCGATCGCCGAAACCGTCAGACGCAATGGCGAAGCGGAGTGTTCCGCCGGCGGGGCCGTCCTCGTCCCGGAAATGTCGAAAGACGAGTTCCGCGCAATGGTATCGCAGTGCAAAGACGCGATAGCCGCGGGCGAGGCGATACAGATCGTGCCGTCGCAGAAATTCTCCGGCGTCACGCGCTCTTCCGACCTTTCGCTCTACAGGGCGCTCAGGACCATCAACCCCTCTCCGTACGAATTCTTCATGCGGATAGGCCGGAAAACGCTCATAGGCTCTTCTCCAGAAGAACTCGTGAAGCTCGAAGGACGCGTCATGGAAACATCGCCCATCGCCGGCACGCGGCCTCGCGGGAAAACCGCGGCCGAGGACTCCGCGCTCGAAAGAGAACTCAAAAGCGACGAAAAGGAAAACGCCGAGCACGTGATGCTCGTAGATCTGGGCCGCAACGATCTCGGCAGAGTCGCAGAGACGGGAAGCGTCAAAGTGGAATCTTTCGCACGCGTCGAAAAATTCTCCCATGTCATGCATCTGGTCAGTTCCGTCAAAGGGACGCTCGCGGAAAATCACACGCCGTCTGATCTCGTGAAGGCGGTGTTCCCCGCAGGCACCCTTTCCGGCGCGCCGAAAATCCGCGCGATGGAGATAATCGCCGAGATCGAAAAATCTCCGCGCGGAATATACGGAGGTGCAGCCGGATACTTCTCGTTCACCGGAGGAATGGATTTCGCCATAGCCATACGCACGCTGGTGAAAGAAGGAAAATCGGTGACGATGCGCGCCGGAGCGGGCATAACCGCCGATTCCGACCCCGACAGGGAATACGACGAAACGATCAACAAATCGAAAGCCGTGTTCGAAGCCTTGAAAGAAGCGGAGGAACTGCAATGATACTGGTGATAGACAACTACGATTCGTTCACTTACAACATCGTGCACGCCATCGCCTCGTTCGGCGCGGAAGTCAAAACCGTGCGCAACGACAAAGCGGATGTCGGCGCCCTGCTGGCGATGAAGCCGGAAGCCGTCGTGATCTCGCCAGGCCCAGGGAATCCGGACAGCGCGGGCGTCACGCTCGATGCAATCAGGGCGTTCGCCGGGAAAACGCCGATTTTCGGCATATGCCTGGGCCACCAGGCGATTGCGCAGGCGTTCGGCGGAAAAATCGTCAGGGCGAAGAAGATAATGCACGGAAAGACAAGCCGCCTGCGGCATGACGGGAAAGGCGTGTTCGCCGGCGTAGAACAGGGGTTTGCCGCGATGCGCTACCATTCTCTCGCCGTCGACCGCGCCTCTCTGCCGGACGAACTCGCCGTCACCGCGGAAAGCGAAGACGGAGAAATAATGGGCCTGCGGCACAAAACGCTCGCGATAGAATCCGTGCAGTACCATCCTGAATCGGTGGGCACGCAGGAAGGGATGCGCCAGATCGCCAACATAGTGGAGTTCGCGACCGGCAGACGAACGCGCAAGACGATGCCGCGCACCGTGCGCCGGGCCGTGACCATGCGCGCGCTCGATGGTGCGACACCGGACGAAAACGAAGCCGAAGGATTTTTCTCTTCGATACTCGAAGGAGAGGTCGAAGAAAGCGAACTCGCGGCATTCCTGACGGCAATCGCGAAAAACCCCGTCACCCCGGAAGAACTCGCCGGTGCTGCGAGAGCCATGCGGGAAGCGGCCGTGAAAATAGATCTCGGCGGGCTCGACCCGGTAGACATAGTCGGAACGGGCGCCGACGGATCCAACTCGTTCAACGTTTCGACATGCGCGGCATTCATCGCCGCAGGAGCCGGCGTGACGGTGGCGAAACACGGCAACGTCGCGTCCACTTCGCAGTGCGGATCGGCCGACGTCCTCGCCGCGCTCGGGATAAATCTCGGCGCCGGAGCGGAGAAGACGGCCGAATGCATAAAACGGACGGGCGTAGGCTTTCTGTTCGCTAAAAACCTGCATCCGGCGATGAAATTCGCCGCCGGCGTGAGACGCATGCTCGGCTTCAGGACGCTCTTCAACCTCATCGGGCCTCTCACGAACCCGGCATCGGTCAGGCGGCATGTCATCGGCGTGCCGCAGGAAAAACTCGCCATAACCATGGCCAACGCCCTCAAACTTCTCGGTTCGACGCGCGCGATAGTCGTCACCGGGGCCGGCGGTCTCGACGAAATAAGCCCGGACGGCTTCACTTTCGTGTCGTCGCTCGAAAACGGCTCGGTGAAAAACACGCTTCTCGACGCCGGAGGCGCATACGGGAAGCGTTTTCCGAATTCGGCGATAAGGGGCGCGGACAGCGCGGCCAACGCCGAAAAGCTCCTTGCCGTCCTGGACGGCAAAGAAACGGGAGCGTGCCGCGCGGCGGCGATAGAAAACGCCGCGGCCGCGATAATCGCAGGCGGCATCACCGGAGACTACTCCGCAGCCCTCGCCCTTGCCGGGGAATCGATAGACTCCGGGCGCGCCGCGGCAAAACTCGCAGCCATGAAGGAGGCGCTCAAATGAAAGGCGTGCTCGAAGAACTGGTGCACATGCGTCGGACCGATGCAGAAAAACGCGCATCCACCGTGCCTATCGGCGAAATCATGCGTCTGGCGGAGAAAGCCCCCCCGCCGCGCGACTTCGCCGGAGCTCTGACGGGAAAAGGCAGAAGAATAATAGCGGAACTCAAAAAGGCGAGCCCGAGCGAGGGCCTGATACGAGAAGACTTCCGCCCCGAAGAACTCGCGCGCGAACTCGAAGAGGCGGGGGCGGCCGCGCTCTCGGTCCTCTGCGAGCCGCACCGTTTTCTCGGAAGCGGCGACTATCTCAAGCGCGTGCGCAAGACGTGCTCGCTCCCTCTCCTCTGGAAGGATTTCGTCACGACGCCGTACCAGATCGCGGAAGCGCGCGCGGCGGGAGCGGACGCGGTGCTTCTCATCGCAGCCGCGCTCGGCGCAGGCGAACTCGCCTCTCTTCTCGCCTTTGCGGAAAAAACGGGAATCGCGGCGCTCGTGGAAACGCATTCGGAAGACGAAATCGCCACGGCCGCAGCAGCAGGCGCCGATATCGTCGGAGTAAACTGCCGCGATCTCGGAAATTTCAGCACCAACACGGAGCTCTTCGGGCGCCTGACGGCGGCGATACCGGGAAACTGCATCCGCGTGGCTGAATCGGGCATGCATTCGCCCGAAGACATCGCACGAGCCGAAGCGGCCGGAGCCGACGCGTTTCTCGTCGGGACGGCGCTTATGAAAAGCGCCTCTCCAGGCGAAAAACTCAAATGCCTGCTGCGCGGAAACTGACATGCCGGAAACGGCACGGAAAAACAAAGGGAACACCATGAAAAAACATTACGGACAATACGGCGGGCAATATGTGGCCGAAACGCTCGTCGCTCCGCTGAAAGAGCTCGAGGCGGCATATGTCGAAGCGAAAGCCGACCCTGCGTTCCAGCGGGAATTCGGCGAAATCCTCCGCGAGTACGTGGGGCGCGAAAGCCCGCTGACGTACGCCAGGCGGCTGTCCGAACATCTCGGAGGCGCGAAGATACTGCTCAAACGCGAAGACCTGAACCATACGGGCGCGCACAAGATAAACAACACTGTTGGGCAGGCTCTTCTCGCGCGGAGGATGGGCAAGAAGCGGCTCATCGCCGAAACCGGAGCCGGGATGCACGGAGTCGCCACGGCGACTGTCGCCGCGCTCTTCGGGATGCCGTGTGACGTCTACATGGGGGCGATCGACGTAGAAAGGCAGTCGCCGAACGTAGAGAGAATGAAAATGCTCGGCGCACGCATCCATGCCGTAAGCGAAGGGAGCGCGACGCTCAAAGACGCCATGAATGAAGCCCTGCGCGACTGGGTGTCGAACTGCGACGACACCTTCTACGTGATCGGCACCGCCGCCGGGCCGGCCCCGTATCCGGAAATGGTCAAAGATTTCCAGAGCGTGATAGGGGCTGAAGCCAGGCGCCAGTGCCTCGAGAAATTCTCCCGTCTCCCCGACGAAGCGATCGCCTGTGTCGGCGGAGGATCCAACGCCATAGGCCTTTTCGCCGGTTTCATGGGCGACAAAGAAGTGAAACTCGTAGGCGTCGAGGCAGGCGGGAAAGGGCTCGAGAGCGGCGAACACGCCGCTTCCATAAACGGCGGACGCCCGGGCGTGCTGCACGGGGCGAAGACGATGCTTCTCGAAACGGCCGACGGCAACATACTCGACACCTACTCCGTGTCGGCCGGCCTCGACTATCCCGGGGTGGGTCCGGAACACTGCTTCCTGCACGACACGGGCCGCGCCGAATACACCGTGATAACAGACGACGAAGCGATCGCCGCATTCGACATGCTGTGCAGGTTCGAAGGGATAATTCCGGCGCTCGAATCGAGCCATGCGGTAGCCGAAGCGATCAAGCGCGCGCCAAGCCTCGGGAAAGACGGCATCATCCTCGTGAATCTCTCTGGACGCGGAGACAAAGACATGCAGAGCGTGACGCTGTACAAAGAAAGGAATTCGATATGAAACGATGCAGAATAACAGAGGCGTTCAGGAAAGCGAAGGCCGAATCGCGAGGAGCGTTCACCGCTTATCTCACCATGGGCTGCCCGACTCCAGAGGCCGGCGAAAAGGCAGTGGGCGACGTGATAGCGGCCGGAGCCGACATAGTGGAGATAGGAGTGCCCTTCTCCGACCCGTTCGCCGACGGCGGCGTGATAAGATCGGCTTCCTACGAAGCCATCAGGCACGGCATGACGCTCGAGAAATCTCTCGCAGCGGCCAAACGCCTTCGCGAGCGCCATCCGGATACGGGATTCGTTCTCTTCTCCTACTACAATCCGATTTTCTCGTTCGGAACCGGGAGATTCGCCGATGCGGCGGCGGATGCGGGGATAGACGCGGTGCTCGTCGTAGACCTTCCGCTCGAAGAGCGCGGAGAACTTCTCCAGGCTCTCTCTCCGAAAGGAATAGGCTATATACCTCTCATAGCCCCGAACACGCCGCTCGAACGCGTAAAAGAGATCGGCGAGGGTCTCGAAAACTCGTTTCTGTACGTGATGACCGTAAAAGGCACGACAGGAGAAAGGACGAGCCTTCCCGAAGATCTCGCGGCGAGGCTCGAAGAAATCCGATCTGTTTCGCACCTTCCCGTCGCCGCCGGATTCGGCATTTCGACGAAAGCGCAGGCCGAGGAAATCTCGCGCCACGCCGACGGATACATCGTTGGTTCAGCGCTCGTGAAAAAACTGATGCGTGGAGAAAAACCGTGTCTCTCCTGAAAGTGTGCGGCGTCACCGACGGCGCGTTCGCTATCGAAGCCGCGCGTCTCGGGGCTGACTTTCTCGGCTTCGTGTTCGCCGACGGCTCAGTGCGGCGGATCGGCGCGGAGGAAGCCGGCATCATCGTGTCGCAGACGAGGCAATCCGCTCTCCGCGCACCGCGATTCGCCGGCGTGTTCACATGCGGCGGAGCGGAAGAAATAGCAGCCTCCGCACGCCGCGCCTCGCTCGATATAGTCCAGCTCCACTGGAACGCGGACGACGGAACGGTGCACGCCCTCAAGAAGGAAGGCTTCGAAGTGTGGCGGCTTTTTTCCGGCGATATCGGCAGCTGCTCAGCGCCGGATGTCGTCCTCGTCGACGGGCGAATCGGAAACGAAAGCCGTCTCGCAGACTGGTCTCTCGTCCCCAGACTCAAGGCCGCGGGCGCCAGAACCGTTCTCGCCGGAGCGATTTCGGAGAAGAACATCGCCCTCGCCGAAGCGACTGGAGCCGATATAATCGATGTCAGCAGTTCCATCGAAACATCGCACGGGATAAAATCGGTCGAGCTCCTCGAGAGGCTTATCACGGCGAGAAACCGCCAGGATACAAAAAATCCGCAAAAAAAGTTGAAATCAGATTGACTTTTTGGCAAAAATATGAGATACTTTATATTTACCGCCTAAAAAGAAGGCTTATATCCTCCTGAAGTGGCAGAAAGAAGAAAAAAAATGAAGATCAGCAAGACGACGAAAAAATGCGCCACTAAAGTGGTGACGAAGAAATGTGCCGTGCGCACGGCCAAAACTCCCAAGGCTCCGGCCACGAAGCCCGTTACGTTCACGATCCGCGCCGAAAAAGGCAAAGCCGTGTATCTTGCGGGCGAGTTCAACGATTGGAGCGTTTCCGCCAAGAAACTCGCGTGGAAGGCGAAAGAAGGCTACTATGCCACGACGATCAAGCTTGCTCCCGGCGAATACCAGTACAAGTTCGTCATCGACGGCGTATGGTGCGCCGACCCCGAGAACGTCAACTCGGTCAGGAACGACCAGGGCACGTTCAACTCGGTTGCAACGGTAAAATAAAAAACTACCTCGCCGCGCCGTTCGCTTTCGCAAGCCGCTCAAGCGGCTTTGAATGTGAAAGCCTCTCGTCGGCAGTCATCCTGTCGATGTAGAGAATGCCGTCAAGGTGATCTACTTCATGCTGGACGGCGCGCGCGAGAAAGCCTCTGACCGTAACGGCCTGAGGCATGTTGTCGAGATTCAAATAAGACACGGCGACCTGTTCGGCCCGCACCACGCTTCCCCCGATTTTCGGGAAGCTCAGGCATCCTTCGCCGCCCTTCACGGCACCTTCCTTCGCGATTATCAAAGGATTGAACATGACAAGCGGCATCCTGACCGGAGCGTTGAATGCCGCGTCTGTGCCTTCATCGCATCCTTCTGGGACGTCTATCACGCACACTCTTTCGAGACGGCCCACCTGCTGTGCGGCGAGCCCGACGCCGCCCGCTTTGCGCATGGTGTCGATCATATCGGCGGCAAGACGCCTAAGTTCGGGCGTCACAGCACTGACCTCGCCGGATTTTTTACGGAGGACGGCGTCTCCGTATTTCCTGATTTTGAGAACCACGTCAAACCCCCGTGGATCCGAAGCCGCCCTCGCCGCGGTCGGTCGAGCCGACATCGTCCGTCAAAGCGATTTCGGCATGCGTGACCGGAGATACGACGATTTGCGCGATTTTATCGCCGATCTCCACCGCGAAAGGCTCGGGCGAAGAGTTGAAAAGTATCACGCCAACTTCGCCGCGATACCCGGCATCGATCGTTCCGGGCGTGTTGAGAACGGTGATTCCCCGTTTGAGCGCAAGCCCCGAACGCGGACGCACCTGCGCTTCGTAACCTGACGGCAGCTCCATCACAAGCCCGGTATGGACGAGCGCCCTCCCGCCGGGCGGCACGCTGAGCGCCTCGGCGCTCTTGATATCCATCCCGGCATCGTCCTCGTGGGCGTACGACGGAAGCTGGGCGAGAGGAGAAATCTTCTTGAAAAGAACCTTCATGGCACACTCTCGGCATCGGCTTCCGAAACGGCCTTCACGGGATAGTCCGCACCCGGAACAAATCCGAGACGCTCGAGGTTGCGCTCATCCCACGTTTCAGCCACAACAGCTGCTTCGGCCATATCGGCCGAAGCGCGCAGCTGCCGCCTGAGCTGGATGGCTTTGACGGCATCGCCCTGCTTGCGGTCTGCAACGTATACCACGACGGCGCGGCCGGGGCCCGTCTTGATGAACGACGAAACTTCGCCTTTGGCGAGTTTCACGGCCTCGGGGACTACCGCCGCCGAATCGGGAAACGCGCCGCGCATCGTCTCGGCCGCCGTGAAGACGATATTGGTCGAAACTCCGTCGCGCTTCAGAAGCGCGTCTACACCCTGCGCGACTATTTTCTCCACCGCCGCCTTGAACGCATCGGACTTGGCGTCTCTGAGAGCGGCAGACTTGATTTTGTCCTTTGCCTCCTCGAACGAAGGCGTGTGGGCCTTTGCAAAATCGCAACGCTCGAAAAGCCATGTGGACGAGTCGGACGAAACGACACCGTAGCGGAGATCTTCGGAATCGGGATCCACCTCCGAGAGAGCCGCAGCGAAATTGGAAGCACCGGGGAGCACGCTCTCGCGACGGACGGTGAAGCCCTCGACATATTCGCCGCCGAGCGCGAACCAGCCGCTCGTCTCGACCTTCTTGCCGTCGGCGGCCGCTATCTCGTCAAGACGGGAGGCAGCCCCCTCGCCGGCCTTCCTGTCGGCATACGCCCTTCTCGTGAGGTTCGTCTCGTAGTAGTAGATCGCTTCCGTTTTGCGGAGCTGCTTTTCGATGGCAGGCTTCACTTCTTCGAACTTCTTCACCGTCTCGACGCCGTTCGTGTCGGTAGACGTATACGAGGCGATATCGGCATCATAGCGGTCGCGCATATCGTCCTCGGACACGACCATTCTGGCGAGAACGTTCGTGTCGGACGACGAATATTTCACGAAACGGATGCGGACGAGATCTGGAAGTTCGAGTTTCTTGACATTGGCATCGTACCATTTCTTGAGTCCGGCATCGTCGAGTTTGACGGCGTCGGCCTCGGCTTTCGTCTGGCGGAAAGGCACTATCCTGACGGTTATCTCGTCGTTGGCGTCTTCCACATCGCGCTCAAGTTCCATGGGCGAGGTCCAGACGGACGAGAAGAGAAGCGAACGCTTGAGGCCGTCGTCTACGGCGATCGAACGGCGCAGTCGCGCTTCGAAATCCTCGACGGTCCAGCCGAACTGCGCCGTCATAGCGCGATAACGCGATGAAGAAAAACCCTCGCGCCCGCCGAACATCGCGAATATCCTTTCGGCGAGCATCTCGTCGGAAACGGCAATGCCTGCCTTTTCGGCCGTCTCGAGGGCGGCGAGCTTCTTGACCGCCGCGAGATTGATCTCCTCGGATGTGCGCGACGTCCCAGAGTCGCGCTGTTCGTCCTTCACACACTCCTCAAGGCGCTCTACAGCGATCGGCTCGCCCGCGAACGAACCGGCGTCGATCTCGCGTCTTTCATCGGGACGGCGCGTGTCGAAAAGCCCTTCAAAACAGAATGCCGCAGACACCAATATCGCGAATGCACCCCACAGCCACTTGTTGCGGATCAATTTGTTGAATTTCTGGATAACCATTTTTCCGTATTCTTTCTCTTCTTGTTGTTTTTTTTTTCAAAAATCGTTCACAGGCCCAGATCGTCAATATCTGCATTGCCGGCATCGGGCGCCACGGCCGGCGCACTCTCCGCTGCCGGAGCGGCCTCGGCTGGCTGCGCGGCCGGAGCGGCTGCCGGAGCGGCCATCTCCACTGTAACAGTCTCGGTTGCCTGCGCCGCCTTGCGCGCGAGCTCTTCGCGGTCTTTCTTCGATGTCGGGCCAAGCTCTCCCGTGTTGATCTCGAACCTCCCCTCGGTGAAAGCACAGCGGTTTTTCATATGCCCGGACTCGTTGAAAGTGAGAATCGATACGGACATGTTCGCGCCTATCGACGGCACCGCTCTGTAGATTCTCACGGCTGTCTCGGGAGAAAGCTTCCAGTCGAGATATCGGTCCTCCACTTTGTCTTCGCCGGATTCAAGATCTTTCACTACGAATCTGCCCTGATCGAGCCTGACATCCACATCGCCGCGGATGCCGAAAATCGAAGTGAGCAGACAGTCGAGCGACGTGCGTATCCTGACGACGCTGGCGGTCTTCACTTTCTCCGCGCGGAAATGGCGCCCTTCGATATCCATAAATCCCGTCACGCAGCGGATCGTGGCTTCGTCGCCGTCGCCGAGCATCTTGTACGAATAACGCGACACGCCGGTGAGATTCACGGCCTTGAAGCCAGGAGCGGAGACGACGAAAAGACCGCGCGGCATGGTGCTCGGCACGGAAACAGTGATAACGCCGGAAGAGAGCACCACAGTCCTCGACTTCACGCCGAGCGGCTGCGCCAGAGTGCCGAACGAAGCTTCGCCGATTATCTTCACGGTCACGCCAAGGCCGAAAGTCATCGTGAGCTTCGTGTTGCGGCCCACGGTCCTGAAGAAAGAACCGAGGGGATAATGGGAGAGCTCCTTCATCTCCTGCCATTCCTTCGCGCCCGGCAGAAGAACCTCAGCCTTGCCGTTTTCGATCAGCGAGCATTCGGGAATGACAAAATAAAGGCGCTTGTTTTCCTCGCCCGCGGCAACTGCGGCCTCTTCGAATTTTTCGCCGAGAACTTCCTTGAGATCGTTGCGCATTTCCTCGCCGAAGGGGCTGTTTTCCGGCGCGGGCGAAGATGCCGCGTCTGCGCCGGCGGCCGCGGCATCGGCCGGAGCCTCGGATCCAGCGGCCGGCGTCTCTGCCGCGGGAGCGGAGGCAGCATCGTTTTCACCGACGAGCTGCGCGAAAAAATCATCGTCGCCGTCAGCCTTTGCGGCGATCGACAAAGCTGCAACGGCGGCAAACGCCGCCAACGTCACGACTTTCATTTTTTTCTTCTCCGCTTCCAATGTTCTTCAACCGACGAGGCTGGCCCCGTCAGACGGTGAAATGAGCGAGCACACCGGCTCGTCGCCGAATCTCGCCTTGTATTCTTTTACGATCTTTGCCGCGATGCCGTCGGCCGCCGCAGGATCGACGAGAAGGCAGCAGCTGCCGCCGAATCCGCCGCCGGAAAGACGCGCCCCGTAGACTTCGGGGATGGCCTTGGCCGCATCGACGATCGCGTCAAGCTCCTCGCAGGAGTTCTCGAACCAGTTGCGGCTCGATTCGTGCGAATCGTACATGAGAGCGCCGAAGCCTTTGATATCGCCCTTCTCGAGAAGCGCCGCGCCCTGAATGACACGCTCGTCTTCTCCGATCGGATGGACCGCTCTTCTCGCTGTCGTCTCGCCGAGACCGCCGCGGTAAAGCACCCATTCCGCCATCGTGACATCTCTGAGGTGTGTGACCTCTTTGCCTCTGAGGACACCGGCGAAATACTTCGCCGCATCCTCGCAGGCCTGGCGGCGCGTGGCATATGCACCGTCGACGAGAGCATGCCTCGCGTTGGACTTCACCATCATGAACGCCGCACCTTCGCCCATCGAAACGGTTTCGAAAGTGTTGTAGCGGAAATCGCTCTTGACGAGCGCACCCGCCTTGCCGTACATGGACGAAGCCTGGTCGAGAAGCCCGCAAGGGCAGCCGGCGAAGGTGTGCTCCGCCTTCTGTCCGATTTTGGCAAGATCCGTCTTGCCGAACGACGTGCCGTAGATTTTCTGGAGCGCGATGGCCGTGGCCATCTCGAGAGCGGCGGAAGACGAAAGCCCCGCGCCGAGCGGAATATTGCCGCCGAAGACGGCCTTGAAGCCCTTGCCGGCCTTGGCGGGCGCGCCGCCCATGAGCCAGTTGAAGGTGCCGAGCGGATAGTTGGCCCACGTCGCGCCAGACTTGACGGGAGCGACGTCGGCGAGCGCGCACTCGAACTTCTGGCCGCTTGCGCCGATATCGAGGGCGACGAGCGTCACCTTCTCATCGGCCGACGGCGAGACTGCGAAAAACGTGCCCTTGTCGATGGCCGCCGAAAAGACATATCCCTCGTTGTAGTCGGTGTGGTTGCCGAGAACCTCGATGCGCCCCGGAGCATAAGCCACGGTTTCCGGTTTTGCGCCGAATTCCGACTCGAATCTGGCGACTACCTTGTCGTATATCTCCTGGTTGAGCATAGTATCCGTCCTTTTTTCAGGTTGTGCCGGTTTTCTTCACTCGGCGCGCTTGGCCGGCCTGGAGAGGACGTGCGCGTAAACGAGCACGTACGCGAGAAGAGCGACCGTGAGCCAGTAGCTGTTGAGAATGCCGATCTTGTCGGCGATCATTCCCTGGACGGGAAGCGCGATTCCTCCGCATACCATCGCCATGAAGATGCCAGAACCCATCGGGACGTACTTGCCGAGGCCTTCCGCCGCGAGGTTGAAGATGCAGCCCCACATCACCGACGTGCAAAGGCCGCACAGCGCGACGAGCGCCATCGAAAGCGGGATTTCCTTGCCGAAGACGGAAATCATCCTGACGGGCGCGTACATGGCCGCGACGAGAAGCGCGATGCCCGCGAGCGAGCAGCAGGTAACCATGACCTTCGACGAAACTTTGCCGCCGATCGCGCTGCCGACGAGACGGCCGATCATCATGCAGAACCAGTAGGCGCCGACGACGGAACCGGCAACGGCCGCGCCGACATACCAGCTCTGGCCTTCCTGCGTCATATAGAGGTTGGCCATGTTCGGGATGCCGCATTCGATGATGATGTAGAAGAAAATGCCGAGCGCGCCGAACGTGAAGTGGCGGAATTTGAGCGTCTCCGCGATGTCTTTGAACACCGACGAACCGCCCGCGAGACGCGCGGCCTTCTCGGCTTCGGTCTCCTTGTGGGGCTCGGGGATGGCGGACAGCGCGATGATGGCGAACGCGAGCGCAAAGAGGCCCATGGCGATCATGAGCGCGGGCGCGGCGTTGGCGACCTTGGCGTTGGCGACTTCGCCGCCGATGAGATAGCCGAGAAGAATCGGGGCGATCGTCGCGCCGACGGAATTGAGCGAGCAGCCGATCTGGACGAGCTGGTTGCCCTTCTTGCCCTCTCCGCCGAGCGTGTTCAGAAGCGGATTGACGACGAGGTTCAGCAGACACATCGAGAAGCCCGCGACAAACGCGCCGGTGACGTACACGCTGAAGCTCTCGACATATCCGGAAAGAAGCTGCACGCCCACGCCGGCGAAACCGATCGCCACGGCGAGAAGCGACGTGAACTTGTAGCCTTTGCGCTTGAGGATGAGGCCGCCCGGGATGCCCATGAAGAGATAGGCGAAGAAGTTGGCCGCCGAACCGAGCTGCGAAGCGGTGTTGGAAGCTCCGAACTGGTTTTTGACGATCACTCCCATCGACCCTGCGAAGTTCGTCACGAAGGCAATCATGAAGAACAATGCAAACATTGTGGCGATCGCGGCGATGTTGCCGCCCTTCTTTTCAAGCGTATCCATGGTGGATTAATCTCCTTTGTTTGAGTTGATGTGTAGAATTATATCTAAAACGCGCCAAAAAGTCAATGCGGCAGACTCACTTCTCCGCAGCGCGACGGAGCGTCACAAGGACTATCTCGGGGTCGTCGAAAAACCTTATCGGGAAACCGGCCCACTGGCCTGCGCCGGACGAGACGAAAACCGTCCTGCCGTCCGCGCCCTTGTAAACGCCGCGCACCATTCCGCCGTTGAACTTTTTTACGAGCGACGCCATCAGCGGCGCGACCCCGCCGTGCGTGTGGCCGGAAAGCTGAAGATCGCACTTCTCCAAAGCCGCGATCCCGCACGCTTGGGCGTAATCGACGAACGGCCTGTGCTGGAGAAGCACCCTGAACTCGCCGTTTGTCGCGGAGGCGAACGCCCTGTCGGGATCGGGGACGAGCCACATCTTCTGCATGCACGCGGGATCCGGCACTCCCGCCACGGCAAGCCCGGGGCGCGGGAAAACGCAGGAGTTTTCAAGGAAACGAATCCCCAGAGAACGGTAGAATGCGGTCCAGCCGGATATATCGAAATAATATTCATGATTTCCGGTCACGGCGAAAACGCCGTCTCTGGCTCTGAGGGCCCCGAGCGGCCGCACATTGACGGCCTGGTCTGCCGAAAGCCCGTCCGAAAAATCGCCCGTAAGACAAACGAGATCGGCTTCGAGCGCGTTAGCGCGCCCGACGATAGCCTCGGTCCGCCACATGCGGGCGGCGGCGCTCGCATGGATGTCGGCGATGTGGACGATGCGGTAGCCGTCGAGCGAAGGCGGTAGATTCTCGAACTCGAGCTCCATCTCCACGACTTCCGGCACCTTTATGCCGTTCCACACGCCAGCGGCCGCGGCTCCCCAGGCGGCAAGCGGGATCGCGACGAGGTACACAGCCCTGCCCTTTGGCGACGCGCACAGCTTTCGCGCGAGAGGCCGCAGCGGCAGCATGACGACGGACATTCCGCACAAAATGCACATTCCGGAATACGCCCAGTTCCATGCCCATATAAGTTTTTCAGGAAGCTCCGGGGCGAAAGAATCTCCGCCGAGCGCCTGGAAACACACGAATTTGGCGGCGCACAGCAGAAGCACCGCCGCCCACACCGCCTGCCGCCGCGGCTTCTTCTCGGCTGTTTTCACGAAAAAAAGCATCGCCGCAAGCGCGAACCCGAAAGGAGCGATATTGAAAAAAATCCTGAACATGCTTCACCCCGCTGTCATTTTTTCCCCACGCCTTTGCTCTTGCCGGCGGAAGACGCGCCGCCGCCCGGCATGAATCCGTGCCATCCGCGCACGAACTCGCGTTTTTCCTTGCCGCAGTAAAGCTCTCCTCCGCGGACGGAATAGCGCTTTGACGACTGGCATACCTTCTTGTTCATGTTGCCTTCTATAGTCACGAGTTTTTCGCCATGTCTCTGGACGACGGCGAAATAATGCGACTTCATGTACACCGTGTCGCCCGCGCGTATCTCGGACGGGTCGGTGAACATTTCGCCGGTTTTCAACCCGCCGTCGAACATGTAACACTTGAAATCCGACGCCATGCCGGCGCATTCGAAACACCCTTCGTTCGTCAGAATCGCGGGATGCATCTTTCCCCATTCCCTGCCGTTGCGGTATGCATGCTCGGCCATCAGCTCTTCGGCCCGCCTGTCGTATTCGGCCTTCGTCTTGACGGGAGGCGCGCTGCGCAATATCGCGATGGTGAACTCGCAACTCATGCCGGCCGCGCGCGACGAGCGCCGCAGGAGAACGAGCCTGTGCGGAATTTTGCGTATTCCGGCATGGACGGTCCCGAGCGAAGCGCACACCGTTCCTTCCGGGATCGACGCGAAAAGCTCGAGCGTGTTTTTCTTGAACATATGGTAAGCCAGATGGCGGCACGGCAAAACGAACTTTTCCAGATTCCACTTCACCGGCCCGAAAGCGTCTTCGCTCCCGAACCAGCGGTTTGTGTATCCGCCGAAACCGTCGGCGACGCGCAGCTCCACCGCTTTTGCATCGTCGCTCAGAGAGACGAGCACGAATGGCTCCGAACCGGTCTCGACCGAATATTTGTTTTCCGGGTAGCGCCGCGTCTGAGATTTGAACGGCGTGATTTTGCCGTAAACCGATTTAGGCACCGGAGAGAGCGCCGCCGGAGTGTATTTCCTCAGTTGTGCGGCGACTTTGGGCGGGATAGCCGTTCCGAGGGCGAACGTCTCAACGGAGAAGGCAAAAGCCAAAGCCGCGAAAACAGCCGTCTTGATTGCTTTCATAATAACGCGAACTTATTCGGGTTAAGATCGTGTTAAACATGTTCGACAAAGCAGAGCTGCCGTCACGCCTTCTATGGCAACTGCAATGCGTTCAAAGGCTCGCTTTGAACGCCTCGGCAGCGGCGATCAGCGCCTTCTGCTCTTTCTTGGCCTTGTCGTCGCGGGCTGAAAGCGCTTTCACGTCGCGGATCAGATCGTCAAGCTTCTTCGCCGCGCGTTTGTTGGCGGCAGCGTCCTTCTTCTCCGGATCGGACGTCCTGAGCGCAGGATCGCGCGTACGCTCGATTTCACGCGTGTGCGACTTCACGATCTGGTCGTACTTCGTTTTGTAACGGGCAAAACGCGTGAATGCGATCGCATCGAGAGGAACCGCCTTGTCCTGCGCCGCCGCCGCGGGCGCGGCTGCCGCCCTTTCGCCGATTCCGGCACGCTCGCGCGTGGCGTCTACATATTCCTTCGGCGTGAGCTTCATATATCCCGATTTGGCGACGACCGCGCCTGACGCATCGAGAATGAGGACTGTCGGGAAGCCTCCGATTCTGTATTTTTTCGCAAGCGCGGCATTCTGAGAAATCGTCTTCTTGGACATCTCCCCTTTGTTCCGGGGGTAGTCGAGATAAAGAAGCTCGAAATATTTCGACGCCTCCGCGGTGAACTCGCTTTTGGAAAGAATCTCCTTGTCGAGCTTGACGCACCACGGGCACCAGTCGCTGCCGGTGAACACGGCGAATATCTTACGCCCCGACTGGGCAGAGGCTTTCTTCGCCTCCTCGAAATCGACGGTGAAACCTTTAGGCACCGCCGCCGAAACGCATGAGACGGCCAATGAGGCCGCGAGAGCGAACACTGTTTGTCTGTTCATCGTTTTTGTTCCTTTCTGAAAACATCGGCCAGGACTTCGGCGCAGGCGCCGCAACGCCGGCAGTCTGCCGCCGACGGGCACGAAAAAACCTCTTTCCACCGAGGCGATGAATCAAACGCCTTGTTGTCGAAGCGCCCGCGGAAAACATGCGCAGGATCCATCAGAGAAGCAAGGTCTCCGTCGAACGAATATGTAGCGTAGGCATCGAGCACCTTGACGGGATCTGGATGGCGGCGCGTCGCGATTTTCACGATATCGACATGTTTTTCGAACTCGGGCAGGTCCTCGGGCCTTATCCACGTCGCCCGGAGGAAATCCTCTTCGTTGCCGCGCGAATAGTGCGTCTTGCACCTGAAGAACGAAAAATCGTATTTTTTCGCGGCCTCGACATCCTGCGGCCGTCTGCCGTCGCCGTGGCCGTGCAGATTGTCGTGAAACTGCTGGAACGGGCACTCTCTGAGGCAGCCCGAATTAACCTGCATGCCGATGCGCTTGGAGTGCGCGCGGGCCCAGGCGGCGGCCTCCGCCACATAAGCGGCGCTGCGATGGCGTTCGCGGGAAACGTAGAACGAATCGAAAAGCTCGAGGATGCTCTCGAAGCCGATCCATCCGTGCACGCGGATGTTTACGCTGAAGCGTATTTCGACGCCGGGAAATTCGCGCCGGACGAGCGTGGCGATGAAAGGCGAAGTGGTGGTGACTATGTCCGGGAAAAGCCCCTCGCGATCCATCTCGCCGAAAACCGAGGCGACACGCCTGGCGAGGCTTTCAGATATCGCCTCGTCGCCGTAGCAGTTGCTGTTGAAAAGCGTGTCGAGGAGAATGCCGTTCGAACGCGCCCAGGCGAGATCGGAGAAAAGCCGCTCTCTCACGGCCGGCGTGAAATCCGGGGCCGGCCTGCAGCTCACAACCCCGGGCCACGCGAAAAAGACCTCGCGAATGCGGCCTAAATGCTTCGAACACGCCTCTGTGAACGGCGCGTTGAAAAAGTGTCCTACCGCAAGCGTCCTTCTGGTCATGGCACGCTCTCCTTCGCGCGGGAAGATGCGCCTTCACGGTCGAATTCCGCAAGAATCGCCGGAGTGACGTCCTTGAGCGACGAAACCGCGTCGCGGAGTCGCTTCTCGCCGGGGCCGAAAGCGATGAACGGAACCGGATTGAGCGTGTGCGAACGCTCCGACATGTTCTCGACGTTTCCGTGATCCGACGTCATGACGAGCGTAATGCCGGCCGCCTCCACGAAGCGGACGAGCGTGGAAAGAAATCTGTCGTACATCCGCAGAACGGCACATGCTCTCGGGTAGTCGAGAGAATGGCCTGAGACGTCGGTCTGGAAAAATTCGTAAAGCGTGAAATCGTGCCGCCGCGAAATCGCGAAAAGGTGCTCGGCCGCCCTCTGCGGAGGAATCACCGCGATGTCGGGATAGCGGTCCTGGATGGTGACGCGCGTGAGATCCTGCATCACCGCGCGCTCGGCCATCAGATCGGCCACCGTCGAAATCGTCTCGGGCACGCTCAGAGCCATCACCGTCGTTACAGACTTGAAACGCTTGGCCGCGAGCTCCGCCGCGCCGTCGATGAGATACGCGTCCGCGAACGCTATCGACCTGCCGCGTTTTTTCAGCTGGAGAAAAAGATTGTTCTCCTCTATTATCGACCTGAGCGCCGGCCCCGGGAAGCCTTCGCAATGCTTGCCCATGGCGGCCGCGCAGTTCACCCCGGTGAACATCGTCGCCTGCCCGGTCGCCGACTGCGGCAGCCCTTCGACGCCCAGCCGGGCGTCAATGGGCCTGGAATGTTTTTCTATCAACCGGCAGAGCGCGGGGCAAACCTCGTTGTTCACGGGGTTGTCGATTGCTTTCGGCCTGAGGCCCACGCCGTCGATGAACAGAAAAAGAACCTTCACTTGGAGAATCGGCCGTAGGAACGGATTTTTTCGTATCTTCGCGCGACGAGTTCTTCCGCATCGACGCCTTCAAGCTCGTCAAGAGCCGCGATTATCGCTTTTTTCACCGCCTTGGCCGCGGCTGCGTGGTTCTTCTGGGCTCCGCCTGCCGGCTCCTTGACGATCTCGTCGACCGCACCGAGCGACTTGAGATCCTGAGCGGTGATCTTGAGGGCTTCGGCCGCCTCGGGCGCCTTCGAGCCGTCGCGCCAGAGGATGCCGGCGCATCCTTCCGGGGAAATCACCGAATATACCGCATTCTCCATCATGAGAACCTTGTCTCCCACCGCTATGGCGAGCGCGCCGCCGGAACCGCCTTCGCCGGTTATGACTACGACGACCGGCGTTTTCAGGAGCGAGAAAAACTCGAGCGACTTCGCGATAGCCTCCGCCTGGCCGCGGGCCTCGGCGGTATCGCCGGGATACGCGCCGGGCGTATCGACGAAAGTGACCACCGGTATGGAAAAGCGCTCGGCCAGTTTCGCAAGACGCATCGCCTTCCTGTAGCCGTCGGGATTGGCCATGCCGAAATTGGCGGCCATGTTCTCCTCTACGTTCTTTCCTTTGTTGTGGCCGAGGACGAGCACTTTTCTGCCGTCTATCGTGGCGAAGCCGCCCGCGAGAGCCTTGTCGTCGCTGACGAGCCTGTCGCCGTGGAGCTCCTCGAAATCGGAGGCGACGAGAGCGATGAAATCGCGGAAATGCGGACGGTTCGGATCGCGGGCGAGCTTGACGCGCTCCCAGGCGGAAAGATTCTTTGTCGTTTTTTCAGAAGCCATTTTCAAATTCCTCCTTTTCAGCGCGAAAGATAGCGGAGCATCTTCGCGATGAACGCCTTCATGTCCTTGCGCTCGACGATTCTGTCTATAAAACCGTGCTCGAGCAGATACTCCGCCGACTGGAAATCGTCGGGGAGCTTCTGGTGGATCGTGTTTTCGATCACACGCCTGCCGGCGAAGCCGATGAGCGCGCGAGGTTCGGTGATGTTTATATCGCCGAGCATGGCGTAACTCGCCGAGACACCGCCCGTCGTAGGATCGGTGAGAACGGAAATGTATGCCAGCCCCGCCTCCTTGAGCCTGCCGATAGCCGCGGACGTCTTGGCCATCTGCATGAGCGAAAGTATGCCCTCGTGCATGCGGGCCCCGCCCGACGCGGAAAAGATGACGAGCGGCCGCCGCTCCTCTATCGCCTGCTCGCACGCGCGGGCGATCCTCTCGCCCGTCCCGGTGCCGAGGCTTCCTCCCATGAAAGAGAAGTCCATCACGCCGAGCATCGCCCTGATGCCGCCGATCTCGCACGTCCCCATGACGATCGACTCCGTTTCGCCCGTTTTGCGAATCGTCGCTTCGATCTTGTCCCTGTACGCTCCGGCCGCATCGCGGAATTTGAGATGATCGGAATACGACACTTCGCGGAAAACCTCCTTGAACGTGCCTTCGTCGGCCGTCATGGCGATGCGCGCGCGAGCGGAAACGCGTCCGGCATAACCGCACTTCGGGCATATGGACGACGCTTTCTTCCACTCCTCGGGCGCAAAACGGCTCGCGCACTTCGGGCACACTGCCCATATCGCCTTCTCCGGAGCGATCGCGACTTTTTCCTTTTTCTTTTCGAACCAGCTCATCTGAATCTCCCTCGTAAACGCAAACCCGCCCGTCAGAACGGCATGAACACGATTCCGTATATCGACGCGGGCTTGCCGCCGAGCGCCTTGAGCGTATGTTTGACAACGCTGTTGTAATATGCGGTGTCTCCGGCCTTGAGCACGTGCGTCTCCCCGCCGTAGACAAGCTCGACCTCTCCCGCGAGGCAGATGATGAGCTCCTCGCCCTCGTGGGACGACGCCTCGCTTACGCCGTTTGCGGAGAACTCGATCCTGAACGGATCCATGTGCCGGTCGGGTTTGCCGAGAGCGAGCGAGTACGATGCATAGCCGTGGTCGTTGAACCCTTCGCAGGCCACTTTCCTGGCGTCGAGATCTGCCGCGCGCGTGATGATCGGATCGGGTTTGAACTGGTCGTCCATGAACGTGCCGAGCCGCTGCCCGAGGGCGCGCGAAAGCTTTGTGAGCGCCCCGAGGGCCGGGAGGACCTTCCCGTTCTCCACATCTTCCACCGCCTCGCGGGACACCCCGCTTTTCGCGGCGAGCTCTTCGACGCTCATTCCGAGATTCTCGCGGTAGGACCTTATACGCGCGCCTACCTTGTGTACTCCTGCCATTTCTGTTTCTCCTTTTATTTTATATTGATGTAGGTCTCGGCCTTTAGACGGTCTATCCATTCTTTGTACAGCCTGTCGCGGTTGCGCTTTTTGACTTCGGCCTCGATCTTCGGATATGCCTCGGCGAACGACATCGTCTTCCGGCCCTTCTCGTCGATTTTTCTGAGAAGGAAACTCCATCCCGACACGTCGATCCACCGCGACAGCGTGCCGACAGGCATGTTTTCGAGCTCCTCGACAACGACGTCCTGGAAAACTTCTCCGGGGACGACGTCTTTCCACAGCCCGCCATCGGCCGCATGCGAATCGGCACTGTATGCGCGGGCCGCGTTTTCGAAGCTGTTCGTCTTGAGTTCTGCGTCGACCGTCTCCTTGAGATGCACGTCCTCCGGCTTCAGAAGAATCACGCCGACCGTAACCGTGCCGCCGGAAGAATACTTCTGCCTGTTGGCCTCGTATTCGGCGCGCATCTCGGAAGGCGTGGCCCTGACATGGCATTCCACCATGTTCCAGCGCATCGCCGCAGCGATGATATCCTCTTTCACGCGTTTTTCCCATTCGGCGTAAGGTATCTTGTCGCGCGCGAGAGCGGCCGTGAGATTGTTGCGGTCGCCGCCGTAGACATTGTCGACGATCTCTCTTATCCTGTTCTCGGCGACCCAGTCCTGCACGGACATCTTGGCCTTGCCCGCGGCATCCACGGCAAGACGCCTCTCGACAAGCGAGTTGAGCGCCTCGCCGTACCGCTCCGGCCCGAAGCCGAGGCGGCGCATCTCGAATACGACGTCGCTTTTCAGGATCATGTGGCCGCCGACCTCGGCCGCCACGCCGTCTATTTCGGCGGCGGAAAGCGGCGAGAAGGCGATCGCGGCGGCGGCCGCGGCGAATGCTGTATGTTTCATATCGTTCAGAGAAGAGCGGCGATGGCAGCGCCGACCATGGGCGCATCCTCGACCTGCGGGGTTATTTCGTAGTGGATGTTGCGGCGCACGACGAGCATTTCGTCGAGCTCCTTCTTCACTGTTTCGGCGAAAGGAATGGCGCGCGTCTTGTACCACGTCGAGCCGTCGGCGTTTATGGCGACGGGCGACGCGGGATCGTTGCCCTCGCCGGACTTGATCACGAACGCCGCCAGATGGACCGCCGTGAGCACGGCAGCCCTTTCGAAGACGGGAAGCGCGAGACGACGTGCGAGCGCGGCATCGGCTTCGTCGGCGAAAATCGCGTCGAGGATGTTGTCGCGGCCAGGTTTCCTGAAAGAAGCCGCGAAGTTGTCGAGATCCATCGTCTCGAGCGATCCGAGCCCGAGAATCTGGTCGGCGGCTTTTTTAGAGAACATGCCCTCTTTCGCCGCGCCTTTGAATATCTCGAGCCCGACCGGGCCGAGATAGGCGCCGGCGATCATCTTCTCGAAAACGTGGAAGCCGGGATTGCCCGTCTTTCTGTCGGCCGCCTTGTCGAAGGCGCTCTGCTCTATTTTTCCGAAACCGCCGGATTCGGCATTGATGATCATTGCCGCCGGCACATCCTTCGCGTCGAGTTTGGCTATGTTCGAAGTGCGCTCGACATACGCCGCGTTCGTGCCGGTGCCGAGGATGAATCCGATGTACGACGAATACGTCTTGTCGCCCTCCGTCGCTTTCGCCGCGAGAAGCGTGGCCACCGTGTCGTTGACGATGGCGATGCCGCCCTTGCCGTCTTCGCCGAGACGCTTGAGAAGTTCGGCGCCCACGTACTGCCCGACGATCGCGGGAGCCTCGATGTTCTTGGTCCAGTGCACGAGCTTGGCGTCGAGCGCCGGAGTGGCTTCGGCGGGATAGGAGAAGCACCAGCCGATTTTTTTCGAAGACGCCGCTGGAAGAAGCCTCTTGACCTCGTCGGCGAAGGCCTTGTAGAAAGTCTCTTCGTCCACTTCGCCCTTCGTGCCGGGCATCGGGCGGTTCTGCTTTTCCGAAATCGACGGAGGCACGGAGACGAGCGCCCCGCGGCAATTGGTGCCGCCTGCGTCGAGAACCGCGGCCGTCGCGCCCTGCGGAACCTTGCCGTCCACTCCGACATAGGTCGGTATCATCATGAGAGAAGACTCTTCGCCGCGAAGCCCTTTCTCCATTTCGGAGATGAACGTGCCCGTGAGTTCCTGGCGGTCGATTTCGTCCGCAGGCACAAATCCGTTTTCTTTCAAGAACTCTTCAGGAGTTTTCATTTGCTGTTCCTTTCGATAGGTTTACCCATTCTTCATTCGAGAGCGACTCCGCCCTTGCCGTAGATTTTACCATATCTTTGAATATGCTGCCAAGTTGTTTGCGTCTGTGCTCGAAGGCTTTTTTCGTCAAAAAGCGGAACATTTCGCGTTCTTTCGGGGTTAATGACGCATTTCTGGAATGTTTCGACAATTTCACGAGCGTCGAACCGATCTCGGGGCGCGGCCAAAAACAGGCCGCCGCGACATTCCGCAGGATTTTGACGTCGTAGTCGAGCTGGGCCCATGTTCCGGACAGCGAACGCATCTTCGACCCCTCCTTCGCGGCAAGACGCTGCGCCACTTCCGTCTGCAGAAGAACCGTCATATGATCCAGTTCGTGCTCGAGAACGAAATTGAGAAGAATGCGCGTGCCGGCCTGGTAGGGAAGATTCGAGACGAGCCTTTTCGCCTTTCCGAAAGGTTTCCACGCCTCCTCCTCGGCGCGGCGGTCGAGCGCATCGAGCGCGACAACGGAAAAGCGCTCCTCGCCGGCGAACTCCCTGGCGAGCCGCTCGGCGAGGACGGGGTCTTTCTCGATCGCCGTCACGCGCATGCCGCGGCCGAGCATCTCTTCGGTGAGAACGCCCAGGCCCGGCCCCACTTCGAGAACCGTTTCGCCGGGAGCGGCGCCCTCGAGCCCAGCGTCCGCTATCGCCACGAGCGTGTTGCGGTCGATGAGAAAATTCTGCCCGAGCGTCTTGTTCGGATGGAAACCGTTCTCGATGCACCAGGACTTCACCTGCGTAGGACTTGTCAGATTCATAACACCTTGTCTATTATGCTCAGATATTCCCAATCGGGGCTGTCTATGGAACCTGTTGCTTTGAACTCGAGAAGCAGTTTGGTGAAAGGCCACGTGACGGGATGGATCAGCTTGGACGCCAGCGATTCGTTTTTCGAAAAGCGGACCCTCACGATGAAGTCGAGATTGTCGGAGACGATGTCGTACGTGCCGCGGGCTTTGAGCGAAACAAGGCCTCCCTCGATATAAAGGTTCTCCGTCGCGAAAACGCCGTTCGTCACCGTGAAATCGCACGAGGCGTCCGTCTGGTTGACGATAAAACCGATGCCCGGCACTCGTTTGGCCAATGCGTCGGTGAGCCCGGCGAAAAGTTTCATCTGCGCGAGCTGCCCGTCTTTTATCTTTACGGAACCGCGACCGTCCAGGCGGCGGACGGCGTTGGTTTGCACCGGCCCGGAAAATTCAAAAACGCCGGAAACGGAGCCGTGGCGCTCGCCGAGATCAAACTTGAAGAAATCGGACATCTCTTCGAGTGTTCCGTTGTCGTACGTGAACGCCGTCGTGAAAGACGCCCTGTCGGCCTCCATGCCGGGGAACGACGCTTTCGCCGTCCCTTCCAGAACGCCTCCGTCCTTGCCCGTGGCGGAAATGCGTTTGAACACCAAATCTTCGCCTCTGAGCACGAAATCGGCTTTGACGTTTTTCATCGCGAAATCGAGAAACGACATATCGGCGGCCGAAACGGAAAACGCGAGGTCGTTCGCCCCCGAATCCGCGGCGGAAACTCCGCTCGTGCCCTTCACCGTCACTTGCGGCGCAGAGAAGAACTTCAGCGCGGGAAGGTCGGAGGGCTTGAGGAAATCGGCGATTGCGAGAATGTCCTCGAAAAGCAGACGGCTGGCGACGTCGTAGTCGAGCCGGACAAGGTCTCTCTCCGACAAAATCGATATCTTTCCGGAGAGATCGCGGCCATTCCTGTCGAGCGCCTTGTCGAGAGTTACCGAGAAGCGGGCGTTCGAATTGGTCCCTCTGACGTAGGCGTACAGGTCGAGAGTCCCTTCCGCATAAGACATCTTCACGTTGTTGTAGCATCCGAGATCCGGTTTGAGGTCGAGAGACATGCGGAAATCGTTGTTGACGAGATTGACGTCGAACTTGCCGGAAGCGGGGACTGGTTTTTCGATCTCGGTAAAGGCATCCATGTACGGCAGCGCCACAGGGACGTCGAGCGCGACGAGCAGCGGCCGTATCTGCGAAGGATACGCCGAACCGGACACCTCGGCATGCAGCGTCTGCGAACCGAAATCGACCGTGCACATCCCGCAGATCACGAGCATCTTGCCGCGCTCGGGCCAGTCGATGAGCACGGATTCGGCAGACATGGCTTTGGGCCGCACCGAAGCTCTGGCCTGCACCCTGCGAGGCCTGAGGCCGAGTATGTCGCAATCCGCGAGGACGATGTCGAACTCGCCGATATCGGGCAATTCGACCGCAAGCGGTTCGTTTTTCTCGCTCCATCCGGGCTTGTAGTACGATTCGGGAAGCCGCTGGTATTTCAAGCCTTCCACGACGACCTTGCGCGCGAAAATATCTATCGTCGCGGAGCGGGCCGAAACCATCGGCTCGAGCGAGGCTCCGCCCGTGTAGGCCCGCAGATTTTCAAGCGTCAATCCGTGACGGAAGCCGAACCTGGCGCGCTCGCATTTCACCACGGCGGGGAGATCTGCGACCATACGCTCGAGCAACGGCTGCGGAATCGTCTGATCGCGGAAGAAAAGACTTGCGACGAAAACCAGAAAGGCGATGAAGATCCACTTCACCGCCTTGATCGAGAAAAAGAAAATTCTCTTCACCGTCTTCAATGCCGTCCCGTATTCCGCCCAATCCGCATTTGCGGAACTGGCAGCCCCTAGGAGAGTCGAACTCCTCTTGCCTGGATGAGAACCAGATGTCCTAGCCGATAGACGAAGGGGCCGTATAGTTTTGGTGCACCCGGTGGGATTTGAACCCACACACCTTGCGGCACCAGAACCTGAATCTGGCGTGTATGCCAATTTCACCACGGGTGCTACGAGCGCATATTATCTCATATTGATCGCATAATGTCAATAGGCCGCGAGAGGAAAATGAAAGTTGGACAATGGGAGGCTGGAAAATTTTGAAGTCAGATGTCGAAAAAGGCTGCTGTCTTTTCGGCAAGCGAGTCGATGTCGGATACGGTATGCACCGATGCAGGAATCGATTTCCTGAAAACAGAGCCGTAATTCTTCGTCACTATGCGCGGATCCGCGACTATCACCACGCCCCTGTCGCGCTTCGAACGTATGAGACGCCCGAACCCCTGGCGGAACTTTATCGCCGCATCGGGAAGAAGATAATCACGAAACGCACTCCCGCCCCCCTGCTCGATGCGCTCGCCGCGCGCCTCCACCACAGGATCGCCGAGCTGCGCGAAAGGAAGCCGCGCGATGATCACGCATGAAAGCGCTTCTCCGGGAATGTCCACGCCCTCCCAGAACGACTGCGCCCCGAAAAGAACGGTGCCCTCCCCGCCGCGTTCGCGCAGCGCGGCGCCCATCGCCTCGCGCCCTACGCCTTCGCCCTGCACTATAAGCCTCATTCCCATCGCATCCATGGCAGGCCTTGCAATGTCCGCGACGGCATTCATCATCTCGTAACTCGTGAAAAGGACGAGCGTGCGCCCTCCTGCAGCAGCGACGGCCTTCTCCGACATCTCCGCCACGGCGGAGGCGTACGCTTTGGCGTTCTTCGAAGGATCGGGCGCGAAATCGGCCGCAAGCACGCACGACTGGCGGAAATAATCGAACGGCGAAGCAGCGACGAGCGCCGAGAACCGCCCGCCTTCCGCGCCGAGACGGCTTGCCGTGTATCTGAAATCGTTGCCGACGCGCAGCGTGGCCGAAGAAAGGATGACGCTGTCTTTGCGGTCGTACAGAATCTTCTCGAGCTCTCCCGCGACGGAAAGCGGCGCCGCCACGAGCCTCACGTACGAATGTCGCTTCGGCGCTGCCGTACGCTCGCACCAATAAGCGTAATCGGCGCTTTCTCCGGCAAGCGTGAAAAACACGTCGTTGGAAAAAGCCACGAGGCTTTCCGCCGCGCCGGCGAGCTGCGCCGAAGCCTCGGCGAGATCCGCGGGAGTTTCTTCGCCGCCGTCGGAAACCGCCATGATTTCGTGGAGAATATTAACCTCTGCCGCGATTTCGCTCTCGAGCGCGAGCCTCAGCGAACGGAGACGGTCCTCGTCCCAGCCGTCGCCGTCGAACTCTTTGAAAACGCCATGCAGAGAATAGCGGCGTTTCCCGTCTTCAATCTTGTATCTGACAACCGCGCCTGCGCCGGCATTGGAGAAGCGCAGCATCCTGCCCGCCTCTTCGACAAGAGCCGACAGTTTTTTCGGTATCGCCGCAAGCGAGACCATGGCCTTTTCGAGAAGCCTCTCCACACCATCGGGCGCAGCGCCGCGCGCGACGAGACGCCCGATATTGGCAAGGGCCCCGGAGGCCGACGAGCGCCTGCCGCGCCCCGCCCGGTGAAGCCTGTCGAGTATGCGCCTCATCGCAGGCTGGGAAACTTCGCGGCTGAACTGGTCGGTCGCGATAGACTCGAGATTGTGGGCTTCGTCCATCACGAGCCTTGCGTACGCTGGAAGTATCGAACCCGTTCCGCCGCAAGCTTCGGCTATGACAAGCGCGTGGTTCGCGATCACGAGATGGGCGGCTGAAGCGTTCCTGCGAGCCCTGTACACGAAACACCGCGAATAAAAGCGGCATCTCCTGCCGCCGCACTCCTCGCCTGGACATGACAGCATGCTCCTGTCGAGCATGTCCATGCCGTCGAGATCCCCGTCTTCGGTGGATTTGAGCCATTCGATGAATCGCGGCATCGCCGCCTGATCGGCGCGCGACATGGTCCAGTAGCCGGAAGAGAAGAATTCGGCAAGCTCCCTGAGACAGAGATAGTTCGACCGCCCCTTGAGAAGCGCGACCTTGTATTTCGCGGCATCGTCGCCGAGCACGCCGAGCGCCTTCGGAATGTCGGAGGCGATGAGCTGGCTCTGGAGATTGCGCGTGGCCGTGGAGACGACGACCGGTGTGTCGTTGACTCGGCTCCACAGTATCGAAGGGACGAGATACGCGAGCGACTTTCCCACGCCCGTGCCTGCTTCTATCATGAGATGGCGCCTGGAATCGAACGCTTCCGTCACGGCGCGGGCCATGTCTATCTGCCCCGGACGCTCTTCATAGCCGCTCATCGAGCCGAGGACTCCGCCCGCCATCAGATGCGATGCGGCCGCGCCGGGATCGACGGGCGAGCAGTCTTCATGCGCAGGAAGATGCCTGCGCGACGGCGGATCCTTCGTCTCGGGGAGAAACTTCCACCACTCCGGATCGTCGATGAATTCTGCCGGCGTCATCTGCGCCTCTCCGATGCGGACGGGATGCCGAGAACGGAACGGTATTTCGCCACCGTGCGGCGGGCGACAGAAAGCCCCTTTGCGGAAAGAGCCTTGGAGACGGCGTCGTCGGAAAGCGGCTTTGCCCTGTCTTCGCGTCCGATCATCTCCTTTATCATCTCCTCTACGGAGTCTTTTGTGACGCTCTCCCCTCCTGCCGCGGCGAAACCTCCGCCGGTGAAAAACCGCCTAAGTTCCACGGTGCCCTTCGGCGTCGAAGCGTATTTGTCGCGCACCGTCCTCGATACCGTCGTCTCGTGGACATCGGCCTTCCGGGCTATCTCGGACATCGTGAGCGGCTTGAGAGCCTTGAGGCCGCCGGTGAAAAAGCCGCTCTGCGCGTCGAATATCGCCTGCGCTATGCGCCGCACGGTCTCCTGTCTTCTGGCCACGGCGTCGACGAGAAGATTCGCGGCGGCGATGCGCCCTTTTATGTACTGCTTCGTCTCGTCGTCGGTCCGGGAATCTTTCAACATGTCGAGATAGCGCTGCGAAATGCGTATTTCCGGAAGGCTTCTCTCGTCGACCTCCGCCATCCAGCGGCCGTCCGCCCCTTTTACGGCATGCACTTCCGGGTTTACGAATTCCACGCCTTTGCCTCGCGAAGGATATGCTCTGGCAGGTTTGGGCTCGAGAGACTTGAGAAGATCCACGGCCTTCCGGCATTCATCGCGGCTTATCGAAAGCGCGCTGCATATCCTGCCGTAGTCTCCCGCGGCAACCGCTTCGAGAAGCCCCTTTTCGAGAATTCCCCTGACGGCCCCGGCGCCCGGCGCGCCATCGAGCTTTTCCACTTGCGCCAAAAGGCATTCCGAAAGGCTTCTGGCCCCGCACCCTGGCGGATCGAGCGCCGTTATCATCGAAAGCACCGAGAGGATTTTCTCTTCGCTCTCGCCGGTCACCATGACGAGGTCGGGCACCGACCCGGCGAAATATCCGTTGCCGTCGAGTTCCCCCGCGAGTATTTCGGCGAGGGGCTTATCGGATTCCGGGATGTCAGAAACCCTTATCTCGGCCATGAGATGTTCTTCGAGAGTCTCTTCGGCCGCCTGCGATTCGAGAAATCGGCGCCGACGTTCCATCGCGTCGGCATCGGCGCTGTAGGCGCTCTCGCCGCCGTCGTCGTCGTCCGGCCACTCGGCGCTGTCTCCGGCGGCGCCATCCGGCTCTTCCGCACGTTCCGCCTCGGAAACGGTCGTCTTTTCAAGCGTGGGCTCTATATCTTCTATGCACGGGTTCTCCGCCATCGCTCCGTATAGATATTCTCTCAGCGCGGGGAGACTCTTGCCGAGCATCTCGATGCCGAGACGCTGCCTGGGAGAAATCGTCTGCCGCTGCGAGACAGACTGCGTGAACTGCACCGCCATGACTTTCCTACTGGTCCTCGGTGACGCGCATCACCTCTTTTACGCTCGTCACCCCGCGGAAAATCTTCGCCCATCCGTCTTCGCGGAGAGTTTTCATGCCTTTGGACAGCGAAATATTGCGTATCTGGGTGGCGTTCTCGCGGCGCACGACGGCTCCTTCTATGTCTTCGTCGACCTCGAGCACCTCGAAAAGCGCACGGCGCCCCTTGTATCCGGTGCGCGTGCACTCGTCGCAACCGACCGGCTCGAAGACGGTGTCTTTTTCGGGCGGATAGCCGAGCGTGTACCATTTGCGGTCGAGCGGAATCTCGCGCATGCATTTCGGGCAGAGCCGCCTGCAAAGGCGCTGCCCCATCACGCCGGCCACGGCCGAGGCGATGAGGAACGGCTCCACGCCCATGTCGATGAGACGCGGGAAGGCGCCCGCCGCATCGTTCGTGTGCAGCGTTGAAAACACCATGTGGCCCGTGAGCGAAGCGTTGATGGCGATCTCGGCCGTCTCGCGGTCGCGGATTTCGCCGACCATTATTATGTCTGGATCCTGGCGGAGAAACGCGCGCAGCGCCCGGGCGAACGTCATGCCGATGTCGCTCTGCATCTGAACCTGGTTGATGCCGGCCATGTGGTATTCGATGGGGTCTTCGGCCGTCATTATTCTCACGTCGATCTTGTTCACTTCGGAGAGGAACGAATAAAGCGACGTCGACTTTCCAGAGCCGGTAGGTCCTGTGACGAGGAATATGCCGTTCGGACGGTGGATGATCCTGTTGACCACCGCATAGTCGCGCTCGTTGAAACCGAGATCGTCCATCTTCACGAAACTGCCGCTCTTGGCGAGAAGACGCAGCGAGACAGATTCGCCGTACGCCGCCGGCATCGTCGACACGCGGATGTCTATGTCCTGCCCGGCGATGCGGATGCCTATGCGGCCGTCCATCGGCAGGCGCTTTTCAGCGATATCGAGGTTGGCCATCACCTTGATGCGGGAAATGATGGCCGATTTGAGGCGGTTGAGCTGCGGTGGCACGTCCACCTTGTGCAGCATGCCGTCTATGCGGTAGCGGATCCTGAGTTCGGTCTCCTGCGGCTCTATATGGATATCGGTGGCGCCCTGGCGGTCTGCTTCGGCGATGATCTGGTTGACGAACTTGACGATCGAGGCCTCCTCGCCCATCTCGTTGACGTCGATCTTCGTCATCGAGCCGGCGTCTTCGTCGACGGCGTATCTGCCGTCCTCTATCATCTTCTCGATCGCGTCGGCGCCGACGCCGTAATATTTCTTGACGGCCTTCTCGACATCGTCGCGCGGAGCGAGCGCGACTTTCACCGGACGCTGCGCGATAAGGCGTATTCCGTCAGGAGCCTTCGTATCGAACGGGTCGCCGGTCACAACCGTTATGGAAGCCGCATCGATCTTGAAAGGAAGCACGCCGTACTGGTACACGGCGCTCGCCGGAAGCGCCGCGAGGGCGTCGGGGCTCGGCTGGCGGCGCGAGAGATCGACCGTCTCGAGACCGAGCGAACGCCCCGCCGCTTCGATGAATTCGGCTTCTTTCCGCCCGCCGAATTTCACCGCGGCTTCCGCGAGCCCCATACCGGGATTGGCGTCGCGCGCTTCTGTTATGCGCGAAACCTGGGCGTCGGAATAGATTCCCGTCGCCTTGAGAACGAGTTCTGCAAACGATCCGCTCATGCCTCTGAATGTATTCTGTCGTCTGCCGCGGCCACTTTGCGCTTGAGCTCTTCCTTGTGGGCGCGGAATTTTTCGCGCAGCTCCGGATCGGCCGTGCCGAGTATCTGCACCGCGAGGAGCGCCGCGTTCACCGGCCCCGCGCTCCCGACGGCGACCGTGGCCACGGGCACGCCGCCGGGCATCTGGACCGTCGCATAGAGGGCATCGAGGCCGTTCAGCGCTCCTCCGGCCATCGGGATGCCGATCACGGGGAGAACCGTTCCGGCCGCAAGCACGCCAGCGAGATGCGCCGCGCCGCCGGCCGCGGCGATGATCACGCCGATCGAGCGCGCCTCGGCGCTCTTGGAATATTCTATCGCCTCCTCCGGCGTCCTGTGCGCGGAAATGACGCGCGTCTCGTATCCGACGCCGAACCTGTCGAGAGTCTCGCAGGTTTTCTTAACCTGCGGCCAATCAGAATCGCTGCCCATGACAATGCCGACTTTAAGCTCTGACATACAAAAAAGTCTCCTTCGTTTAGTATCGTTGATTTCCGATATTATACCATAAATTCCTCTTTTCGCGTTCCGAAAGAACAAAAAAAGAGGGGGTTGCATTCACCGAAACAATATGGTATAATATGCGCCAATCAATCACCTGCTCGGGTGGTGAAATTGGCAGACACGCATGCTTGAGGTGCATGTGGAGAGATCCTTGCGGGTTCGAGTCCCGCCCCGAGCACCAATGATTCACGAGGACCAACAAAAAAAGGGGTGCCTTATCTCACAGCAGTTCACTCGCGTAAATTACAAGATCCGCGTTCCGCAGGTTCGCGTTCTTGATTCCACTGGAAAAATGCTCGGTGTCATGCCGACACACGAAGCCCAGCGCCTGGCGGACCGAAACGGTCTCGACCTCGTCGAAATAACCCCCAACGCCAACCCTCCCGTCTGCAAAATAATGGACTACGGGAAATTCAAGTATGAAGAGTCCATCAAGGCGAAGCAGGCGAGAAAAGCGCAGAAGGTGCAGAAGGTGAAGGAAATCAAATTCCATCCCGGCACCGACACGAACGATTTCAACTACAAGCTCGGCCAGATACGCGGCTTCCTCCAGGAAGGCTGCAAGGTCAAGCTCACGCTCCAGTTCCGCGGCCGCGAAAACGCCCACCGCGAAATCGGCGAAGACGTGATAAGCCGCGTTCTTGAAAATCTCGCCGAAGAATGTTTCGTGGAGCAGGCCCCGAAAACCCTCGGCCGCGTGCACGGGGCGCTCATCGGTCCGCCCCGGAAAAACGCGCCCAAGCCTCCGAAAGCCGCGCCGTCCGAGCCTGGCGCCGTGCGCATCTCGGTAAGCTGAACTTTCATCACAGGAGAATTTTCGCCGTGAAAGACGAAACCAAGCCCGATTTCTCGAACAGGGCGTATCTTCTTCCGCACATAAACCGCGAAGGCGTGAAGTTCGGCGTGATTGCGCTCGTCATCGCCGCCGCCGCTTCAGTTGTCATAGACCGGTTTCTGCCGGGCCTCGGGTTCCTCGAGGGTATTCTCTTCCTTCTGGCATACGGGACTTTTCTTTTCTTCCGCGATCCCGAACGATATCCGCCGGACGACGAAAAGGCCGTTCTCTCCCCCGCCGACGGGCGCGTGTGCATGATAACAAAGGCTCCCTTCCCGGATTCGCTCGGCGAAATGGAAGAATACAAGGGCAGGGAATTCTGGCGCGTTTCCATCTTCATGAGCGTGTTCAACGTGCATGTGAACCGTATGCCCACCGCGGGCGAGATACTCAAAAAGGAATACGTCGCCGCAGGCAAATTCTTCAACGCGTCTCTCGACAAAGCTTCGAAGGAAAACGAGAGGTGCAACTATCTCGTCAAGGCCGCATCCGGCGAAATCTACGCCGTCACGCAGATAGCAGGCCTCGTGGCCAAACGCATCGTGCCTCAGGTGAAAGACGGCGACAGGCTCGGCCGTGCGGAGCGCTTCGGTCTCATCCGCTTCGGTTCGAGGCTTGACGTGTATCTGCCCGCCGGGACGGAGCCGAATGTGCGCCTCGGCCAGATCATGGTCGCGGGAGAGACGATCCTGGGCCGCCTTGCATAAAAAACGGAGTTTTTCCATGAGCCGTTTCAGATTCAGGTCGCGCCGTTCAAAGCGCCGCGAAAACGCGCGCGACGGCAACGTTCCTATAAAAGCGATCGTTCCAAATCTCGTCACTTCCATGGCGGCGTGCGCGGGGATCACGTCGATAACGCTTTCGAGCGAAGGCAGGTTCCAGCAGGCTCTCTACGCCCTTCTCATCGCATGCGTGTGCGACGGAATGGACGGTCGGGTCGCGAGGCTCCTCAAAGCGAGTTCCAAGCTCGGTGCCGAGCTCGACTCTCTCGCCGACTTCGTGAATTTCGGCGTAGCTCCGGCAATGTTCATGTTCTTCTGGCTCACCGGCGGCCCGGTTCACGAAGGCTTCTCGCAGGAAACCGTGCGTCTCGTGCTCGGATGTTCGCTTTTCTACGCGCTTTGCGACTGCTTTCGTCTGGCGAGATTCAACACCATGCTCGAAGCGCCGGCCATTCCGTACTGGAAACACTTCTTCACCGGCGTGCCGGCGCCGGGCGGATGCTGGATGGTTCTGACGCCGGCGATTCTCGCCATCGCGCTTGACGCAAAGGGCAAATTCCCGCTTCTCCAGGATATTCTCCAGCATCCGGCGCTCGGATGCTTCATGCTCCTGTTCGTCGGTCTGCTCATGGCCTCGCGACTTCCAACGATATCGCTCAAGGCGATCCACTTCAAATCGCGCGGGCAGCTCAGGCTCTTCATGGCCGTCGCGCTTCTGACGATCGCCCTTCTGATTTCGAACGTGTGGCTTACCCTCGGGATCGCCGGGCTCATCTATCTCGCGACGATTCCGCTTTCGGCGATGATTTTCCTTAAAACAAAACGCCGCTACGAAGCGGTTGTCGAAAAGCACCGCAATCGAATTACGGGCGGCGACGCATCCTGACGAAAAACGCCGCCATTCCCCCGAACACCACGGCAAGCGTGACAGAAGCCGACACCGCGCCCGTCGCCGGGAAAGCGCCTTCGCTCTTCTTCTCCGCGACTGGAGTTTTGACGTTGCGCGAGAAATAGAGCACGGCTCTTCCGCGGGCAGACCTGCGTATTCCGCCGGTCGTGATATCGTAAGTCCCCGCCATCTCGAATCCGGCCGCCTTGAGACGGCTGCCAGCCGCAGCAGCGTGCGCGACCGGCATCCAAAGGAATCTCGCCCCGGCAGGATCGGCCGACATCTCGATACCTTTAGAAGCGAACGACCATGCGGCAAGGCCGTACCCGCCCTCTATGAAATCGGCCACTTTCCCGCCTCCGAGCGACTTTACGTCGTCTGCGGCATCGTTCCGGCCGCGCACGGCGGAAATGTCCATGACGGCGAGATAAAGCCTGTCCACCCTTGCGAGATCGCATGCGCCGAAAACGGCAACGGCGAAAACCGCACACGCCGCCGTGCCGCGCTTTACCCCCTTGGCCGCAAGAAGCCGATATACGCTCTCCAACCCCCATCCCGCGAGCATGCAGATGCAGAATTCGGTGAGATGATGCCATTTCACGGGCGCGCGCAGATAGTCTCCCATCGGCAAAGCGTAAACGAGCCTGTAGATCGGCTCGCAGTAGCGCCCCATCGAAAAAAGCCAGAACACCGCCGCGGCCGCCGCAAAAAAACGCACTTCGGCCAGACGTCTGAAATACACCGTGCCGAGAACCGCAAGAACGCATGTAACCCAGCCGACATAAAGCGAATGCTGGCGATAGTTGCCTTTGTCGGCGCCGTACGGCCTCCCGAGGCGCCCTGTATACGGTTTTACGCCGCTACCCTGCCTAGCGCCGAGAGAGAGGACATTGGGGCAGCTCGTATCGCCGTGTATGCGGGGAACGACGAATTCAAGCGTATCTTCCGGCGGCATAGACCAGTTGGTCACGAATATCCAACGCCGCTCCGCCTGATCCAATGCGCCGCCAGGAAGAGTCTCGCCGGAAGATATCTGGCTGTCGCGGCCGGCGAGATCGTTGACAATCGCACTCCTGAATGAAGGAAATCCTATCGCGGCGAAAACCGCGAGAGCGCCGAGAGCGCCGAGAGCGCGAGACAGAACGAAGCCACGCGCGTCTCCGCACCGCTTTGCCTCGATGAAAGTTTTTACGGAGGCAAAAAGAAAATACGCTGCGGTGAACACCGTGAAGAGAAGCCACAGGTCGGGCTGATAGAACGAGCCCCATGCAAGTGTCGCGCCGAGGAATATCCAATGACGGGGTTTCCCCTTCCGTGCTGCGCGGTCGGCGAGCGCGAAAGCGAACACGCCGTATGTCATCCACCGGAACCAGCCGAGATGCCCCGCCGAGAAAAGCGAACACCAATATCCGCAGAACGCCAGCAGAAGACCGGCGCCATACGAGGAAACGCGCGAAAGGCCGCGTCCTTTCAGGAAATACGCCGCACCGAGCGCGGCGAAGAAAAGCGCCGCCGCATACTGGAGCTCCTGCCAGAAATACGGCGAGCCGAGGAATTCCTTGACATCGCCCGGCACGAACTTGCCGCTTTCAAGCCATCCAGCGAACCATCTCGCAAGATGATCCTGCGGATGCCAGACAGGGCAGTCGGGCATGACCGGAGCGGCGTCGAGCCCCCAGGTCCCCCAGAAAACAAACACGGCCAGCGCCGCAAAAAGCGCGGCGAACGCAGCGAACGCCGCTGTCGACGGCCGCAGGCGCATCAGCCTATGCTGCCTATGGCGATGAGCGCGAAGACCATCGCGAAAATGGCGACCGTCTCGACTATGCCGAGAGCGGCGAGATAATTGGTGAAGCCCTGATTCGTCTCGGCCTGCGCATCGCATGCGGCCGCGCCGGCGCGCCCCTGGAAAAGAGCCGAAAGACCGATCGCGAGGCCTGCGAATATGCCAGACACGAGAACGGGCACGCCGGCACCGGCGACGCCGGTCTTGCCGAGCATGATGAACATGAGAATCATCCCGTAGAGAGTCTGCGTTATGGGCGCGCCGACGAACGAAAGGAGAAGGAACGGCGCAGGCTTGTTCGCCGCATAGCATTTCTTCCACGCACCGACGGCCGCGGCTGCGGCGAGCCCGGTACCGAACGCGCTTCCCGCGCCGGCAAGACCGAGACAGGCTATAGACCCTGCGACTACCATGGCTGCATCACTCATTTTAGTTTTTCCTTTCGTTTGTTTGAGGTTTCGAGAACGGAGCGAAAGCATAGCCAGACCAGCTTACGCCCTTGTGGTTTGAAAATTCGAGGGTGTTGAGCCTCACCGCATGCACGAGCACCGAAAGCGCCGCCATGGCGAGGTTGAGCGCATGGCCAACGAGAAGAATCGCCACCGTAGCCACCGACATCAGCGCCGTCACGAAGGGAGACGAAGCGTCGGAGACGAGCGAAACGGCCATTGAATTGAAGTTCTCCGCGACCTTCACCGAAGCAAGCCCCACCGCAAAAAGACGCACATAGCTTATGATGTCGCCGAGAGTGCTCATTATGTTGAGCGGCAGCATGCCGAGCTCGGCGCCGCGCGTCTTCAGCTGCGACGGCTTGACCGTGAAAAGGAAAACAAGCGCGAGCGAAACGCCGAAAACCCAGAATACGGCATTCGGAATCGAAGAAAAGATGCCGACGATCGAATTCGTCACGAAATACATGAAAAGCAGAATCCCCGCCCAGCCGAATTCGGCGAGTGCGGTGGAATCGGGGAAACGGCAAATGCCGTTCCACAGCCTCGCGAGCATGAGATGGCTCGCGCCGATGGTGAAACAGAGGAACATCATGTTCTTGTAACTCGGATCGGCGAGCCACTTCACAGTAGGCAATGCGGCGAGCGCCGGAATGGACGCGCCGAACCACGTGTTCGACAGAACGCCCCACGCGACCGTCGCCGTAGAAAACACGACGAGAAGTTTGAACCAGCTCGAAGGGAGTTTCTTGCGCAAAGCAAGCGTGCCGAGAAGGAAAATCGCTCCGTAGGCCCCGTCGCCGACAAGCATCGCGAAAAAGAGCGAAAAGTAACACATGAAAGGCACCGACACATCGCTCTCGGTGTAGGCCGGCGCGATGCCGAGGCCAGCAAAAAGAGCCTTCATCGGCCTGAATATGCGCGGCGGCTCCACGAGCGTCGGGGGCGTCTCCCCTTCTTCGGGATCGCGCAGAAGATAGCCTGCCTCCATTTGCTTCGCTGCGGACACGAAACGGCTTTCGGCGGTTACAGGAATCCATCCGGAAATGACGGCCACCTCGCCACGGTCGGCCATGAGTTCCCTCGCGCTTTCAAAAGCTATTTTAGCGGAAAGCGAGGGAAAGCGGGCCGTTATGCGCCCGTCATCCGCGCCTGCAATGCGCAAAAGCACCTCGCGCCTCTCGCCGATGCACTCGACGAGCGACTTTTCCATTTCGGAAAGCCGCACGGCGGGCAGCTCGGGAGGAAGCTCGGCTACAGACGAAATGTCCACGCCGGCTTCGATGATCTTTTTTGCAAGCGCCGGATCGAAATCGCCGTAAGGGGCCGCCTTCGCTATATCGCGGCGGAGAGAATCGGCTTTTTCTTCGAGGGCTGCGACTTCGGCTTCGAGCGAAAGCACTTCGGCGGGAGAAAGCTCGGCAGTTCCCTTCCTGACACCGAGATCGCGCCGCGCCTTGAGGATGCATCTTACGGCTTTTTCGGCATCGGCAGCCTCGCTCTTCGCCGCAGAAACCTCCGCACCCGATGCCGATGCAAGATCGAGATGAACGGCGCCGAGCGCGCGGAGACGTTCGACGACGGCATCGCGCGAAGACTTGAGAGCGACAAGATCGAGATGTTTCATCTTGACAATCATGCCGCGCTCTCCTCTCCGTCCGGCTCGCCAGGAGACCTCGACTTTGCAATCTTGCCGCGCGTGACGGCGGCAGTCTGTTCGTCGCCGAGCGCGATTTTAATGAGACGTATGGCTTCTTTGCAACGGGGGATCTTTACCTTCTCGAAAAGGTTGACCCGCTGCGAAGTCTGCTTGAGCTCGCTCTCTACGAGACGGAGCTGTTCTTCGAACACGTCGCGCTGAGCCTGCAAAGAAAGGTATTCCCGGGCGGCGACAGCGGCGTCGTCGAGCCAGGCGGGCGTATCCCATGCATCGATCACGGCAGTTTCCGTCTCGATAGACTCGAACGTGGGAATGGTGACGCCCGCGATGTTCGCCGACGACACTTTCACTTCCTTGAGCTTGACGAGGCCATTGACAAGATCGGGCCGCTCGGCGAGAAGCCCTACCCAGCCGTCAACCTCTTTCTTGAGACGGCTCTCGCGATCCCGCACTTCCTCCGTCTTCGCGACGATACCGGCGATCACCCCCTGAAGCTGCTGTTTCTTCAACTGGAGCATCGGAAGAAAACGCAAAAACCTTTTCAAGGCGTCGTTCTGCGCCTTGAGTTCGGTCTTTGTCAATTTTATTCCGGCCATCGTCCGGTCTCACCTGCGCTTCGGCCGGCAATCAGTCGAAAAGCGACTTGTCGAGATTGACGAACGGGAAGAAAGGAAGAAATCCGTTCTTGTTGAAATTGAGAAGCCCCACCTGGACTTTCGCGGACGAAGCCGTGTTCACGAGAGCGCCCTGGACCCACGAAACAGTCTCGGCCTTGTTGAAGAAGAGGCTGACCTGTGCGCCGTTGCGGACGACGGGCGTCATGTTGGCGACGAGCGAAACTTCCGCGGCCTTTACCGTGAGCGCCTTGCAGGCTATTCCGAGGTGGACGACGGGCGTTTTAGTGCCGTTCATGAACCACCAGTCCCATGCTACGTCGGCTTTTGCCGACACGGCCGCGAGCGCGATTGCCGCTACTGCTACGAGTTTTTTCATGTTGTATTTTCCTTTTTTTTCGTTAAATTTATGTGATGCGTATTATACCACTTTATCCGATATTCTGCAAATCGGACATTCTCTGAATGCAAAAAAAAAATGCCCCGGAACAATCCGGAGCATTCATCCCGAAAAAGCGAGGCTCCGCTTCTTCAGCCGGCGTTGTTGCCCCACGCGTAGTGGGCGAACGCCTTGTTGGCCTGAGCCATCTTGTGGACATCATCGCGCTTTTTGATGACATTGCCCTGGCCGAGGAACGCATCGACCATCTCGACCGCAACCGCGGCGGGCATGCCCATGCCGTGGCGGGCGGAAGCGAACTGCGTCATCCACCTGAGCGCGAGAGAAAGCTGACGGTTGGGGGCGATCGGAACGGGAACGGGGTAAGTCGTGCCGCCGACGCGACGCGTCTTTACCTCGACCTGCGGCTTCATGTTGTCGATAGCCGCCGCGACCACCTCGAGAGGATCGGTATAGGCCTTTTCGTCCTTCGTGAATTTGGCAGGGTCCTTCTCGAGAGCCTCTTTCACCTTGTCGATCGCACCGTAGACGATCTTCTCGGCGACGGACTTCTTGCCGTCTTTCATGATCACGCGGATCATGCGCGCCACAAGCTCCGAATTGAATTTGGGATCGAGAGTGACCGTCTTTACGATCGCTTTGCCTCTTCTGGACATGTCTTACTTCTCCTCTTTCTTCTGGCGCTTCATACCGTACTTCGAACGGCTGCGGTTGCGGCCGGCGACACCGAGCGAATCGAGTTTGCCGCGGACGATGTGGTAACGGACGCCAGGAAGGTCCTTCACACGGCCTCCGCGCACGAGAACAACGGAGTGCTCCTGGAGGTTGTGACCTTCGCCGGGGATGTAGGCCGTCACTTCGTAACCGGACGTGAGACGCACACGCGCCACTTTCCGGAGAGCGGAATTAGGCTTCTTGGGGGTCATCGTCTTGACGACGAGACACACGCCGCGACGCTGGGGGCAGGCCTTCAGCGCAGGCGATTTCGAATGCTTCGCCAAGGGGGAACGCCCCTTGCGGATCAACTGGTTTATTGTCGGCATTTATCTTTTGTTCCTTGCTTTTTCAGGATTTCTATGTATTATATCAAATTCACCCCTCTTATTTCAAGAGGTAATTTAACATTTCCACTCCTCGAATTTCTCGCTCTGTCTCACCGGTTCGGAGTAGACATTGCTCTCGTCTCTGGGCTGCGGCTGCGGCTCGAACGCCTTTTTGAACTCGGGCATCTCTCTCACGAGATGCTCGTCCTTGAGGACGGCCGGCCGCCCTGCGGCGGTGTATGCGTTCGCGCCGGTGACAGCGGCGGCAGCCGCTTTCTCCTCGTCGCCCACGGCCTCGCGCGCATCGACGGCGGCCTGCGCCGCTTCGTCCACGCTCCCGAGCTTTGAACCGCGCGGGGGAAGATCTTTGAGAAGAGGATCGTCGTCGGTGATCATCGTGCATTTGAGCTCTTCGCCGATGTACTTCTCGATCTCCGGTATGGCGAACGACTCGTCCTCGTCGGCAAACGATATCGCGATGCCGGTGTTGCCCGCACGGCCTGTGCGCCCGATGCGGTGGACGTAATCTTCGGCTTCGTAGGGGAAATCGAAGTTGGTCACGTATTCGATGCCGTCCACGTGGATGCCGCGCCCGGCGACGTCGGTCGCCACGACTATCCTCACCTCTCCGTCGCGGAAGAGATCGAGCACTTTGAGGCGCTTCGTCTGGTTTACGTCGCCGGAAAGCATCTCAACCTGCACGCCTCTCACCTTCAAAGATTCGTAGACATCCTCGGTGGTGGCCTTTCTGTTGCAGAAAACGAGCGTGCGCGCCTGCGGATGGAGGGCGATGTGGTTGTAGAGAACCTTGAATTTGTCTTCGGCACGGACGGTGTAGACAACCTGCTTGACGGTGTCGGTCGCGTTCGTCTCGCTCTCCACCTCGGCCTTGAAAGGCTTCTCCATCCACTGCGAAGCAAGGCGCATGACCGTATCGTTCAGAGTGGCCGAATAGAGCATTGTGGCTCTCTTCTCCTTGGGAGGAAGATAGCTCATTATGCGCCTGACATCGGGAATGAAGCCCATGTCGAGCATTCTGTCGGCCTCGTCGATGACGAGCGTATCGACGTTGGAGAGGCTGAGGACGTGCGACTTGACGAAATCAAGAAGCCTGCCGGGGGTGGCGACGAGCAGATCCACGGGAGCGCCGGATACCTCGCGCTTCTGGCGGTCGTAGTCCATTCCGCCGTACACGGCAAGGCACCTGAGAGCCGAATATCTGCCGATCGCGTCGGCATCCTTGCATATCTGTATGACAAGCTCGCGCGTAGGGGCGATGACAAGCGCCCGCGGGGCAGACCCCGTCTTGGCGCGCTTCTCGGGAGTTCTCAGGTACCGCGTAAGAATGGCTACGAGAAACGCGGCCGTCTTGCCGGAACCTGTCTGAGCCTTGCCGGCTATGTTGTTGCCTGCGAGCGCCTGCTCAAGGCTCAGCGCCTGAATCTCGGTGCAATATTTGAAGCCGAGATCAGCGATGGCGTGCATAACCTCGCCGGGAAGATCGAAATCGTGGAAACGCTTCTTGCCTTCGACAGGCTCCACCTGGAACGATGCAGGATCCCACGCGGCATGCGCGGCCTTGCGCCTCGCAAGCTCGCGTTCGGAAATCTCGCCGCCCGGACGCATCTCGCCAGGCGCCGTCATTCCCTGGGGAGCACGCCCTTTGACCCTGTCTCCGCCGCGCCTGCCGCGGCGCCCCTGGGACTCGCCGGGATCCTGCCTGGAAGCATCGCGGCGCGGCTGCTCGGAGCGGCGCGGCTGGGGCTGCTGTTTCTTCGATTCGCCCCCCTGGGGCTGCTTCTGCTGACGGCTGCCCTTCTTCTCCTGGCGCTGTTGACTGCCGCCCTGACGCTTCTTGCCGCCCTTGCGCCCCTGATCCTTGCGCCCAGAGGAATTCTTCCCGCCGTTGCGGGAGTTCTTTTCGCTGCCGGACAGAACAGAGACTATCTTCTTTAAAAATCCGAATGCCATAAACGTATCGAAAAGCCTGCC
>JAFWBO010000062.1 GCA_017507065.1 Kiritimatiellia bacterium | reverse complement strand
GACGACAGGCTCTGCGGCCGATATGTTCAGGCCGGCCGCTTCGAGCGAACTTATCCCGGCCGCGGCCTGGACGGCCGGGTCGATCTCCGGAGTGAACTTCATCTGCTTGCCGACGCCCTCGGTGTGCTCGTCGCCGCGGATTGCGTAGACGTAGATGTATCTCTTGTCCGTGGAGCCCGCCGGTATGGTCACCTTCGGCGCGGCAGAGGCCGACGGGAGAGTCTGGACGGATTCGCTCGTGGTCGAGAAACGCACGTAATCGCCCCAGCCGCCAGCGTGCCCGTCTTCGAACGACGGCGTCACCGTGACTTCGATCGGACCGTCGTTGTATGGCTGCGTCACGTACACGGAAAGACGCGCCTTGCAGACGAGGTAGTCGCTGTCGGCGACCGCAGTCGCGCGGTCGGCCTCCACCACGACACTCGCCGGCAGGGGTTCGATGCATCTTACGCGGCGCGTCACGTATTCGTCGTCGAGGATATGCCTGTCTCCGTCGAATCTGAAGCCGGGCCATGCGCTCAAGACGAGATCGGCCGCGCCGCCGTTCACCTTGCCTCTTATGGAGAAATCGGCAGACGTCGCGCCGCCGGCCATCGTCACCGTCCCCATCTTGACCGTTGCGGTCTGGGCGGCCCCTCCCACGTAATTCGTGGTTATGACGGTGTCCGCCCCGCCCTCGATTTCAACGGCATCGCCGTTCATCGACCAGACGTAAAGCGTAGTCGACTCGGCAAGCGGAGCTGCGGCGGCAAGTTTCGGCGACGCGGGATTGGCGATGGTCGATCCCTCGTGGACGGTGCGCCACACGGCAGGCGTCCCGGACGCATCGGCGTATACCGCATCGAAATCGACCGTCTGCACGTAGAAGCCGCATTTGCGAAGCGAATAATCTGTTATACGCTCGCCGTCCGGCGAAGCGGAAGAAGGCCTCTCGCCCGTGCTGGAGTAGGAGTAGTACAAGAGATTGCATTCATCTCCGCGGATGTTCGAGATTTTCCACTTGCCCGTTCGCGCCGGATTGAGAAGATAGGCGCTGCCGTCTTCCGTCTCGGTAGCAGGCCCAGATTCGGTGGCGAGCGTGATCGGCATCGCGAAATCGCCCGGCTGCGTGACGTATTCGAAAATGAAATCTGTAAAATCGCCGCGGCTCACCGTCTCGACGAGCGTGGCGTACGTAAGCCGGCCGGAAACGTATATGCCTATCTGGAGAGGATAGAGCGCATCATCGACGATCTCGTCGGAGGCGCCGATATGCTCGAGCCGCCAATACGTATTTGTATCGCCCGGGACCCTGGCATAAAGCCTCATGTTGAAATAAAGCTTCCGGCCCGAATCCATTGGCGAAGAGGCTGTCGCGTACTCGTTTGTCGCCGTCCCGTCTCTCAGACACGGACGGATCTCGAAAATATCGCCCTCTGCCGCCGCAAAAAGCGACCCGCAGGCAGATGCGGCCAGAGCCGCCGCCGCACCGAGAAACATTTTCCTCATGTTCATTATTTCGCCTCCTTGTTCATCGACCCGCGATTCTGCTGCAGCATCCTGTCGCGCACCATCTCCTGTGCGCGGCGACGGGCCGCTTCCATGTCTCTGTAACATTTTTGAAGTTCGTTCGATATGGCGGCCACCGTCTCGGCCGCCGCTCCTGAAGCGCGCGCGGCATCGAGCCTCGCCATGGTATCGCTCGCAGTCCTTGCGAGCTTTCTCTGCTCCTCCACGCACTTCCCGAGCCTTCCCATATACTCCTTGTCGGACACGCGCTCGACGACAGGATCTGGTTTCTCCGGCTGCGGCTTTCTCCCGCATCCGTCGCAGCCTTGCAGAAAGCAGACGAGAGCCGCAGCGGCGGCAATATGGACATTATGCGATACCATGTGTTTTTTCATTGTCATATGTCGTTGTCCTGTTTCAGAGATTCCACTGTATATGGTTTAAGCCTTTCATCGATGTCCCACTTGAAATAAGGAGTCAACTCCGGATATCTCCACCAGCCTGCGCCGTATCCCGGCGACGAAGGCGAATGGGGATCGACAACATCGATGAATGTTACTCCGGGGTTTTCCGACGCCGTCAAAGGCCTGAAAGAATCAGGCTGGAACACAAACCACCTCAAAGGAATCCAGTCTTTGCTGAAAAAGCCTATGTCCACGTGTTCGGTCGGCATTATGCCTGTAACTTTGAACGTGACCGACGTCCAGGCCGATGCTGTTTCGTTCGTCATATCCCACGATTTGGACCCGGGATCGAGCCCGCGAAGGACATACGGCGTCCACGCTTCGCCGGTGGCTCTGTTCGTCACCATCATGAACACGCCGATGTTCACGTTCGTCCTAAGCGCTCCTGTCTGTTCGTTTGCGACGACCGTCTTGGTCGTAGGCGCCTTCGAGAAATGCGCCTTGAGCGCGAGATCGCCAACCGTCGGATCCATGTCGAACCAGTACATTTCGGTAAGAGAGAGATTCGTTATCACGGAGCCGCTCGCGCCTATGAAATCGGCGAGCCTGACCGTGTCGGCGTCGGTGTTCGCCCACGGCTCGCCCCAGGCGTTCCTGCCTTCCCTGAGCCATTCCATCACCGCCGGCGTATACCTGTTGTTTTCGGTGACGCCGAGGTTCGTGAGATATTCCGACACTCTGGCCGCGGCGACGACGGTCACGTTGTTGGAACAGTTGTCGGCCACCGTAAGCACATACTGCCTGTCGCCTGATTTCACCGCAGATGCGGCGACGGCGTTTGTCGTGACGGAATCGAGTTCGTACCATTTGTCGATCGTGTATGTTATGTTCGTTCCGCCGACGAGACCTTTGGGAACTATGAGAATGACATTGCCGTTCGTGTTCACGATATTGTTGCCGAGCGACTGGAGAATATGTCCCGACGGCGCGAGATTGGCATACACTATAAGCGACGAACCGTTCGGGGTCGGATGGTTCGGGTTTATCGTCTGTCCGCCGTTGATACGCCCGGGCGTCTTGCCGAAAACATTCGTCCACGCGCCGGGCGTTTCGCCCGAATCCCTGAAGACGCCGACGGAGGCCGCCGCGGAGAAAGAATCTTCCGGCACGGCGATAAACGCGCTGTCGGCGAGGCGCGCGTTCAAAAATTCCGCCACGTTCGAAGGATTGTGGGATTTCTGGAGACCTTCCGGCATGCCGACGCGGGAATAGTAGTTTGTCCCGAGCGCGACGATTTCGTGCTCGAGTATGCCGCTGCCTCTCACGAGCTGTATGCCAACCGGCGAAAAGGCATCTATCTCGCCGGACTGGGTGAACTCGGGCGTTCCGAGCGTCGGAGTGCGCCATACGCCGTCGATCTCGCCCTTCGAAGCGTCCAGCTGCTGATATTGTCTTGCAAGCGGACTTGCCACGACGCGGAACACCATGTTCGACTCCATGCCGACGAGATTGCGCTTCCTGCCCGCGAGATTGTCTTCTCCGAACGTGGCAAGACGGTTCGTGTACACAATTCCGGTCGTGTCGTGCGCGACGAGAAGATTGAGCCCCCACGATGATATATCGGCTTCCGCCGGCACGGCGACCTCGATATACTGGACACGCCTGTCGTCGTTCTGGCCGTCGGCATCGTATCCGCCGAAAATGTTCGCTTCGTTGATCCACGCCCAGTGCGGTGCGACGGTGTCGAGAATATTGTACGCTGCGAACGATTCGTTTCCGCCGCGGTCGCGGTTGTAGTCGATTCCGCGGTACCACTCGGGCTTCGTCCATTCGGAAGACGAAAGGCGGTTCGTAATGGGCTGGTTGGAACCGATCTGGTAGTAGATGACCTCGAGCACGTACTGGACAACCGTGCCTGGCCATGTCGAAGGATCCATCACCGCGGCAGGCGATGTCACATAGCTCGAACGGTAGACGAGATTCGTGTCCGTCGCGCGGGCAAGCCACGCAGATTTGGCTCTGTCGCGCCAGTTCTCGTACCCCCAGGGCGAAAGGCCCTCGAACCAGAGAAGTTTCACCTGCGGCGTCTTCTCGAGATCTATCTCGTCCGCAAGCTGCGCGGGATACACCTCGCACTGGATTCCCCAGCTTTCGTTGCACAGCGGCTGCCGCTCCTCGCCCGGCACGCCCGGGACAAAACCGGTGTCGTTGAGAATATTGTCGGTCGGAAGGCTCCTGAAAGCGCCCACATTGCGGAACGCCATCCTGACGCG
>JAFWBO010000006.1 GCA_017507065.1 Kiritimatiellia bacterium | reverse complement strand
TTCGTCGCCGGGCCGAGCGAGCATGCGGGATAGTTCACGGAATTCGCGATGTTGCCGTTTTCGGCGAAATCGCGTATTTCCCTGACAGCCATCACCGCGCAGTTGTCTTCGCTCTCGGCCGTAGAAGCGCCGAGATGCGGTATGACGATGCAGCCTTTTTTCCCGGCTGTCGCCGCGTTGGGAAAGTCGCTCACGTATTTTCTGACCTTGCCGCTTTCGAGCGCCTCGAGCATGTCGTTCTCGTTCACGAGCGCGTCGCGCGCCGCGTTGACGACGATGACCCCGTTCTTCATCATCGCGATGGCCTCGGCGTTGATCATGCCCTTCGTGGATTCGAGCGCCGGAACGTGTATGGTGATGAAATCGCAGTCGCGGTAGATCGATTCCACATTCTTGCAGTGCTTAACGGACCGGCTCAGATTCCAAGCCGCGTCGACGGAAAGGTAGGGGTCGAAACCGTAGACTTCCATGCCGAGATCCACGGCGGCGTTGGCGACGAGCTGCCCGATCGCCCCGAGGCCGATAACGCCGAGCTTCTTGCCCTTGATTTCCGTGCCGGCGAACGCCTTCTTGGCCTTCTCCGCCGTTTTGGCGATGGCGGGATCCGCGGCGTTGGCCTTCACCCAGTCGATGCCGCCCGTTATGTCGCGGCTCGCGAGAAGCATCGCCGCTATCACGAGTTCTTTCACCCCGTTCGCGTTGGCGCCGGGAGTGTTGAACACGACGATGCCTTTTTTGGCGTATTCGGCGTGCGGTATGTTGTTGACCCCCGCGCCGGCCCGCGCCACGGCGATAAGTTTCGCGCCGGGGACGAGCTCGTCCATTTTCGCCGATCTCACGAACGCGATGTCGGCCTCGCCGAAATCGCCCGTTCTTTCGTATCTCTCGTCGAGATTTTCAAGCCCGCACTCCGCTATCGGATTGAGGCATGTGTACGTGTATTTCATGTTTTCCTTTTCTTCCGTAGAGTTTATCATGGAATCGCCCCTGTCACGCATGACGGAGCGACGTATATTATACCACAAAACCGGCCGGAAGTGGAACCCGTCAGACGCCGATCAGTTTTTTTCTCGCGGCGGCGAGAGCGCGCGCGTCGGCGTCGGTCGCGGCGCGCAGGCGCCTGGATTCGGCGGCGTAGCGCTTCCAGTCTATCCCGGCGGTGGCGCCCTCGTGCGTCTTCGCGGCGACGGCAGCGTCGGGGTCTTCGTCTTCGAGCATGCCGAGATTGTCCCTCACCTTGTGGTAGGCGTCGCGCCACGCCGTCCCCGAGGCCACCATGCGCAGCGCCGTGTCGGTCGCGAACACTCCGGGCGTGAAAGCGCCCCTGAGCTTCTTTTCATCGACGGAAAGGCCCTTGACCACTTTCGCGAGTATGCGCAGAGTCGTGCGCACTGTCTTGAGCGAGCGCATGTAGAGCATCTTGCAGTCCTGGAGATCGCGGTTGTATCCGCCAGGCATCGCGTGCAGAAGCGTGAGCGAGCCGGCAAGATCGCCGATAACCTGCGCCGTCCTCCCGCGCACGAGCTCGAGCACGTCGGGGTTGAACTTCTGCGGCATGATGGACGAACCGGTGCAGTATTCGCGCGGAAGCCTGAAATACGCAAACTCCGGCATGGAAAAGAGTATGAGGTCTTCGGCGAGACGCGAAAGGACGCACATCGTCTGGGCGAGCGCCGAGACGAGCGCCGCCTCGTCGCCGCCGCGCGCCATGGAACAGGCGAAAACGTTGTGTATAGTGCCGGAGAACCCGAGCAGTTCAGCCGTCCTCGCGCGGTCGAGCGGAAGCGGCACTCCGTAGCCCGCAGCCGAACCGAGCGGAGAAAGATTGTTGAGATCGTATGCCGAGCGCACGGGAACGAGCGACATGAGAACCATTTCCGCGTGGCCCGAAGCCCACACGCCGACGGAAGAAGGCATCGCCGGCTGGAGATGCGTCCTGCCCACCATCGGCACGCGGTCGTGCTTTCTGCCGAACGCGAGAAGCGCGTCCGCGAGATCGAGCGTTTCGCGCCTGAGCGAAATTATCGAATCTTTCATGTGGAGCCTGACGTCGACGGCGACCTGGTCGTTCCTCGAACGGCCGGTATGTATCTTCTTGCCGAGATCGCCGAGCTTTTCTGTGAGCATTCTCTCGACGGCCATGTGGACGTCCTGGTCGTCGGTTTCGATCCTGAACTTTCCGGCGAGAGCCTTCTCCGCCACGGCCTTGAGCTCTTTCCTCACGAGCGCGGCCTCTTTCTTCGTCACCACGGGCCTTGCGAGTTTCATCTCCGAAAGCATAGTGACGTGGGCGGCCGTGCCCATCGCGTCCCAGACTGCGAGATCGAGGTCGAGCACGGGATCGTCCCCCACCGTATATTCGAGGATGTCGCTGTCGACCGTCCTGTCTGTTATGGTCTTCTCGGTAGACATTTCATTTTCCTTTCTGTTTCGCGCGGGCCTCTTCAAGTGCGTCCGCGAGCTTGTCGTCGGCTTCGCCGAGCGCGGCGAGAAGTTCTTTCTCCTCCTTGCCTGCCGCCAGGGCGAAAAGAAATCTGGAATAAGCCTCGGCGGCCGAGGCGAGCTTTTCGCCGCGCCCTCCGCCGAGCACGGCCGTATCCGTGGCTTTGGCGAAAGCCCTTGACCTTATGCGAGGATCTTTCCCGGCGAGAGAAACGGCCTCTTTGAAACTTATGCTGTCGTATCTGCCGCAGAACGGCTCGGAATAAACGGCTGGATACAGCCTCAGATGCGACGCAAAACGGAGAATGTCGCGCTCCGAAGCCTCGCCGGGCGTCGCCACGGAACGGTTCATCTTCAGATACGCCTCGTCGCCGATATCGATCCTCTCGCCGCTTTCGAAAGCCTCCATGTCCGCGATCCTGTCTTCGTCGCGCAGCTTCGGATCGAGAGATCTCACGCGCCGCGAAGCCTCGAAATCGTCTATTTCTTCGCCTTTGACCGCAAGGAAAAACGCCTTGGCCGTCTCGGTGCGCATCTTTTCGATGTCGGCGTATCCGGGGGCGGGCAGATATATGCGGGTGTATTTCGAACCGTTCTGCCGGGAAATCCTTTTCACCACCACGTCCGTCATGTTCGTGCGCACGTCTCCGACGACTATCACTATGCCGGGCTCCTTGAACGGCGTCTCGCGCGTCATCGTGGACGAATAGAGATCGCGGCAGACGTTGGCCGCGAACTCCGCGACCGGCGCGAGAAACTCTTCGCGCATGTCCGACGGGCACTCGCCCACAGCCTGGACGAGCCCGCCGACTTTCGTCAGCGGCGGCGCGCGGAAGCGGTCGATGATCTCCGCTCTCGTCAGCGCCAGAACGAGCATGGCGGAAAAGAACCCCATCAGAAAACGGCCCTCGCGTACACCCCGCTCGGACAGGGCGCCGACGCGCCTTCGAGCAGCATCTCCCCCGTCTCGACGCCGGCGCGCGGAAACTTCTGCGACATGATATTCATGGCCACCGTCGCCGTGAGGCCGGGAGTGTGCGACGAAAAAAGCACGAAAAGCGGCGCGTCGGAAAGAAGGCCCGCGCACAGCTCGAGCGTCCCGTCGAGATCGCGTTCTATCTTGTACGTCTCGCCGGAGGCGCCGCGCCCGAACGTCGGCGGGTCGAGAATGACGGCGTCGTATCTCCTGCCGCGGCGGATTTCGCGTTTCATGAATTTGCGCGCATCGTCTGCGATCCAGCGTATCGGAGCGTCTTCGAGACCGTTCAGCCGCGCGTTGGCGCGGGCCCAGTCGACCATCCCTCTGGAAGCGTCGAGATGGCATACCGAAGCCCCTCCGAGAGCGGCGGCCATGGTGGATCCTCCGGAATACGCGAAAAGGTTGAGCACTTCCGCGCCTTTGCGCTTAAGGCACATCTCGCGGATCCATTTCCACTGGGCGCGCTGTTCGGGGAATATGCCGAGATGCCCGAAATCCGTGCCGCTGAGACGGAAACGTATTCCGGCCGTCTCCATCGTCCATTCTTTCGGGAGATTGCCGCGGCCGCGCCAGCGGTTGCCGTCCTCGCGGTCGAAAGACGCATCGGCACGCTCCCACGCGTCCTGAGCGAGCCTCGTGCGCCACAGCGCCTGGGCGCAGGGACGCGCCACGGTAAACGCGCCGAAGCGCTCGAGTTTTTTTCCTGCGCCGGAATCGAGAAGCTCGTAGCCGTCCTTCACAGTATCTTCCCGAGCCTGTCCACCGCTTCAAGCACGTTCTCGCGCGAATTGAAAGCCGATATGCGGATGTAGCCTTCGCCGGAACGGCCGAATCCGGCGCCGGGCGTGGTGACAATGTTGGCTTCGTCGAGAAGCCTGTCGAAGAAATCCCAGCTCGGCCCCTTGACGTCGACCCAGAGATACGGGGAGTCGACGCCGCCGGTGACGTTGTAACCGCAGGACGACACGGCCTTTTTAATTATCGACGCGTTCTCGAGGTAGAAATCTATCGTCTTCCTGGTCTCGGCACGTCCTTCCTCGCCGTATACGGCCTCGGCGCCGCGCTGCGTGATGTAGCTCGCCCCGTTGAACTTCGTCGTCTGGCGACGCGTCCAGAGCGGCCGCATCTCGACGCGCGTCCCGTCGGCCGCATATGCGCACAGACCCTTCGGCACCACAGTGTATCCGCAGCGGACGCCGGTGAAGCCCGCCGTCTTGGAAAAGCTCCTGAACTCTATGGCGCATTCTCTCGCCCCGTCGCATTCGTAGATCGAATGCGGAATGCCCGGCGTCCTTATGAAGGCCTCGTACGCCGCATCGAAAAGTATGAGAGATTTCTCCTCGCGCGCCCAGTCGACCCACTTCTGGAGCTGTTCTTTCGTGGCGACGGCCCCTGTCGGATTGTTGGGATAGCACAGATAGACGACATCGGCCCCTTCGGCCGCCTCGGGCCCGGGCACGAAAGAATTGGCCGCCGTGCATTCGAGATACACGAGGCCTTCGTAGCGGCCGGAGTCGTTCTTTCCGGTGCGCCCCGCCATTACGTTTGTGTCGACGTAAACCGGATAGACGGGATCGCCGACGGCGATTTTCACGTCGGAGGAAAAAAGCTCCTGGATGTTGCCGCAGTCGCACTTGGCGCCGTCGGATATGAATATCTCGTCGGCCGACACGTCGACGCCCCTGTCGGCGAAATCGGCTTTCGCCGCCGCCTCCCTGAGAAACGCATAGCCCTGCTCCGGGCCGTATCCGTGGAACGTCTCGCGGGAAGACAGATCGTCGACCGCCCTGTGCATGGCCTTTATCACGGCCGGAGCCAGAGGCTCGGTGACATCGCCTATGCCGAGGCGTATTATCTTCGCGTCAGGCGCGGCCGCCTGGCGCGCCGCAACGCGGTGGGCTATCTCCGTAAAGAGGTAGCTTGAACGTATCTTTGAGTAGTTTTCGTTTATTCGAACCATTTTTCTCTCCTGTTGCGACCTTTTGTCCCAGGGCGGTCAGCCGCGGCTGTGGCTGTGTTTCGGTTTCGGAAGAAAACCGTCTATCGCCGCGAGCGACACGAAAAAGAGCGTCAGCACGGCCGGGCTTCTCAGCGGGCAGTCGGCGAAAGCGTGAACCAGCGGAACACATGCGGAAAGTATCATGAAGAAAGCCGGAGCGGGAAATATGAAAAACGACACCGGTCTCGCCAGAGACTTGCTGGGCGGCCTGAATTTCACCGAATTGGCGAGCGCGCGCCACAAAGAAAAGACAGGCTTGAGAAGAAGCGCCACCATCACCGCGAGAAGCGCGAGCCCCACGACTCCGTGTTCGACCGCAAACTGCAGGTAGTCGTTGTGGACGTTTGCCGTGCCGGGGCTCTGGAACATGATGCGGTCGCGCTCGGGGACCTTCGTCATCGCGAAATGCTTGTATCCCCAGCCGCCGCATCCGAAAAAGAAATGGTCTTTGAGCACCTCGATCGCCACCTTGGTGTTGACCTGCTGGCGTCCGGAGAGGCGGTCCATGAACTCGAACCGGTTCGTGGTCTTGAACTGCCCGTTTATGCTTTCAGGCATGCAGTAGACGGCCGACAGCACAACGGTCACGACGAAAATCAGAGAGGCGGCGCAGGCGCGCACACGCTGCACCTTGCCCATGCGTTTGAACGCGCCGGCGAGCGCGTGCGCAGACATGAGCACGGCGAGGACCGTGACGAGAATGATCGCCGCGCGCGAAAGCGTGGCCATGGCCGAAAGGAAAAACACGGCCGCAGGTATGAGCATGAAGTGCTTGCGCCAGAAAACCTTATGGTTGGCCGTTTTCACCGCATCGGCATCGCCGGCCGCCTCCTCGGCGGCCGCGCGGTCGACGCGCCAGGCCCACAGAGCCATGGAAATGCCGAAAAGCACCGTGAAATAATCTCCGCCCATGTTGGGATAGCCGAACGTGGAAAAGAAATACGGCATCTTCCCGCGCAGATACTGCGTCTGCCAAAGCGGGAACTCCGCGCCGGTGACCTGCTGGACAAGGCCTATAAGGCTGAGCCCCAGCCCGTTCGCGACGATAATGGCGAGCACCGCGCGTTTGCCGCGCTTGAGAAGAGAGTGTTTGACGGCCACCATCGAGGCGAGCGCCGGGGCGAACCAGAGCAGCACGGCGAGATGGTCCTGCCTGTCGACGCAGAACGGCGCCAGCGGGATCGGCGGGGCCGCAGGCACGCCCTTGAGCGTCACGGCCGTATAGTCGCAGATCGGGCAAAGCCCTTTGTTCACGAACGGCACGAGCATGAGAACGAGAAAAACGAGGGCCACCCACACGAGCGGGTCTCTTTTCATGTTGTACCAGACGCGTTCGCGCGCGTCATATATCGACTCTCCCCTGTGCCTCTGCGGGAAGCACATCATGATATCGACAAGGAAGAGCAGCAGCCAGGGGATGACAGTCACGTTCGCCTGGTGTATGGTGCCTCCGTAAAGCCATGCGAAAACGCACGCGACGAGCGCCGTCATGAAAACGGCGATATTATCGTAGACAAGCCACATGTTCCACTACCTTTCCGGCCGCTTCGTCAGCGCAGACTCTGCAGACCTGCTTCCCTTTTACGAAAAGAACGAAATCACCGTTGCCGCCGCAGAGCGCCACATCGGCGCCCTTGGCCTCCCCGGGACCGTTCACCGCACACCCCATCACCGCTACGCGCGGAAACGGGGACATCGTTTTCCCCTGCGCCTTTTCGCGCAGATACAACTCTTCGAGAGCGGCCTCGGTCTCGGCTGCCACGCGCTCGAGAGGAACCCTCGTGCGGCCGCAGGTCGGGCACGATGTCACCGACGGCCCGTTTTCCCTCAATCCGAGAGAACGCAGAATTTCGAGAGCGACCTTGACTTCCTTCTCCGGCGCCGCCGTGAGAGAGACCCTGACCGTGTCGCCGATGCCCTCGGAAAGGAGTATTCCCATGGCCACCGAACTTCTGACGGCCCCGGGGATCGTCGTGCCGGCCTCGGTGACGCCGACATGCAGCGGGATGTCGGTCTTCTCGGCGAGAAGACGGTATGCCGCGACTGTATCGAGCACGTTCGACGCTTTCGCCGAAATCACGACATCTCTGAAATCGGCCTCTTCGAGAATTCCGACATGCCTCATGGCCGAGGCGGCGAGCGCTTCGGCCGCGGAAATGCGCCCGGAGCGCAGCGATGCGTCGAGATCTTTCTCAAGCGACCCGAGGTTGACGCCGACTCTTATCGGCACGCCTCTCGCCGAAGCGGCGGAAGCGACGGTCCTGACACGCTCCGGCGAACCGATGTTTCCGGGATTGAGCCTGAGCGCGTCGCAACCGGCGTCGATGGCGGCGAGCGCGAGACGCCAGTCGAAATGAATGTCTGCCACGATCGGCATGGAAACGGCTTTTTTCACTTCGCCGAGCGTCTTCGCGGCCTCGGCGTCCGGGACTGTAAGCCTGAAGATGTCGCATCCCGCCCTTTCGCACTTCTCCGCCTGCGCGATTATCGCCGCGGCATCGTGCGGATCGGCGTTCGACATCGACTGCACGCTTACGCCCGCTCCGCCGCCGATATCGACCCTGCCGACGGAAACTTTTCTCGAAAGCCTATTTCCCATCGGCCGCCGCCCCCCTTTCCGCGCCGGCGGGGCTTTCGCCTTCGGCCGTTTTCAGCAACGGCGTTGATCCGCCATCGCCGTCTCTGCCGCCGGTGTGCATGCGCCACGTCCTCGCGGAATCGCGCCACACGAGAAACGCCATCAGGGCGAGGAGCGCGTACATGAAGAATTTCGTGAGCATGTCGACCGCTTTCTTCGGCGGACGCCTGCGGAAAACGAGCGCGAAAAGCGAGAATAGAATGAGCCCGCCGTCGAGGACGGGGATCGGCAGAAGGTTGAGCACGGCGAGATTCACGTTGAGATGCCTCAAAAAGCCGATGCCGTCCCATAAATCGCCGCGCACCTGGCGGTATATCGTCTCCGCTATGAAGACCGGACCGCCGAGAGCCTTGCCGGTCTCCGACATTTCCTTCGGCGTCACGAGCCCTTTCAGGATGCGGAATATGCGCACGACGTCAGACTTCATCTGCCCGGCGACGCTCTTGTCCGACATCCACACCGGGCGCGAAGCCGTTTCGGAAGCGACAGATCCGGCAAGCATGAGCCAGGCGCCGGTCAGAGGATCCTTCAGCGCCTTCAAGCGCTTCTCGAGAATGTCGCTTCCACGCCGCACTGCCAGAGAAATCTCATTTCCGCCGGAAAGCTGGATCTCGACCCTCATATCGCTCCACGACGCCGTCTTCCTGCCGTTGACGGAAAGAATCTCGTCTCCAGGCAGGATGCCCGCAGCCGCCGCCGGACCGCCCGGCTCGACATATCCGATCACCGGGGCGAGTTCGCCGAATTTCGCCCAAGGAACGACGCTGAGCACGATTGCGAGGACGAACGCGAGGACCACGTTCATGGCCGGCCCGGCGAACGCCACAACGATCTCCTTCCAGGGAGGCATGGACCGCGCCTTCTCCGCGCCGCCGCCTTCGAGGGCCTTCGTTCCTTCCGGGTCGAGATCGGGGATCATCACATATCCTCCGAACGGAATGGCGCTGAGCCTGTATTCCACGCCGCGGAACGTCCTTTTGCAAAGCGCCGGGCCGAAGCCGATCGAAAAACGCTCCACTCTGAAACCGAGCGCCAGAGCCGCGATCAAATGCCCGGCCTCGTGCACCGCTATGGCAAGCGAAAAGAGAAACAGGCAGATGAGTATGTAACCTATCGTGACAAGAATTTCCATGTCCAGCTGTTTGCCTCCATTACAGCGTCTATTGTTTCGGCACCAATGCGCGGCGCCGCGTCAAGACACTTCTCGACCGCCGCCGCGATGCCGGTGTAAGGTATCTCCCCCCGTTCGAAAGCCCCGACGGCCCACTCGTCGGCCGCGGCGAGAACGGCGCACTGCGCGCCGCCTTCCTCCACAGCCCGCTTCGCGAGGGCAAGCGCCGGGAAGCGCTTTTCGTCCGGGCGGCGGAACGTGAGACTTCCGAGAGATGCGAGATCGAGTTTCCTGCGCTCCGACGCGAAACGGCGCGGCCACGAAAGCGCGTACTGTATCGCCACGCGCATGTCAGGCACGGAAAGCTGCGCGAGCGTCGCGCCGTCGGTGAATTCCACGAGCGAATGCACGATCGATTCGGGATGCACCACCGCGTCTATGCGCGAAACCGGCACGTCGAAGAGCCACCGCGCCTCGATTATCTCGAACCCTTTGTTCATCATGGTCGACGAATCTATCGTAACCTTGCGCCCCATCTTCCAGCGCGGATGATCGAGAGCCTGTTCGAGCGTAACGCCGGAAAGATCGGCGGGGGCGTCGAGAAACGGGCCGCCGGACGCCGTGAGCACGAGACGCTCCACCTCGCCCATGTCCGCACAGCCCTGCAGACACTGGAACACGGCCGAATGCTCCGAATCGACGGGTATTAGCCTCACGCCCTTCTTTTTCGCCGCGGCCGTAATGCATTCGCCGGCCATCACGAGAGCCTCCTTGGTGGCGAGCGCGACGTCCATGCCTTTTTCTATCGCCGTCCAAACAGGAAGGATTCCGCTCATCCCGACCGTCGCCACAACGCATATGTCGGCGTCGTTCTCCTCCACCGCCCGCACGGCGGCGTCAGGGCCGGAATACGCCCTTGCCCCGAACTCGCGGGCGAGCGCGGCGCATCTGTCCGCCGAATTGAGAACGGCGAGAGCCGACACGCAAAACTCGTCGGGATGCTCGCGCACGATCGCGAGAGTGTTTGTTCCGATCGAACCCGTGGCTCCGAGAATGACAAGCTTCTTCACGAGCCACCTCCGCCGGCGATGCGCGCGACAAGCGAAAACACGGCCGAAAGCACCGATGCATACGCTCCCGCCGTGCGGCGCACGATCAATCCTCCGGCCGCCGCGAACGAAAGCGTGCTCGTCGCCGCGAGCCACACGATGACAAGCGCCGCGTTGGCCATGAAAATGAAGGTCCACGAGAAAACGCGCCCGTAGAGAGCGATGTCCGGCTGGCGCTCCGTCAGAGACTGGAGCGTGAAGAGAACATGGAACGCCCATGTGAAACCTATCATGAACATCCAGAGCGGCATGAACGGCAGCGGCCGCACGAACGCATACGTCGCAAGCGCCGCTATTATCACGACAAACGTGTAGAACGGGAAAAAGTACGGGGCCAGGGTGATGAGCATGTTCGTCCGCGTAAGTTTCACGCTGCCGCCTTTATCGCCCACCTTGAGCGACGAAGGAACCGCCCCGAACAGCAGCCCCCACATGGCATGCGTAAGTTCGTGTCCGAGGACATACGTCCTCACCGGATGAGGAAGCGCCGCCCAGACGAGAGCGAAGGCCGCGATGCCGCCGAGAAGCGCGACGGACTCCGCGCCGAAAGCCCCCTCCGCGCCGGCCGCGGCGACAATGGAATCGACGAGCGCCCTGGCCATCCCCCAGCAAGCCGGCAGGAGAAGCACGCCCAGAAGCAATCTCAGAAAATTCGCCATGACCCTCAGTCCTCGAAAACGAAAACGAGTTCTCCCGGATATACGCGCTTGTTGCGCCTTGCTATAGATTCGACAAAATCCCTGTCGGTCTTGAACCGCCTCTGGTTTTCTACAAGAACGGCTATCTCGCGGCGCTTTGCGTCTATCCGCTGCTGAAGCTCGGCATCGCGTTCTCTGAGCGCGCGCGCACGCAGATAATCCGGCCTCGTGAATATGAAGCCGACCACGAGAATCAGCGCAAGGAGCGCCCCTGCGAACACTCTCGCTATCGTGTTTTTTATATCATCCTGCATAAGAGGATGGAATTATAGCATAAATCGGCCGTTTTGTGTGCTTTAAATTCGTTCCAACTTATTTTTCGCCCTTCCAGCCGTGCTTTTCGGCGAAGTCCATGTATCTCGCCCACTCGTACGGCGTGATGCTGTGTTTGCCGGTGCGGACGAAATAGCCCACGCTGCCGCCGAACTGGGGCGTATCCACGGGCGGATAGGCATCGGCCTCGAGCCCCTTCTTGCCGTAAAGTTCCCACGCGGGACCGGCGAGCTTGGCCGTCCACCATTCGCCGGGCTGCCCTGCCCAGCTGTCGAGCGAGGCCGAGCTGATCACGAGAAGGCGCGGCGCGACGAGCGCGGCGAGCATGTGCTGGTCGAACGGCATCTCGAACTCCTTGCCGCGCCACTTGAGATAGTTCTTGCAGAACCAGTGCGTGAACCCCTTTGTGATCTGGCTGATATGTTCGGATTTGGGAAGCTTGACATGGTTTAGCTTCGCCCCGCCGCAACCGGACTGCACCGAACAGACCATCGCGAAACGCGTGTCGGTGGCGCCGGTCCAGAGCGCGGTCTTGCCGCCGCGCGAGTGGCCGACCACCGCGACGTGCTTCGCATCGAACACGTCGGGGCGCGATTCTATCCAGTCCATGACGCGTGAGTTGCCCCACGCCCACGAGGAAATGGCGGCCCATGAACTTTTCGTGCGCGCGGAGAGCGGCTCAACGCACGGGAAGATGCTCTTCTTGAAGCAGGTTGCGCTGTCGTCGGGGGCTATCGCCATCTTGGAGATCGCGACGGTTGCGAAGCCGCGAGCGATTATGTCGGCGAACGGCCAGCGCGGATCGCTGTAGTCCGGCGCGGCGGTGAGGGCGGCGAGGTCGCCCTTTTCGAGGAAGAAGTTGAGAAATACCGGGACGGGCTTTTTCGCCTTGGGGCGCATCGACACGAATGTGAAAACATAATCCCCGCAAGGGCCGGAATAAGTGGCGTCAACCACTTCGCGCACGGCCTTGCCGCCGAGGACGTCGTTCGTCTCGCGGATCTTGTATGAGATGCGTTTTCCGTCGCGCACAGCCTCGGGGCGCACGCCGAAGCACTGCTCTTCGAAGCACTTGAGGATTTCCGGCCGGCGGACTTTCTCCCACTTCGCGACGCTGTCGACCTTCTCTCCTCCGAAGGTTTCCATCAGTTCCGGCACGCCGGCAGGCTCGGGGATCCCCTTTGCGCCCTGGGCGAAAGATGCGAGAGACGCGAAAGACGCCGTCAAAAAAAGAGCCGTATAACGTTTTGCTTCCGGAGATATGGCCATCGTACCGATTCCTTTCGTTGTTTCAGTTTGCTGTTGTACCGTTGTATCCGCCCCGCAATGCCGAGACGCTTCTACGGTGATATGATACATTTTTTTTCGCAAAATTTCAACCTTCATCCGAAGTCGGCGGCCCGGCTTGCGCCGTCGCGGCGAATATGGTATCATTACGCGCATGAAATCCGACATGGTTGAATACGATATCCACAGACGGGGCATACACACAGACGAGGCGCTTGCCATGTTCTCGCGGATAGTCTCGTCTGAACGCGCCAAGGGGCGCGGCGGAATTTTCGCCGTAGTAACCGGATACGGGTCGACCGGAGGGACTTCGCTGATAAAGTCGGCGGTTCTTGCCGCATGCAGGCGCTATCTGAAACAAAACCATATAAAAGGGTTTCTCGACGGCGAATTCGCCGGAGATTTCTTCTCGCCGCAGTGCATGGCCTTTCCTGCGGCGAGCATGATACCGGTGCGCTACAGGCGCTCTCCCAACCCCGGGCTCGTATTCGTCTGCGTATAACGCAAGGCGCGGCGATTCTTGCCCGTCAGTCCATGATCGTTTCCTGCTTGCCCCGGAGCAAGATTTCAAGCGGATCGTCTGCGCGAAGAATCTCCAGATAATGGCTCCACGTCAAAAATCCAGACGTCTGGATTTTTGCGAATGCGCCCGGTCTTTTGCTCTATTTCGATTCGGGCATTCCTTGCCACACCCCCTCCGCTGGCAGCGACCTTGTGATGATCGATCATGTTGTCCGGCCGCGTCGCGGCAGATATCTCGCGCGTAGATTCCTCGGCAAGCATGCTTAGAATCAGCTCCATGTTCGTCATGTTGTCGCGAAGATTCTGCTTCCTAAGCCCTTTGAATCGCTTGTACTCCCCTGCGGTCATGCCGGCCCACGCCTTGTAGATTGTATTGGTGAGTTTTGCGTATTCGCGCTCATCCTCCACGCCTCGCGCCTTCCATTCGTCCGTCAAGTCCTTGCGAATGTCAATGGACTTGAGGCGGCGGGCAATCCACTTCTCCGTATATCCCAGCCGTCTGTAATCCGCCAGCGCCTGCTGGATGGAAAGTTCCGGATCCTGCATCTGGTCGATCCGTTCTGCCGCGACCTTCGCCATCCACATTTTGAACGGCTCGGCCTTGGGCGAGGGAATCGACTGTATGACGCGAAACATCTGCTCGGCGGTCGCCACGTCCGTCATGCGCATCTTGCCGTCTGCGGCCCGCAATTTCAACCCGTGACAGTTTGTCACGGTTTCATTTCCCTCGGCTTTGAGGCGTTGTTTCAACTTCCGCCAATAGGCAAGCGGATCCTTGCTTTCGGTCAACACCGCCACCACATCGACAATGGAGAAGT
>JAFWBO010000061.1 GCA_017507065.1 Kiritimatiellia bacterium | reverse complement strand
GAAGTACGGTTTCACGGAGACGACAAGCTTTCCGTCGACGACATCGAGCCTCGCGTTCGAGCATTTCCCCGCCGTCGCGAACTCAAGACCCGATTTGTCGAGCGAGATGTTCGCGAGCGACGCGGCGTCGCAGGAGGTGGCGATGACGAAGTTCGTGCCGGTCGAGAAGACGCTGTCCGGGAGCGTGCCCGATAGCCGCACCGTGGCAGGACCCGTCGCGGAAAGCGCGCCCACGGACGCGGTCTCGGCCGAGCGCGACGTGAAGGACTGGATGTCGAGCGTCGCACCTTCTTCGATCGTCACCGCGTTCGTGACGCTCGTAACGCCGGAGGCAATGCGGAGAACCGCGCCGTCTTTCACCGTCACCGGCACTCCGCCGAAGACTGAACTCCAGGTCGCCGCGCCGGGAAGCGTGCAGGCGCGCGCTTCGAGCGTACCGCCCGCCACGACAACCGCATTCCCCGCCCCTTCATAAGTTGCGCCGCGCGGCTCCATGACGAGCGTTCCTTCGCCAGCCTTGGTGAACGTGGAGGACAGGTTGATTACCGCGCCCGCGTTCCACGTCACAGTATGCCCCTGCGTATTGAGCGTAGTATCAGCCGCGATATACACGCCCCAGTCCGCCGGATTGTCCGGCGTTGCGTCCGTGTAGTTGAAAATCGAAAAATCGGCCGTCGCATAAATATGTTTTTCGCATCCAGTGAACATCATTGAATAGTCTCTGTACGTAAGACCGATGCCAAGCGAGCCGATGTAGTAGTTGGCAGGATAAAAATAAGCCATGTAATCCGTGTAACCGCTAGTGGTTGGATAGCTCGTGCGGCGGATGCCGCCTGCGCGGATGGTGCTTCCTGCAAACGATTCATCGCCGGGATAGCCGATGTCTCCTGCAAAAGTCTCGCCTGTTTTTATATTCGCCACGCTCCTCGTGTCGTAGTATCCGTCCACCTCGAGTTCGCCCTGCACGGAGACGGCAAGGAGGTCGCGGCCTGATGAGACCGCCGTGAAGTGCGCATACGCGCCTTCGCAGATGCGGATGTTCGGCGTTCCGTTCACGTCCCCCGCCGTCGAGTTTTTCTTCAGAACGCCGGACGTGAAGCGCGAAGCGTTGGTGACGCACCAGTATTCGTCCGACGCATCGATCACGTCGAAGTCTCCGGAAAGCGTGATGTCGCCCGCGAGAGTGCGCATGTACGCGCCGCCGGCCTCGCCCATTGAGGTTGCCGTCGCGCCGCCCGCGAAGCGCACCAAGCCGTCGGCATGGACGTAGTATTTGCCTGTGAATCCGACAGCGCAGTCGAAGCGCGTCTCTTCGCCGGCGTCATTCGAGATGTATGCGCAGGCAAGAACGTTCGTGGCGACCGCGCCCGTCACGGCATCCGGCGCGGGGTTGGCGAACGTCACGCCGCCGCCGAGTTCGGCCATTGCGACATCGGCGGAAACGTCCATCGTCACCTGCACGCCAGCCGGAATCTTGATCGTGTCGGAGCAAGCCGTAGAGAACGCTTCGCCGGCCGCTCCCGCGGCGTTGCCGGACGCGTCCTCCCAGTTCCCCGCATCCGAGAAAAGCATGTTTCCGGCGCTTCCGTTCCAAGTCCAGACTCTTGCGACGGGGATGTACCTGTCGAACGCCGCGAGCTCCGTAAAGCCGGTGCCGTTGTTGTCCTGGCCGGACGGGAAGACGAATTTCAATGCGGTCACTCCGCTTGCGAGAAGAAGGCCGTCCTTGCGCTTCAGCACGGCCACCATCGCGCCTGTCGAAGAAACGTCGTCCGAAAGCCCGGCCGAAAACGCTCCCGCGCTGATCTCCTTCCATTCGTCTGATCCTTCCGTCTTGACGAGGACTTTGGAAATCTTTATCCCGTCGCGGCCGCCGTTGCCCCAGCGCGTGAATATCGCCACTTCGCCGATGTTCGTCGGCGACGCGAAGGTGAAAGTGTACGTGCCCTTGTCGAGCGAGTATATCTTGCCGAAATCTACATCTTCGACGATCGGGTTGACGTCTCCGTCTGCGAGAACGGTGTTCGGCGAAACGCCGGCCGCGTTATTCTTCTCTTTGTAGCGAACGAGATCTTCTTCCGCAAGCGCGGCGGTCTGGAGCATATTCGCGGCGTGCCCGCCTGCAAAGCCGAGGTAGATGCCGTCATCCGCGCCGGACGCGCCGGAAATCCATTCGATCGCCGAGGTGTAGACGACGTTTCCGGAGTTGTCGAGCGAAACCGCCCCGAACGGAGTGACGAAATACGCGGCGAGGTCCTGCGCCGTCAATCCAGCGCCGGTGACGAGCGTCGTGCCAGCCGCCACGTCGCTCCCGACGATTATCTTCGCGCCTTCGTCGAATGCGAAAGTTCCGCCGCCTGTTATTGCGACCGAGCCGCCTGCGGTAATCATCGCCGTGCCGGATAGGCGCACCTCGCCCTCCGCCGAGACCGGCGAGGCGAGCGTTCCGCCATCGGCAAGCGCGAGAGTGCCGCCCTCGGCGACGGTTATCGAAGAGTTCCTCAGAACGCCGCCCGATGCGACTTCAAGCGTCGCGCCGGAAGCAACCGTCGCGGGCCCGGTGCCAGAGCCTTGATCGGCCGCGACCCTCACGACGCCGCCTTCCACCTGCAAGCCGCCTCTCAAGTAGTTGGACTCCGCGAGGACGAGCGTTCCCAGATTGATTTTGCGGACGACCGAGTGTTCGTTTTTATCATCTATTGTAGGAGCGGCAAGCGTAATGGCGTGCGGCGTTTCACCGTCGAAGCAGTCGAGCGTGTCGAATGTGAAAACATTCTTGTAAAGTATAAACTTTCCATTGCCGCCCGGCGCCCAAGTCCAGTCGGCAAAAGCGCCAAATGTCATCTCTGCGGTAGCGCTGGGGTTGTTCGCGACATCCATATAAACACCTTTCGCGCTGCCGTTGTGCGTGACGCCGTCAGATCCGATATTGATGCGCCCTGCATAAAGTCCAGTATCGTAATTGGCCGTATTGAGAACAATACCGCCGACATTCACCGTTCCTTTCGAGCGGGACGCCGTGAAGAAGTGCTGGCCTGCGAGCGCCGTGGAATTCGTCGCCCACAGCTCAGCGGTTTCGGCGAGTTTGACCACCAAAAGCGGCGTCGCGCCGGAAAAAGTGGCGATGTCGCCCGTCAGAAACACCTTCGCATTGTCGCCGATCGTAATGGAATCATTGTAAACGCCGGTCAAGGCACCGGCGCGGAGCATGCGGCCGGCAGCGACAGTGACATCTCCGTCAAGCACAAGCGTATCGGCCGTAAACTCGAAGTCGCCGTCGAGAACGCGGGCGCCCGCCCCCTGGCCGCGCTTCCAAACGGCTGCGGTCGCTCCAAGGGCGAATGTATTTGTCGCCCTTGAAACGACGTCGTATCCGTCGAAGAATCTCACCGGGCAGTTGAAGAGAGCCGCGGCGGCCGAGGGCGCGGAGTAGATTTGCGCTACGGAGAGCGTGTTTGTGGACACGGGTTCGCCGGCGTCCATGATGCCGTTTAACGTGACGGATCCTGTGCCGAGGAAGTTGATGGTGGCGCCGGCGAAATCCGCTGTCAGATTCACCGTAAGGGGAGCATCGTTCGTAAAGACGAAATCGTCGGCGTAGGAAATGGATTCTACGCCCCAGTTCGCAGGGTTGGACATCGTCGTGCCGTCGCCGCCGCCAGTCCAGTAGACGTAGTTCGGCTCGCGCTTGAGGCTAACGCAGTCGATGGCGGTCGCAATGTCCCGGCTGTCGTCATGGGGATTTTTGCCTATGAACCTCACTCGATACTCGCCGGCTTCCGGAACTTCAAAGTTCTCTTTCTCGAAAGCGGCAAGCGTGGTTGCGTCGTTGACAGTCCATGTTTCGCTGAACGACACCCTGCTCTTGTCGATGTCGTCGTTGAGAACCGGCCCCATTTGCGTGGTCAAGGATTGCCCTGTACAGCCGGGACGTCCGATATAATTGTGTTTCAGCGTATAGCGCCCGGGTACGGCGACATGGACGTCTTGCCACGCCTTTACATTGTTTACGCCACCGGCATTCTGGATGTACATGGCCCACCTGCCGATATCGATTTTTCGGGCCACCCATGTGCCGTTGGCATTGCCAAGTCCGACACTGTTGTTGGGCGAGGCCGTCCAGCCGGGATTTGATGTCCCGCTCTGGGGCATATACGCGCCCCACGCGTTGGCGGTCGCCTTGCTTTCCTCGAAATCGCCATTCTCGATCATTTCGTCGTCAAGCCAAAGGCGAAAATCGTCGAACACCGTTCCTGTATCGCTCGAAGAGGATCCCACTATTTTCAGACGGTACGTGCCGGGAACGAACGCGGCGAGGCGAAGTTTAACTTCTGTCCACTGATCCCCGACAGTGCTTGTGAACTCGTCCACGAGATCCGTCGCCTCGGCGAGATCCGTCTTCTCTTCTGTCAACTGTCCGAAGAGAATTTTCACGTTCTGTCCGAGCAAGGTCGGACGCCCCGCGTATTTGAACGAAAGCGTGTACATGCCCGGCTCCGACAATGCGACATCCTGCCACATGGCGGATGATGAACCCGCCGATTGGATGAACGCCACGTTCACGCCCGCCTGAAGGCTCCCCGAGCACCATGTGCTGCCCGCTCTGGCAATGCCGGTCAACCCGGTCGTTCCCTCCCAATTTGGGCAAGAATAGCCGTCCTCGTGATTGTAGAGAAAATAACCGATTTTACTGCCATGGTCTGTTGTAGGGAAATCGTCAAAGTAGCAGTTAGAGAGGATCGACTCGACCCGGCGCAGGCTTATGTTGTCGAACCACACAGATGCGTCATCCTGATTTAGACGAGAAGTATAGAACTTCAAACGATATGTTCCGGCCGCAAGGTATTTAGTGACGGACTTAGACTGGACGGGATCTACTTGATCGCTCTGAAATTGCGGAATGAGCACAGTTTCGTCGCCGGACACTTCGCCATTCTCGACTTCAGAGAGATAAACCGTCACATACAGGTTTTTCTTATCGTATTGACCTTTTTTGTTTTTATTCGGCCGGCCGCAAAATTCAAATGAAAGGGTATAGTCGCCGCCCGCAGGCACGGTTACATCCTGATAGAACCATGAAGGATTGTCTGCATTGGCGACTTTTGTGGCGATGGCGCTGTAACAGATGGTGTATCCATGGTTTGCAAGAGCGTAAGTGCCGTCTGCTGCGGTTTTTACGCAGTTTTGCATCGTCCACCCGGGAATGTAAGCATTGTCAGAGCCGTTAAGGCTCTCTTGATATTTCCCGTTCGGAATGTCCGCACCCGCCTCGAAGTTGCCGTTTACGACAAGCTCGCGGCTTGGCGTCACGTCGGCCGCAGATGCCGTCAATGCAGCAATCAATGAAACCGCCGCAACGAACGCGGCCCTGACGATTGCGAAAGCAATCGATGATTTTGTTTTCATCTCGCCTCCTTGTTTTGGATTTTTACAGTTTGTTGTTCCAAAATCCCTGAAGGCGAGCGAAGGTATTATCCCCCCCCCCCCCTGTGACATTTTCGCGATTTTTGTCATTTTCGTTTTCTCCTTTTCGTCCAGGTTTTTAGACAGAATTGACAAAATTTACAGAATTACTCGGCCAAAACATCCTTCCCTGCGCGGACGGGATATGAAGAAAAGTTTCGTGTTGGGATCCGTGGCAAGGCGATGGATGAACATCGTCTTGTCGACATGGATTTTACCGTCCCTGCGCAGCGACGGAAAATCGTGCGTATCTGTGGCAATCGGTCTCAACATTTGCCGGTATTCTACCATAAAACGCGGCAGTTGGCAAGCAACGAGACACTATCTTGCCGAATCAAAAGTTTTTGAGCCTTGCGACGAGATTTTTTTCCAAAATTCAATTCCGGCGACAAGTTCTCGCTCGGAAACATGCTGGCCTGGCTCGAAAACCACATGCCGCACCTTCTCGGCCATGCCGGAAAGCGATGCAAAATCGACTTTCCCGCCGCCAGGCGCGAAATGATCGTCGTTGTATTTCTCGACATCGTTGAGATGCATCCCGGCGGGAATGCGCGAAAGCGCGGCGTCCTTTTTCCATCCGTGCACAGCTCTCACGCGGTCGTGACCTGTATCGAACCACGATGCGACAAGCGGCGTATCGAAACGCTTCTCTATCTCGGCCATCTCCGCCTCGTCCGGAAAACCTTCAAGATAAGGCAGATTCTCGAATGCGAGCGTAATGCCGTTTTTTTCGAGAACGGGAACGATCGCTTCGATTTCCTTCATGAAAACATCAAGAATCTTCGTTCCAAGAGCATCGCGGCGTTTCTTCGCCTTTGCAAGCACTTTTGCATAAGCCCTGTTTTCAAGATCGCCTTCCGCCTCGCGCAGCGCCTCGCTCAAAAACTGAGAATCCAGCGAACGGGAGAAAAACGAAGAGAAAGGAACACGCCCGGCATGGAGCACCACGGTGTCGGCCCCCATGGACGCGGCAAACTCGATATTCTTCTTCACATGCACCCTCGCTATCGCACGGGCGTCCGCATCGGGCGAGGCCAGCGAATAAAGCTCGGGATATCCCTGCGGTGCCGAAACCGGAACAGGGCAGAACGCATGGACGCTCCCCACCGGAATCTCGCCAAGCCGCCTCTTGAAGCCTTTTGCCTGGAAAACCGTGGTGTGAAAACCGAGTTCAAGCTCGTCAAAGCCCAGTTCTATCGCCTTGTCGGCGATTTCCTCGCCCGATTCCACACGCCTCGCGCACCAGTTTGTGGAGAGTGATGTTTTCATGAGCTTCACAGCCTGTCTGCCATACGGCACAGCACCGCCTCTTTGTTCATCGATCTGCCGCATTGCCGGGCGGCCGCCTCGACCGCCTCGATTCTGCGAAAAGCCTTGTATCTTTCGACCGATCCATCCTCGAGAGATCTGCGGACCGCGGCCAGCAGAGCCTCGAAAAACCTCTTGTCGGCGTTCCCCGCTCCATCTTCGTCTTCCTCCGCCGCCTCGAGAATCTCCGCAAGCCTGCGCCCGAGACGCATCCTTCCGGCGAACGTCGTTGCAGGCTCCGCAAGAGCTTCTTCGATCTCGTCGCGAACAGTCCCCTCGCCCTCTATTCCGGAGAAAGGAAGATATATCTTCTGCACACGCGAAAGGATCGTCGGGAGGATGGAATCAGGAGCCTCTGTTTCAAGTATGAAAAGGGTTTTCGGAGGCGGTTCTTCGAGACTTTTGAGCAGCGCGTTAGACGCTTGCTGGTTCATCCTGTCGGCTTCCGACACGACGACGAGCCGCCAGCCGCCGCTGTAGGCCGAAGACGCGAGCTTTTCCACTATCACTTCGCGAACCTGATCTACGGTGATTTCCCGGCGCTTCCCTGCGGGAACCACGAGAGCGGTGTCGGGATGCCCGAAATCCGCGGCGAGCTCCTTCGCCGCGGGAAAGAGCGATTGCGCCATGAAAAGAGAAAGCCGGCGCGTTTCTCCGGAAGAGCCGCAAAAGAGATACGCCCCCGGAAGAGCCGAAAGTTCCATCGCCCGCGAAAGAAGCGCACATGCGTCGGAAAAAACCATCAGTCCTCCCTCTTTCTCGCCGCGATGGCGGACAGGAATGCGAACGCGAGAGGTATCAGCGCGGCGTCCGCGGCGAAAACCGCAACCGTCTCGCCTGTCGGGATGCGCCTGTCCGACGCAAGGTCTCCCACGGGGCTTACGGCGTCAAACGGCATCACAGCCGCAGCCACCGCCCGCGAAACGGCGGAGGATATGCGCTCCATGCGCGGCGCCGACACTTCTCCGTCGTATTCCTCCACGGCCGCCGGCGCCGCCACCGAAACGAAAAGCGCCGCAAGGACGGCGAATACGGCCACGCTCCTGCCGAACGACGCTCCCAGAAACACGGCAAACGAAACGGAAAGAAAAAGGAGCGAGGAAAGTTCCAACCACGCGAATGCAAGATTCGCCGCGAAAATGTCGCCCGACATCGAATAGCGGATTTTCACGTCTTTTCTCGGACGGAGAAGAAGCGCCTCCGATCCGCCGTTGCGAAACGAAATCTTCACGCCGCGCCCCTTGCCGGCCTGAGGCAGATCGCGCTCGACAGTTTCCTGGGTGAACTCTTCTATTTCGGTCTTTTCCCCGTCTGCAAAGAAAAGAGTCCCTTTCATGGCATACCGCCCGGAAAACGCCGTGGCGAATTTGAACCCCACCGACGCCTTCGCGGCTCCGGCCGGAACCGCCGGAAAACTCCACGACGCCGTTTCCCCGGGACGGATCGTCGCATAATGCTCGGCCGCCTTGCGCTTGAGGATGCCGATTACAAGAGACCTGTCGGCCTTCTTTATCTCGTCTGGCGTGTCGGGATCGGACATGTACGCCTCGTACATCCGCCGCGCTTCTGCCGAGACCGGCTCCAACTCCGGATCGAGAACGCGGCTCGCCGGCCTCGAAGCATCGCACTTGAACAGGAGAACCGCCGCGGCGACGAGAAGAAGCGCCGCCCCCGCCACCCCGGATGCGCACGTCTTCGCGAGAGCGATGCAGAAAATCCGCACGGGGCGCACGAGCGCGAGATGGAGCGTCCTGCGCGATCTTTCGAGCGCCATCGATCCCGCGGCGGCCGACGCGAAAGCCACGGTCGCCGCGGCGAAAACCGCGCCGAGCGAATATTTGACATACAGCTCCCTCGCGCCGTCGGAAGTGCCGTCGCTCGTCAGGATTTCCGGGAGAAACCACATCCAGAGAACCGTCGCGACGAACCCGGCCAGGAGGCTTTTCGAGCGGACGAGAGATTTCAGCTCCACCGCGAATATGGCAAGGAAACCCCTCATGCGAGAAACGGCGCTATCTTGAAGCCGGCGCCTTCGCCGACTTTCGAGAGGAAATATTCGCCGAGCGTTCCCTTCAGATCCTTGACCGCTCCGGCGGCGAGAATGCGGCCTTTGTCGAGGATGGCGAAACCGGTCATCACGTCGGCGGCGTCCGACAGAAGATGCGACGTCATCAAAATCGCCATGCCGTTGGCCGAAAGCATCTTGACAAGCCGCTTCACTTCTGCGGTTGACACCGGGTCGAGCCCGCTCGTCGGCTCGTCGAGAATGAGCAGATCCGGCTTGCCTATCAGCGCGCTCGCGAGAGAAACCCGCCTCGCCATGCCTTTCGAGAACGTGCCCACCGCACGGGAGGCGACCGCGGAGAGCCCCGTCATCTCAAGAAGCTCGTCCGTTCTCCGCGCCGCCTCCCGGCGCGGAAGGCCGCACAGCCCCGCGTAATATTCGAGCGTTTCGCGCGGCGTGAGAAACGGATGCAGATAGCTCAGCTCTGGCAGATAGCCGAGACGTTTTCTCGCCTCGATCGAACGGGGCGGAGCGCCGAAAACGCGAATATCCCCCGCGGTCGGCTTCAAAAGGCCGAGAATCATTTTTATCGTTGTCGACTTCCCGCTTCCGTTCGGACCGAGAAGACCGAAGACCTCGCCGCTTTTTACGGTGAACGAAACTCCGTCCACGGCCTTGACCGACGGTCTCAGCCAGAAATCGCGGAACGTCTTGGCAGCACCGGAAACTTCGACAGGATACGCAAGAACGCTCATATTCCTTTTTCCCCTTCCGTCTCGACGCTGTCCGCGGCCCACGCCCCGGCAGCAAGAAAACACGCGACCGCCGGAGCCGCCGCGGCCGCCGCCAGCGCGACATACCGCCATGGGATCGTCCCGCCGCCCGAAAGCGCATTCGAAAGGCAGTAGTTGCCGAGGGCCGGCACCGCCGCCGCAAAAAGAACGATCGATGCGAACGCCGCCATGCCCGAGCCGAACCGCATCGAAAACGCGGCCGCCGCCGCCGCGAACACTATCGGCGGAAAGAAAAGAAGAACGAGCCCGGGAGCGTGGCGCGCGACGAAAGCGCAATCGAACCTGTAAACGACGCTCGCCGCGGCGAGGACGGGCATAGTGCGCATCGCCGCGAGAACGAAACGCGTCCCTTTGGCCCTGTTGAGCGCGGCCGCGAACGCAAGCGGCAGCGTGAACGCGGCGAACGCGAGCGCGGCGGACGGCCCCCACATCGATGCGACATCGCCCTTTTCCAAAGCCGTCTCTCCGCCTATCCAGGCGCCTCTGACAATCGTCAGAGAAAGGCACGAAAGCGTGAAGAGGAAAACGGCGAGCGCCATGACCGATCCCGTCGTCTTGGCCATGAAGAACCTGATGCGCCCCACCGGATGAGAAAGCACCATCTCAAGCGTGGAACTCTCGAATTCGCAACGCACCGTTTTTACCGTGCAGAACACGGAGAAAAGAATCCCTCCCGTGAGGATTGCGGAAAAAGACGCGTCGCGCGCCATGCGGGATGCTTCGCCGAACTGGTGGCAGTGCATTACCGACCCCGTGAAAGCCACCGCCGCTGCGGCAAGCGTGAGGAGAAGAGAAAGGGGATCGGAAAGTATCTCCCTCGCTGTGAAACGAGCAATCGAGGAGAACGACCTCATAGCAGACCGCCGAGATGAAGCGGCAGCTGCGAATTGAGATACAGGTAATACACGAGGAACCCCATCGCCACGCATGCGCAGAGCTGCACGAACATGCTCCATCCCTGAAGAGCTTTGGAAACTTCGACGATTCTGTCCGGAGGCACTATCGCCCCCGCGGCAGGACGCGCAGATGCGTCGTCTGCGGTGAAATCGGGAACATCGGAAGCGTCCGACGCCTCCGCCGCGCCTGATGCCGGCGCCTCCCCGGAACCGTTTTTGACAGGCACCGTCTTGGACAGCATTCCGGGACGGCGCGCCGCAAACTTGCCGGCGGGCCTCACGCCTTCGGCGCCGGGACGTGAAATTTTAAGCGTCTTGCGCTGTGTCGAAGACACGGCGGTCTCCGTCGCGGAAGAATCTGCCGCAGGCTGCTCTTTCAGTGCGGCGACGGCAGTCCCGGCGCCGGCCGACGGGAGATCGGCGGGACGCTTGATGCGTATGGTTTTTATCGGCGCGGCGTTTTCCGCGGAGGGAGCGGCGCCCACCGCATCGGAAAGCGATATGCGCGAAGTCCTGTTCTTCGCGGCCAGACGCTGAGCCTCGGTAAGGCCGCCCGCATCCGCGCCGGACGCCTCGATGCGGCCGGTCTTCGCAAGATCCGGCATCGCCGCCCTTTTGCCGGGCGCGGCGTCGAAATCTATTCTGGCCGTCCTGTTTTTGGCCGCAAGACGCTGCGCGGGCGTAAGCCCTGACGCCTCCTCCAGCGAACCGGCGATGACGCCGGTCTTGCCGAGAATCGTCTGGGCCGGAAGACTCTGCGTCGCCATCTTCATCTTCTGCGTGACTGTTTTCAGCTGCTCGACAGAGCCCGTTTTGGAAAGGTCGCCGGGAGTCCTTTCGCCGGCGGAATGCCGTTCCGGAAGAGGATCGGCTTCGGCCGGACGCCGTATCACCGGCTTCAGCCTGAGCGTGGATGCGTGCAGACCCGTCGCTGCGGCAATAGGGTTCGCTACAGGCGGCTTTGCCGCCGTTATCGGGCTCATAGCGTCTTCCGGCATGTCTTTCTCCTTCCCGTTGAACCTGTCGCCTCGGCCGAGAGGGTTCTCAAACGGCCATTACTTCGGCTTCTTTGGCCTTCAGCTCCGCATCCACTTTTGCGATGCCGTCGTCGGTCGCCTTCTGTATCCTGTCGAGAGCGGCTTTGAGATCGTCCTCGGAAATCTTCTTGTCCTTCTCGAGCTTCTTCGCGGCCTCGTTGGCGTCGCGGCGGATGTTGCGCATCGCGACTTTCTGCGCTTCGGCCTGCGTCTTCGCGACTTTGACGATTTCCTTGCGGCGCTCCTCGTTGAGCTCTGGCACCGTGATTCTGATCACCTTGCCGTCGTTCTGCGGAGTGACGCCGAGATTCGCCGCGAGAATCGCCTTGTTCATCTCCGCGAGAACCGTGGGGTCGAACGGCGTGATCTTTATCTGGCGCGGTTCCGGCGTGGAGATCGTGCCGAGATTCTTGATGGGCGTGGGGGCTCCGTAATAGTCGACCTTGATCGAATCGACCATGGCCGGGCTCGCCTTCCCGGTTCTCAGCCCCGCGAACTGCGCTTTGAGCGCGTCGAAGCTCTTTGCGATTTTTCCGCTTGCGTCGTTTATAACCTCTGCCGTCGTTTCCATATGTGCGATGCCTTTCTGTTTTGTCTGAAATTTCAACTTACAACCGTCCCGACCCTGCCGCCCTTCACGAGCCTTTCGAGGGCGTCGCCGTCGAAGAAATCGAAAACGACTATCGGAATGCCGTTGTCCATGCAGAGCGCGAAAGCCGCCGAATCCATGACTTTCAGCCGTTTCTCGAGAGCCGTCTCGAACTTGAGCGAGCCGTATTTTCTGGCCGTGGGATCCTTCTCCGGATCGGCCGTGTAGACGCCGTCGACCTTCGTCGCCTTGAGAAGGGCGTCGGCGCCTATCTCGCTCGCCCTGAGCGCCGCGGCCGAATCCGTCGAAAAATACGGGTTGCCGGTTCCGCCGGCGAAAATGACCACGCGCCCCTTCTCGAAGTGTCTCAAAGCCCTGCGCTGAATGAAAGGCTCCGCCAGTTTCGGCATTTCTATCGACGTCATCACCCTCGTGGGGACGCCCATGGCTTCGAGCGCGTTCATCATGGCGAGGGCGTTGATTATCGTCGCGAGCATTCCCATCGAATCGCCCGTCACGCGGTTGACGCCTTTTGCCGTGCCGGAAAGCCCCCTGAAAATATTGCCTCCGCCGAGGACGATGCCCACTTCCACGCCCATTTCATGGATGCGCTTGACGCGCTCCGCCATGAATTCGAGACGTTTCGGATCGATGCACTCTCCTCTGGATCTGTCGGCGAGGACCTCGCCCGACAGCTTGAGAAGAATGCGAGAATATTTCAGTTTGTTTTTTTTCACAGTCGACATTATATCATCTTGTCGTCGTGTTTACAAGAGACGCGCGCACCCGGAAGAGAGAGGCCTCACATGTCCGAAACGGTGATGGTCGAGCCTTTCGGGAGAAGAGAGGAGAGTTCTTCGGCGTCGCCGGACGGGGTCACCGCCACTCCGCACGAGCGCAGAGCCGCACGCGGCGAGAGCCCAACCTCGTATGCGCCGGGCTTGGCGACCGACGACCCCGCGAGATCGTATCGCTTGAAAAACTTGCCGTTCAATATGAGATCGGCCGTTCTCGACCGCCCGCTGACGACGAGATTGAAGCGCGGGCGGTTCATGACGTTTACCTCGTCGCCTATCCGCAGCCGCTCGATGTCGCGCGAAGGATTGAGCCGCCGGAACGAAGCGAGAGTCGAGCCGTATTCACGCGCGATGCGTGTCGCGGAATCGCCGGCCTTCACCCTCGCGCGCACCACCCACTGGGCGTTCCTGTATTCGAAAAGCCACTGCGAATTCAACGCGCCGAGGCGTCTGGCGAGGCTGTCGTCTATATCGGCGACCGCCCCGCCCGGCAGAGCGCGCAGCTCCTCGATCGTAGTGACGATGAGGATCAGATCGCTGCGCCGTTCGGCCTCTTCGAGACGCATCAGGAGATTGCGCACCTTGGCAGGCCTTTTCTCGGGAGCGGCGACGCGTATCTCCTTTTCGGCCTTTTCGGCCGTCTCGGGCGGCGGCGGCTTCGCCGCCTCGGAACGCGCCGCTTCTTCGGCGGCGCGGCGCTTCTCGTCGCGGCCGTCTTTGAAGCGCGAATACACGGTGCACGAGAGCGAGACCGCCGCCGCGACGGCGACGAGCGCCATTACCGCCCCGAGCGCGCGCGGAGTTCTGCGCTCCGGCGCGGGGTCGTACTCTATGCCGAATATGCCTCTTGAAAAAGCCATCGCCGGGAGAGAGACTTACTTGGCCTCTTCGGCGCCGAAGGCTCCCTGCACGGCGGAGCGGAGGATCTCCATGGTGGCTCCGCCGGAGGTCTCGACGGTGAACGTCTTGTCGGTGGCCTCGACGATGGTGCCCACGATGCCGCCTGAAAAGACGATCTTGGATCCGGCCTTGAGCTCCTCGATCATTTTGCGGCGCTCTTTGTCGCGGCGCATCTGCGGGCGGATCATCATGAAATAGAAAATCGCGAGCAGGAGGAGCATCGGAATCATCATGCCGCCGAACCCGCCCGGCTGGGGCGCGGGGGCCGCGGAAGCGTCGTTCTGCGGCTGTATTTCAGTCGCCGTCGTTTCAGTTTCTTTCATTTGTCGTTTCCTTTCGTATCTGTGTTTTCCAATCCGCGAAAACGCCGTCAGCGATGGCAGACCGCATTTCGCGCATGAATCTGTTGAGCGCGTGCACGTTGTGGATGGTGAGAAGCCTGAGCCCCAGTATCTCGCCGCACACGAGGAGATGTCGCACGTAGCTGCGCGTGAAATTGCGGCAGCAGTAGCACTCGCACCCTTCCTCCACGGGAGACTGGTCGAAAGCCCATTTCGCCGCCTTGATCGCGACATTGCCTTTGCGCGTTATCGCGGTGCCGTGGCGTGCGATGCGCGTCGGTATCACGCAGTCGAACATGTCGATGCCGCGCGCGACGCACTCCGCCATCTGGTGCATGACGCCGAGCCCCATCACGTAACGCGGGGCGTCTTCCGGGAGGAACGGCACCGATGCGTCCACGGCACGGTACATCTCCTCTTCCGGCTCGCCCACCGAAACTCCGCCGACAGCATAGCCGTCGAAACCGGTCTTCACGAGCTCTTCGGCGCAGTGCCGCCGCAGGTCGTCGTAGACTCCGCCCTGCACGATGCCGAAGACGAGCTGCCCGGGCGCATGGGCGGCGGCCTTGCTCGCCACGGCCCACTTTATCGTCTGCTCCACCGATTTCTCCGCTCTGGAGCGTTCGCACGGGTAGGGAAGGCATTCGTCGAACACCATGGCTATGTCGCTGGCGAGAACGCGCTGCATCTCCATCGATTCCTCCGGGCCGAGGAAAAATTCGTGTCCGTCGATGTGGGACGAGAACCAGCACCCCTTCTCCGTCATGCGGCGCATCTTGGCGAGCGAAAAAACCTGGAAACCGCCGGAATCGGTCAGGATCGGCCCGTCCCAGCGCATGAAATCGTGCAAGCCCCCCGCCGCCGCGATCACATCCTTTCCGGGGCGGAGCATGAGATGGTACGTGTTGCCGAGAACAACCTGCGCGCCTGTCTCGACAAGGTCGCGAGGCTCGAGCGCTTTTACCGAACCGAGCGTGCCCACGTCCATGAAAACAGGCGTTTCAACCGTACCGTGCACGGTTTCCAGCAATCCGAGACGCGCTTTCGTGCGTCCGTCACGTTGAAGTATCTTGAAGCTCACGCGAATATTGTATCAAAAAAATGTTGCCTTATGGCGAAAAAAAGAGTATTATTTCATTATCTCTCCATCCAAGGAAGACATCTACATGAACAAAGCACTGCACGTATTCATATATTTCTTTCTCGTCCTCGCGGGCGTCGCGCTCTATTTCGAATCGGAGCTGAACGCCAAGCGCGAACTTCTCGTCGACCGCAACAGACTTCAGGAAGACTATTTCGTGAAGATCGCGGGAACGATCGAGTGCGAGGATCCGCCGAAGGACATGACGGCGGAGATCAAGAAAGACATTTCCCCGGTCAAAGCGGAAATCGTCGACACGCCCGAGACGGAAAACGTGCTCGAAGACTACAAGTCGTACCTCGAGCGCGACAATCTGCCGACGTTCAAGTGGGAAACGCAGCAGATACGCGAACAGCTCCGGGCCGTATACGTCACGGACGATCTCGGCAAGATCGTGATGGACGGCAACCGTCCGCTAATGAAGGGCAAAGGCACGGAAGACGAGCTTCTTTCCTCGCTTCTCTCCGCATGCCAGAACCAGCAGGCCAAGCTCAACAACACGCGCGCCGAACTGCGCGTGCTGCACGAGAAGCTCGAGACCGTGGTGGACGAGCTCAACAAGCTCAAGCCCGTCGCGCGCCAGGACAAAGTGACCATCGTCGAGCGCGACGAGAAAATCGCCAAACTCGAAGGCGAGAAAACCGAACTCGAGACGCAGATAGCGCGCATCAAGGGGCAGATCGCCGAGCTCAACCAGGAGATCGTCAGCCTCAAAGACGACATAGTCGCGGCGAACGGAGAGACGGAAGCCGCCAAGGAAGAACTCGCGAAATCGCAGGCCCTCGTAGAAAAACTCAAAAAGCATCTCCAGACTCTGACCGTGCAGCTTCTCGGGAAAGGCGACGGCGCGCGGGGCACGGCCGTGGCCTCCGTGCCGGCCGGCGACAAAGGCACGATCGTCTCGGCCGACAACGAGGACATGTTCGCGATCGTGAAATTCTCCCCCGAAGCGATGAGGGAGCTCAAAGGCAACGATCTCTCGCAGCCCATTCCCGCGATAGAATTCGGCGTGAAGCGGCCTGACGGCAAAGGATCCGACGTGTTCGTCGGCAAGATACGCCTCCGCCAGGAAATCGCCGGCAAGAATTACATCATATGCGACATTCTCCTCAACTGGGAGCAAGACAAACTCAGGAAAGACGATGTCATTTTCGCCGATTAAAATATTTTTTCTCGCCGCGGCCGCAGCCGTATTGTCCGGCTGCATAGCCGATTCCGCGGAAGAATCGAATCTTCCGTGGAGTTCCCAGAAATCGTGGGAAGGCCTCGTGCCCGTGGCCCCGGGCCTCATGGACCGCTACGATTAGCCGGTCATGATAGAAAACGCTTCTTTCACCGTCGCTCGCGCCGGCGAAAGGCTCGACGCGGCTGTTCTCGCGGCGTTTCCCTCGACAACGCGCTCGCTCGTCCGCGACGCGGTATCGGCGGGGCGCGTCCTCGTCGGCGGACGAGAGGCGAAAAAAGGCATGAAGCTGCGCGGCGGCGAAACGGTGCGCGTGGTGTCGCTCGCCGAAAAAAGCGACGTGAGAGCGAAACCCGACGGCACGATCCCCCTTGCCGAAGTCTATGCCGACGAAGCGATTCTCGCATACGACAAACCGGCCGGCATCCCGGTTCAGCCGCTCTCGATGGACGAGACCGGGACTCTAATGAACGCGGTCGCGTTCGCCCATCCTGAATGCGTCGGCGCGGGCGACGACCCTCTCATGGCGGGCGCGGTGCACAGGATAGACGCAGGAACGAGCGGGCTCGTGATCGTCGCCAGGACGAGGAGGGCCTTCGACAGCCTGCGGGAGCAGTTCGCCGCGCACACGGTGGAAAAGAAATATCTCGCGCTCGTCGAAGGACGTGTGGAAAACGGAGGCCTTCTCGACGATTTTCTCGTGCACGACCCGAGGAAGAAAGAATGCGTGATGCTGACGATGAAAGACAGAATCGCGAAATCGCTTCCCGTAGCTTCGCTGCGCCCCATGCACGCCGTCACCGGATATGCGCCTCTCGCCGTGACGAAAGTCGAATGCGAAGAGCGCACCCTTCTCGAAGTGACCATCAAAACGGGCGTCACGCACCAGATCCGCGCGCAGCTGGCGGCGGCCGGGATGCACATAGTGAACGACACTCTCTACGGCGCGTTTCCGTGCGAAGGGATGAAGGGCCACGCGCTGCATTCTCTTTCAGCCAGATTCATCCACCCGGAAACCGGAAAAGAAACAGTCGTCTCCGCGCCGCCGCCGCTCTGGGCGGGGGACGCGAAGTACGGCGGCAGATGACGACGGCGCCCGCGCGGACGCCGTCAGACGATGCGCCGGGCGGCCGCCACGGAAAGAAAGACGGCGAAAACGGCAAGCGCCGCACCGGCCGAAAGCGGATACTGGAACTTTTCATTCCACCTGTTCCAGCTGTCCGCCTCGATTTTCGTCTTCTCGAGTTCGTCGATCTCTTCAAGCGCCGCGGAAAGAGAATCGCGGTCGTTGACGGAGAAATACCGCCCGCCGGTTTTTGCGGCGATCGATTTGAGCTGGGCCTCGTCGAAAGTCATGTCGGCGTATGCCAGAACCCTGCGCCCGGTAAAAGCGTTGCGCGCGAATATCGGCGTCTGCTTCGCCATCGTGCCCACGCCGATCGCGTACACCTTGACGCCGAGACGCGAAGCGGCCTCGGCGGCCTCTTCGGGCTCGACCGCCCCCGTGTTGCTCACGCCGTCGGAAAGGAGAATCACTATTTTGCTCGCCGGTTTTGAATCTTTGAGCCTCGAGAGCGCGCAGGCGAGCCCGTCGCCCACCGCCGTCATCTGCTCGTCCGCCGCGATCGCCATGCCGTTCTCGTCGTACGATCTCGAAGGTATCTCGACGCCTTTGAGCACGTTGAGAAGCGCCGCATGGTCTCCGGTGAGAGGCGAACGGGCCGATGCATAGCCGCCGAACGTCACGAGGGCTATCAGATCGTCCGGACGCTTTTCCACGAATTCGGCGAACAGTTTCTTCACCACGGCGAGACGCGTCGTGGAATCCGAATATTTCTCGCCCGGCGGGGTGAGATCGAGCGCCGCCATCGAGCCGGACACGTCGACGACCATCGCGATGGCGATCGCGTCGACGGAACGCGTCTCGCGGGCGAGCGGCACGCGCGGGCGCATGGCGGCGACGATGAGGAGAGCCGCGCCTGCCGCGAATATCCACGCGGAGGCGGCTGCCGCCCTTGAACGCCATCCGGCCGACACGCGCGGGATGCGGGAAAGCGCCGAAAACCCGACTGCGCGCCGGTCGCCGCGCCTGAACATCCTCCATGCGGCTACGGCAAAAGGAACGGCGAGCAGCGCCGCCCACGGATATGCGAAACTCATTCGCCCTCCCTTCCCGACGCGGATGCAGAATTGTCGTCCTTCAGATAGCCGCGCGCGGCCGCGGTCGCCGCATCGGCCATTTCAGGAGTGGCCTTGACGCCGGCGAACTTCACCATGTCGGCGGATTCGAGAAACGCGCGCAGAGAATCCGAACCGCCGAAACGCCTGTCGGACAGGAACTCTTCCGTCGTCAGATGCGGCGCCTTGACGCCGTATTTTCGCTGCACGTATCTTCTGACCACCATCGTGAGCTCGACATAGAAATCCTTGTACCTGCCGCGCTCGGGAAGCCCTCTGCCAACCAGTCTCGCGAGCTCGGCCCAGGCGCGTTCGATCGGGCTCATCCTGTGTTCCCTCACGCGGCGTGCGATAAAGCGCAGCGCGCGGACGAAACAGAAGAGCGCCGCTGAAACGGCGGCGAGGGCGGCCAGCGCCGCCAGAAACATCTTCATGCTCAAGGGCGGCATGTCTTTGGAAGGATCCGTCTCCACCGGTCCTTCCGGCGCCTCCACCGCCTCTGGCGGCTCGAAGTAATACGCTTTGGTCACATATCCGCCCACCGCGAGCGGCGCGATCCTGTACGTCCCGGCGACAGGTTCCGGCACGAGTTTCCAGTTTGCCCTCCTTACCGTGGAACCGTCGGGTCCGGAGACAGGTTCGTCTTCGTAATCCTCTGCGACGGAGAACCCCTCGAGCCTTTCGCGCAGATCGGGAAGAGACGCCTGCACGCCCCTGTCTGTCTTGAGCACGACGGAAAGCATGACGCTTCTCGCAGGATCTATCTTCTCCCGGGACGTCTCTATCTTGAAATAGAGACCGGGCTTTTCAAGGCTCGCCGCGATGGCGGCCAGCGCGATGAAAGAAACCATCATCCCCTCCTTCCGCCGCTTTTCGAAGCGCGGCGTTTGAAAAGCGCGCGTACTGCGTCTATGTACTGCCGCGAGGTGGAAAGGTCGAGCGTGTCGATGCCAGATTTTCTGAAGAACCCGAAAATTTCCGCGCGCTCGGCGGCGGCGCGTTCGGCGAATGCGCGCCGGACGCGGGGATTCGACGTGTCGACAAGCCGCGCTTCGCCAGTCTCCGGATCTTCGAGTTCGACGAGCCCCGCGTCCGGAAGCGTTTCCTCGGCGGGATCGGAAACGGCGGCGCATACGAGATCGTGGCGCGCAGCCGTCAGCCTGAGAAGCTTTTCGGCCTTTTCGATGCCCATGAAGTCGGAAACCATGAAAACGACGGCCCTTCTCTTCTGCACCCCGGCGAGGAATCTGAAAACGCCCTCGAAATCGGTGCCGCCGCGCGCATCCTCGCCGGCGGCGAGGACTTCTCGCACGAGACGCATCACGAAATCGCGCCCCTTTCTCGGCGGGATGTATTTGACGATCCTGTCGGAAAAGAGTACGAGCCCCACCTTGTCCTGGTTGCGGATCGCGGTGAGCGCGAGCAGCGCGGCGACTTCGGCGGAAAGTTCCGCCTTCGTCCTGGAACGGCTTCCGTAGCTCTGCGACCCTGAAACGTCGACGACGAAAAGGACGGTGAGCTCGCGCTCCTCGCTGTAGCGTTTGACGTACGGCGCGTCCATCCTGGCGGTAACGTTCCAGTCGATCGAGCGCACGTCGTCGCCCGGTTCGTACGGCCTGACCTCGTCGAACTCGACTCCCTGCCCCTTGAACGTGGAATGGTAGTCGCCCGACAGCCTGTCGTCGACGAGCCTCGAGGTGAGGATTTTTATTTTCCCCACCTTGGCCATCAGTTCTTTTACGTCTTTGGCCATTGCAACCGTCAGGGAACCGGCACCAGATCGAGTATGCGGCGGACTATTTCGTCGGAAGTGACATTCTCCGCCTCGGCCTCGTACGTGAGAAGAATGCGGTGGCGCAGTACGTCGTACACGACCTCTTTCACGTCCTGCGGCGTCGCATAGGCGCGGCCGTGCACGAGCGCGTTGGCGCGCGAGGCGAGGTTGAGAGCTATCGTCGCGCGCGGGCTGGCGCCGAACTGCACGAGACTCTTTATCTCGCCCGCGCCTTTGAAAGAACCCTCGCCGCGCGTTGCAAAGACGATGTCGAGAATATAGTCGCCGACCTTCTCGTCGCAATATACCATGTCGAGCGCCGAACGCAGGTCCGCGATGTCGCGGCCGTCGCACACGGCCGAAGCTTCGGGCTTCGACGATCCCTCGGCGAAGCGCTGCATTATCCTGCGCTCGTCCGCCTTTTCCGGCGTCGAAACGAGACACTTGAACATGAATCTGTCGACCTGCGCCTCGGGCAGCGGATACGTCCCTTCCTGCTCCACGGGGTTCTGGGTCGCGAGAACGAGGAACGGCTCGGGGAGAGAATACGTCTCGTCGCCGATCGTCACCTGCCGCTCCTGCATGGCTTCGAGAAGCGCCGACTGCACCTTTGCAGGCGCGCGGTTGATTTCGTCGGCGAGAAGGATGTTTGTGAATACCGGCCCCTTCTTCGGCGAAAACGTGCCGTCTTTCGGCGAATACACGAGAGTGCCCACCACATCGGCCGGAAGGAGGTCCGGCGTGAAGGAAATGCGTTTGAAATCGAGAGAAAGCGTCTTCGCGAAGGTGTTGCAGGAAAGCGTCTTGGCTATGCCCGGAACGCCTTCGAGAAGAATGTGCCCGCCAGTGATCGTCGCGAGCACGAGCCTGTCGACAAGCTTCTCCTGGCCGACCACCACCTTGGACACCTCGTCCTTTATTTTCGCGACGAGTTCCCTGCGCGAGGCGATTTCGCCCGCTCTTTCACCCATATCCATCATTGTTCTCCTTTCATATGACAGTTTCGAAGTTTTGAAATCATCTCTTTGGTTTCCTCCCATCCGGCCGAGGCGAGGCTCTTCGACGTCATCGCGAGATTCATCAGATCCGCTGCGTTGCCGCCGGAAGCGGGGATGGATTTTCTGAGCGCGTCCGCCTTGGCCTTCCACATCCTCCGCGCAAAATCCCGCAGGGCCTCCGTGTCGTTGTCGTGCGACGGAGCGTAATCGCCGGAGCCTGCGACCACTTCGTCGAGCCACGGCGCCGTAACCGGCGTAAGCGAGCATTGCAGCGTCGCGAACGCGCCTCTGTCGCCGAGAGCCTCCGCGAGCCAGGCTTTTACGAACGAAACCGTGAAAGCGTTGGCGAAAACGCCGTCGGGGAAATATTCCTTCACGCCGGCTGCGAGCGATTGCGCGTCGGGCGCCGAAAAGAGATATTTCATGAACGACATTTCGAGCGCGCCGGGACGCGCGGCAGAACCTGCGTCCGCGGCGGCGGCGGCCGGTTTCGCGCCCGCAGCAGATGCGGGGGCGTCTCCGTGCGGCCGAGCCTGCGGCGCCGCGTCTCTGCGCCGCGCCGATCCGGCCGACTCGCTTTTGCCGAGCTCTTCCGCAAGCGCCGCCACGGGTATTTTCAGCCTTTCGGCCGCCTCTTCGAGCATCTTTGCCTTCATGACCGCGTTCGGGCATGCGCCTATGGTGGAAATTACGTGCCTGGCCATTCGCGAAACGGCCTCCACGCTTTCCGGTTCGCGTTCTGCAAGAGCGTCCGTTCGCGTCTGGAAAGAAACGATAGATTCCGCCGAAGCGAGGCAGTCTCTGAAAGCGTCCGCGCCCTTCTCGCGGAGGAAAGAATCTGGATCGTGGCCGCCGGGGAGGGAAACCGCCCTCACGCTCATGCCTTCGGCGAGAAGCAGCGCCGCCGTCTTTACGGTGGCCTTGTGGCCGGCGGCGTCGTCGTCGAAAACGAGATACGCGCCGTCAGCGACGCGCGCGAGCATCTTGGCGTGCGTTTCGGTGAACGCCGTGCCCTGCGAAGCCACAGCCACCGGGAAACCGGAAATATGCAGCCTTATCGTATCTATCTGCCCCTCGCATACTATGGCTTCGCGGTTGGCGGCGCGCGTTATGCTGCCGGCGGCTCTGTCGAATCCGAAAAGGACGCTTGACTTTTTGAAAATGGCCGTCTCCGGAGAATTGACGTATTTCCCGGAATTTTTGTTTTCTACGAGCTGGCGGCCAGAGAACGCGACCGCCCGCCCCTGCCTGTCGCGGATCGTGAACATCAGCCTGCCGGAAAAACGGTGGTACGGCCTGTCGCCGGGGGACGAGGCCTTCTTCACGATTCCGGCGGCGTCGAGTTCATCCTCGGTAAAACCGTTTTTCTTCGCCCAGTCGAGAATCCTGCGCACGCCTTCCGGAGCGTAGCCGATCGAAAAGGCCTCGGCCGCCTCCTCCGGAATGGCGCGGGATGCGAGGTATCTGCGGGCCGTCTCGGCCTCGGGGAGATTCTTGAGCGACAGCCGGTAGAACCGCGCCGCCGCCGCCATCACCGCGAAAAGACGTTTCCTGAGCCCGGCCTGCGGATCGTCCGCGCCAAGATCGAGCCTGACGCCGCATTTCTCCGCAAGATTCGCGACGGCTTCCGTGAACGAGAGGCCGTCGTTTTCCATCAGAAAAGTTATGGCGTCTCCGTGCCGCTGGCAGCCGAAGCAGAAATAAAAGCCCTTGTCGGGATCGATTTTGAAGCTCGGGGTTTTCTCGTGATGGAACGGGCAGCAGGCCCAGTAGCCGCCGCGCATGCGCTTGACATCCACGCCGTGCGAAGACAGCAGATCGCACAGATCGATGCGCGACTTGATTTCCTCCAGAGTGTTCGCTCCAACCTGCATATCTCTTGCCCGTTCCGGGATTCAGCCCCCGCGCATGGCGGCCGTCGACGGCCGGCCGTCTCAGAAATTGTCTGCGGCGAGCTGGAAATATGCGCGCGGATGATCGCAGACGGGGCAGACGTCCGGAGCCTTCTCGCCCTCGACGATCGCGCCGCAGTTGCGGCACTGCCAGCGGTTCGGCCCGATGCGCTCCCACACCTCGCCCTTCTCGATGTTCGCCGCGAGCTTGCGGTAGCGCTCTTCGTGACGAGCCTCGACCTCGGCCACCTTGCGGAATTTTTCGGCGATTTCGGCGAATCCTTCGGCGTCCGCCTCTTCGGCGAACTGCCTGTACATCTCGGTCCATTCGTGATGTTCGCCCGCGGCCGCGGCGAGAAGATTCTCTTTCGTCTCGCCGATGCCGGAGAAAAGCTTGAACCACATCTTGGCATGCTCTTTTTCGTTGAGCGCCGTCTCCTGGAATATGGCGGCGATCTGTTCGTAGCCGTCCTTCTTCGCGCGCGATGCGAAATAGTCGTACATGTTGCGCGCTCCCGATTCGCCGGCGAACGCCGCTTTGAGATTGGCCTCTGTCTTAGATCCTTTGAGTTCCATATCGATTCTCCTTGTTTTAATGAGCGTTGTGGGATATTATAACATATATTCGGCGGCCAGTTGCGGAAAAACTCACTCTGCGCCGGCGATTTCGAGACGCCCCGGCCGGGCGCATGCCTTCCCTATACGGAAAGCTGCGCGCCGTCCTTCTTCACCGAGCCGCCGTCGAGCCCCATTTTCCCGAGATCGACATCGACGATTCCGAGAGGCGGAGTCGTCTTCCAGGCGCCGCGCGTGAAATCGGGGATGTCCTGCGTGGCTCCGCGGTGGCGGGCGCTCTTCTCTGTGAGTTCGCAAAGCGAGCTCCATGCCGCGGCGTCGTAGACGTTCTGATCGAGGGCGAGCCCGTTCTGAAGGCAGTAGCATAGCCTGAGATCCATAAGAAAATCCATACCGCCGTGGCCGCCGATCTTTTTGGCGATTTCGCCTGCGCTTTTCCAGAGCGGATGGCGCTTTTCGGCGGCGATCTTTTTAAGTTCCTTGTCGTTGAGCCAGTGCGAGTGCCCTCCGCGACGGCCGGGATCGAACGCCATGCGGAGCGGATAGTCCGCAAGTATGCCGCGCGTGCCGCTGATGAGATTGATGCGGCTGTAGGGGCGCGGAGACGTGACGTCGTGCTGGATCATGATGCTCCTGCCCTTCGCCGTGCCGATCACCGTCGTGTTCATGTCGCCGAGCGCGGGGGCGAGTTTCGCTTTCCACGAGCCGGGGAACTTTGCGGCGGCATATTCCGACATCCCCGCCTGGCGCGAGCTCACCGAAACGAGATATTCCATCACGTCGCCGCGGTTGATGTCCATCACCTGGCAGATCGGCCCGAGCCCGTGGGTGGGGTACGGGTTACCGGTGTGGGCCGTATTGTGTTTGAGGCGCCAGTAATCGTAGTAGCCGCCTTTGTTCAGATCGGCGTAATTCTCGGCGCGCAGATCGTGTATGTATGCGCCCTCGCCGTGCACGATTTCGCCGAACATTCCCTCGCGGGCCATTCTCAGCGCAAGCATCTCGACCTCGCCGTAGCAGCAGTTTTCGAGCATCATGCAGTGCCGTCCGGTTTCTTCGCTCGTGTCGACGAGCTGCCAGCACTCTTCGATCGTAAGCGCCGCGGGCACTTCGACGGCCACGTGTTTGCCGTGTTTCATCGCGGCGACGGCGATCGGCGTGTGGAGATACCACGGAGTGACATTGTAGACAAGATCGATATCGTCGGCCTCGAGCATCTGCTTCCAGCCCTCGGCGCCGAAGTGAATCTTCGCCGCAGGCCTTTTGTTCTTGACAAGCCATGCATTCTGCCGTTCGGCACGGTTTTTGTAAAGATCGCAAAGGTGGGTTATTTTCACGCCGGGGAACGCCGAGAAACGGTGCACCGCTCCCGGGCCGCGCTTGCCCAGCCCGACAAACGCCACCCTGAGCTCGCGCAACGGCGGCGCCGCGAACATCGCCATCGACCCCGCATGCGACTGGCCGGTCACGGCCGCGAGGACTCTGTTGTTCGCCGCCGCCGTGGCGCCGGCCATCATGATGAACGAAAGAAAATCGCGTCTTCCCATCTCCATAATATCACCTCGTTTCTTGTCGTGCCGACATTTTTGCGCCGGTTTTATGTCAACCCTGGCAAATTGCCAGCAACATCACGGCATATTTTAGCATATTTTGAAAATTATGTATATCGCAAAAAACGTTCCGCATCAGGAAACTGCATCTCCCGAGTTCGACGCTTTGATTTTGCGAAAAGGCGTTTTCAGCCAATTGCGATGCGGGCCGGACGCATCTCGTCCTCATGATAATCCGGGGATGCGCCTCAAAACGGGCTGCCTGTCGCCTTCATCCCGAGTTCGCCGCTTTGATTTTGCGAAAAGGCGTTTTGAGCCATTGGCGATGCGGGCCGGACGCATCTCGTCCTCATGATAATCCGGGGGATGCGCCTCAAAACGGGCTGCCTGTCGCCTTCATCTTGCAGGTTTCGCCATTGGAAACCGCGCCGCTTCTGAACAGCGCAGTGTCAGAACTGCGCGACACCTGAAT
>JAFWBO010000060.1 GCA_017507065.1 Kiritimatiellia bacterium | reverse complement strand
TATGCGCCTGCGCTTTTCAAGAATCGAATCGAGCCGCGAAAGCTGCGCGAGCCCCACTGCCGCGAGGATGTTGCTCATCCTGTAGTTCCAGCCGGCCTCCTTGTGCTCGTACCACGCCACTCTCTCGCGGCTCTGTCGGCTGCGCTCGCGCGCGCGGTCGGCGAGCGCCTTATCGTCGGTGACGATCGCGCCTCCGCCGGATGTCGTTATTATCTTGTTGCCGTTGAAAGAATATACGCCGGCCGCGCCGGCCGCGCCGGCCGCGCGACTTCCGCGTCTCGCTCCCACGGCCTCTGCGCTATCCATCACCAAACGCGCGCCGTACTTTTCAGCAAGCTCCTCGAACGCCCCGTAGTCGCAGCACCGCCCGTAGAGATCGACGCCCATGACGAGCTTCCTGCCTTTGACCGTCTTTAAGGCTTTCTCGAGCAGCCCAGGATCGGCCGAGAGATCGCGGCCGCTGTCGATGAACGCAATGCGCGCGCCACGATGGACGGCCGGCGCGACAGTCGCGATGAAAGTGAGCGACGGAGCGATAACGGTCCATCCTTTCCCGACGCCGAACTCTTCCATGAGAAGATCGATGGCTCCCGTGCCGCTCGAAAGCGCCACGGCCGAAGAAACTCCGGCGAGTGAAGCGAGGCGCCGCTCGAAAAGATCGACCATCGGGCCGCACGGAGCCACATATCCCGAATCGAAAGCGCGCATGACGGCCTTGCGCTCCGCGGCGCCGACATACGGTGGAGAAAGAAATATCCTTTTCTTCATTCGAGCCGCTCCTTTTCTACCCATCCTGCCGCATCGCCGAGTTCCACCCTCGCCCATACGCCGCTTTCCTCAAGAGGAGATACGCCTTTGAGCGAAGATGCCGGCACCGTTTTCACGACAGGCGAAGACGAGAACGGCGCCAGCCTGAGATCTGCCGTCCCCCCTGATTCTGCCGGCACGGCAGAATCGACAGCCACTGACGAAGGAGCGTTCTCAGAGGAATCTGGAACGTACGAAAGCGCATGCGGCCGCGCGCGGAGCACCTCGTATGCGTGTTTGCCGGCATCGTAGACAGCGACGCTTCCAGGCGGAATCTCACGTGCGCCGTCGGCGACAAAATAGCTTACCCACGATACGGCGCCTTTCTTTCTTTCCGTCTCCCGGTCGAACACCCCTTCCGGCACATATCCGCTATCATACTCGAGAGTGCACACCGTTTTCACAACGTCATTCGTCGACACTGCGACGGCGTCCGGCTTTTCCGTATATCTGAAACCCGTTCCGACTATCCCCGCGAACCCTTCTGGGCGGTTCTCGCCTGGAAGCGGTTTCACCGATATTTCGACGGGTGGCGTGTCCACGGAAAAACCGCGCGAGCTCGAAAACGACGACACCATGCCTCTGCGCTCTATCTTTCTCGTCACGCTCGCCATGCCTGAAACGGAAAAGGACACGCTTCCCCTGAACGGCACGTCGTATCTCGCCGGTATCGAAAAACGCTTTACGACATTCGACGACGACGTCCTGCCGCCGTCCGCGAGAACTTGCACCCCCTTCGGGAAAGAAAGCCCGAAATTCTCCGACACCGAAAAACGCAGATTTTCCACCGCGACTTTCTCCGGCACCTCAAGCGACACCTCGAAGGCGAATTCCGCGCCTGTCTCGATCTCGCCTTCGGGAACGACAGCAAGCGAGGCTTTCACGGAAATGTCGTCATCCGGCAGTTCGCCCGGCAACATCGTCATCATATTCGAATTCATGAGCGCATCCATCTGCCGGCGGTGCTCCTCCATCATTTTTTCCATTCTGGAGAACGGATCGTCTGCGAATGCGGATGCGAACGGAACGGCCGCCGCGAGCGCAAACAACGCCGCCGCGCGGGCGATTCTGCCGGTGAGCCAGAAAAACGCCGTGAGCGCCGCGATCGCAGAGAGCACAGCCGCGAGCCTGCCCTTCCATGAATGGCGAAGAACCATGCGCAGAGCCTGTCTCCACGACGGCAGCTCGGCGCGTTCTCCGGCCTTGCGCGAAAGCGCGGCTGCGATTCCTCGCTCGATGGACGGCGTCTGGCCAGTACGCCATTCAAGCGAAGAATATATCGAAAGCGCTCTGGCCCATTCGCCGGCCACGGTCCTGAGTGCGGCCTCGTTCATTCTTCCTGCCGGGAAACCGAACTCTTCGAAAAGGGACGCGTCGAGCGATCTGCACGCCTTCTTCCAGCGGAAAAGCGCATCGTCGTCGAGTGCGCACCCGGGATCAAGCGTGATGCCGTCCGGCATGGGGAGCGACTCGGCTGCATCTCCCGAAAACGCGAGCGCCGCCTGCGAAGCGGCCTTGACGTGCACAGGCATTCCGCGCGCCACCGCCACGAGATCGTACGATCCCGTCGGCGAAGAATACGAAAACGCGATATCTGGGAAAAAATGCACCCCTTCCTTCACCGGCCGCACGCGGTAGGTGATGACGCGCCCTCCTTCGCGTGTATCGGTCTTAGCGCTCGCCTCGTCGATCTTCCACACGCGCGGATCGACCGTCTTGGCGATTTTCGGCGGGTGGAGATCGGTGAAATCGGCATCGCCGGAGAAATCGATGCTGAGCGCCATCGGGTCGCCGAGGCGCACGTTGTTCGCATCGAACGAAGAGACGGCGACGAGCGATCTCCCGCTCACGCCGCCGAGCTGAATCGAGCCTGCAATCGCAGCCGCCGCTATCAAAGAAGCAAACATGGCTATTTCACGGCGAGCATCGCCTCTATCGCTCGGCGCGCTCTGGCGGCGACGACAGGATCGACGGTAACTTTGGGAGACATCGTTTCGAGCGCAGATTTCATGTTCTCGAGAGTCGTCTTCTTCATGTTGGGGCAAACGCATCTTTCATCGACGCACCAGAATCGCTTGCCGGGATTCTCGGCCATAAGTCTGTGGAGGATGCCTGTTTCGGTGCCCACCACGATGTCCGAGGCCGTGCTGTTGCGCGCGTACGCGCACATGCCGCCGGTGGAAAGCCGCTCGTCCGCGGCAAGGCGCGTCTCGGCGGAACATTCTGGATGCACGAGGACGGGAGCGAGCGGATGCTCGCGCCTCGCTCTGGCGATCTTGTCTGCAGTGAGCATGGCGTGCGTGGGGCAGTAGCCAGGCCAGAGTATGTATTTTTCGCCGAGACGGTCGGCTATATGCGAGCCGAGATGCCTGTCGGGCACGAAAATCTTCTCGCGGCCTTTCGAAAGAGACGCCATCACGCGCTCGGCGTTGCCGCTCGTGACGCAGATGTCGCATTCGGCCTTCACCTCGGCCGTGGAGTTCACGTAGCACACGGCAATCGCGCCTGGATGCGCAGCCTTGAGACGGCGCACGTCGTCCGCCGTGACCATGTCGGCCATCGGACATCCGGCGGACGGATCGGGAATGAGCACCGTCCTGCCGGGATTGAGTATCGCGGCGGTCTCGGCCATGAAATACACGCCGCAGAAAAGAATCGTCTCGGCATCGGTTTCGGCGGCACGCCGCGCGAGTTCGAGGGAATCGCCCGTGTAGTCTGCCGCATCCTGCACTTCGCTTCGCTGGTAGTTGTGGGCGAGAATCACCGCATGCCGTTCCGCCGCGAGCTTTCTCACTTCTTCTATCGTCGCCATTTCTTTCGTGATCCTTTCGTCACCCTTCGTAATCCTCGTCAAGCGCGGCGAGGAGAGCTTCGGGCGTGATACGAGAACCTTTTTTCCTCAAAACGAGTATGCGGGAGACGAGCGCGCTTTCGAAATCGGAGAGCTTCACGCCGTCTTTGCGGTCTTTCAGAATGCCGAGCAGATCGTTTGCCGTCACCTTGTATCGGGGCTCGCCGCCACGGTCGAAAAGACCGGTGAGAAACACGCCGGCCGCCGTAAGAGGCGCGACAGCCACGGAAAACACCCGGTACGCTCTCGCGAGCGAGATGATGCGCCTGAGCGGCCGCATAGAGCAGAAAAGTTTCGGAAGGAACTCGCTCAGATACAGAACGGCGAACGCCGCGACGACGCTCCACGCCGCCTGGGCCGCGGCATTTCCCGGAAACGTCCGCTCCGAAAGCGCGGCCGACGCAGACGAAAACACGACTGCGGCGAGATTGTTTCCCACGAGAAGAGAGGTGAGAGTAGACGACATGTCGGAGAAGGCCTGGTGCACTATCGCGCCCGCGCGGCTGCCCTCGCGGGCGAGATGGAGCACCCTGCCGCGGCTCACCGAAAAAAACGCCGTCTCGAGCCCTGCGCAGAACGAGGCGAGAGCAAGCGACGCGAGCGCCGCCACGACGAGGCCGACAATGGACAGCACTTCACGCATGGGCCGGCGAAGACTCCCTCGAATGCACCTGGCTCCTGTAGAGAGACCAGCCGTTGTTGAGCCAGAAACTTATGCAGCACACCCACATCGCAGGCAGCAGCAGCGCATGGTTGCCCGATATCTCGGCCACCATCACGATCGCCGTGAGCGGGATGCGCACCGCGCTCGCAAGAAAACCGGCCATGCCTACGAGCGCGAACGCCGCCGGATGTATGCCGACCGATGCGGGGAGTATCTTCGCGAAGAAAAGCCCGACGGCCGCGCCGAGAGTTCCCCCGCATACGATCACCGGAGCGAAAACGCCGCCGCTGCCGCCGGAGCCGACCGTAAAGGCCGTGGCTATCGCCTTGACGAAGAAAAAGCACACGAACCCTGCTATGGTGAGAGAACCGTAATGCTCGAAAAGATTGCTCGCGCCCGCGGTGAACGAAACCTGTATTATCCTGTAGCCCGTCCCGAGAACGTCGGGAAACACGAAACCTATCGCGCCCGTGACAAGCCCGCCCAGAGCTACGCGCATCCAGCCCGGCAGAGAGGAATCGCCGAATCTCTTCTCGACGGCACGGTAGAAGCTTATGTAGAAGCGCACGCCGAAAACCACCGCTATCGCAAGGACGAAATACGGAGCGAGACGGAGCGAATTCTCGAACCCGACCTGCGGCATCGCGAAAAGAGGAGCCCATCCGTAGAAACATGCGAACACGCTGTAGCTGACGGCGGAAGCTATGAAACTCGGCAGCACGGTTTCGTATTCGATGTCGCTCGACGAATAGAAAATCTCGAAGCCGAAAATGGCTCCCGCGAGAGGCGCCTGGAAAAGCGCGGATATGCCTGCGGCGAGCCCCGCGGCCATGAGAATGCGCCTGGCCCTGACAGTCAGGTTCATCATGCGGGCGAACGCGCTGCCGCAGGCGGCGCCGATAAGCGTCACCGGGCCTTCGTATCCGGCCGATCCGCCGAAACCTACCGTGAGAACCGACGCCACGGACTTCACCGGTATCACGGCGGCGGTTACATATCCGTCCTCGTGGTGGTATGCCTTTATCGCGCTGTCGGTGCCTCTGGCCATTTCAAGCCGCGAGAACCTGCGTATGAGAAGATAGCCGAGAACCGCGCCGACGGCCGGCAGCACCACGAGGAGCCATCTGCGAGGATCGAGCAGCGCCTCGCGCGAAAACATTCGCCCGATCGCCGCGCCGTCCGGAAGAGAACTCAACGCTTCGTGGCGGCACAGCCCTTCCATCACGACTTTCGACGTGAAATCGATCATCCATCTGAACGCCACCACGACAAGTCCGGTTATCGCGCCGACGATGGCCGACTCGACGAAATATCTCCCGGTCCTGACGCTCATGCCGTCGCCGGCGAGGAAGAATTTCCAGCTCGATATGGAAAGGCGCTTAAACATTCCAGAGACGTTCCAGCGCGTAGTACGCCCTGGCTTCCGCCGAGAACACGTGAAGCACCACGTCGACGTAATCGACGACGATCCATCCGCTCTCCGGGTCTCCCGACGTCCTGACGGAATTTACGCCGGCTGCCTTCATCTCTTTCTGGGCCGCGGCGACGAGAGCCTTCAGATGCGGAGCCGCCGCGCCTGTCGCGACAACGAAAAAATCCGCGAGCGCATGCTTGCCGCGCGCGTCGTAGACCTTGATGTCCGCCGCCTTGCAGCTCTCGAGAGCCGCCGCCAAAACTTTTGATTGTTCTTCTGCTGTCATATATGCGTATTATACCATAATTCCGCATGCGCCGCATTTTAGGCGCATCGATCTTCCGAACCGCGTCCTTTCCCGTTGCCGCGCCGCTTTCCGCGGAGCGCCCTTGAAAAAGCCAGATGCGCCGCGACCGCGGCCGCCGCCAGACCTATCGCGAGCGGAAGATGTTCTCTGGCGAGGGCTGCGCCCTTCGACACCACTGCGACATAATCGTCGCCTGCCACCGTGCGTCCTATCGCATATCCCGCCGCCGCGAGCACTGCCGACCACGCGAACGCGCCGAGCGCCGTGAACACGGTGAACGGCACAAGCGGCATCTTCGCTATCCCCGCCGGTATCGATATGAGCTGGCGTATCACCGGGACAAGCCGGCACACGAACGTGGTCGCCGAGCCGTAACGGTTGAAAACTTCGCACGCCCGCTCGAGCTGGTCTTTGTCGAGAAAGAAATAGCGGCCGTACTTTTCGAGAAACGGTTTGCCGAGGCGGAGAGCGAGATAATAATTGACGTACGCTCCGGCGAGCGAACCGAGAACGCCGGCGGCGAGGACGGCGGAAAGCGACGCCGCGGGCCCCGCCCCCATCTCGCCGCGCGCGCACATGAACGCAGCCGGTATCATCACCACCTCGCTCGGAAACGGAATGAAACTCGACTCCACCGCCATGAACACGAAAACAAGCATTATCTTCCATACGGCCGGCATCGCCGCCACCGCATCGAGATGGGCCGCCACGCTTTCTATCATTTTTTACGTCTCCTCATTTTACCGTTCTTGCGAGCGTAAGGGCGAACACCTTCGCCGCGCCCGCTTCTTTCAGCGCCCTCGCACACTCGGAGAGGGTCGAGCCCGTCGTCATTACGTCGTCGACGACGAGCAAAGTCCTGCCGCGCACGAACCCGGGCCGAAGCACCGCGAACGAGCCTTTCACGTTCTCTCGCCGCTCGCTCCCGCCGAGCCCCGACTGTCTCTTGGGACGCCCGGTTCTCGCCACGGCTCCGCGCAG
>JAFWBO010000059.1 GCA_017507065.1 Kiritimatiellia bacterium | reverse complement strand
GGCATCTGTTCCAACATCGTCGAGATAGCGCGTCTCGCCCACGAGGCGGGGGTGCTTCTTCTCGCGGACGAAGCCCACGGCACGCATTTCTATTTCCACGAAGATCTCCCCGTCGCTGCGATGGCCGCGGGCGCCGACATGGCGGCGGCGTCAATACACAAGACGGGCGGCTCTTTGACCCAAAGTTCCATCATTCTCACGAGAAAGCCGGTCAATCCCGACTATGTCAGGCAGGTGATAACCCTGACGCAGTCGACATCGGCGTCGTATCTTCTGCTCTCGTCGCTCGACATAGCCAGGCGCACGCTTTACTTCAAGGGCAGAGCGATGTACCAGAAGACGATGGAGTTCGCCGACTACGCGCGCGAGGAGGTGAATGCTCTCGGCGGGTATTACGCGTTCGGGCCGGAGCTCGTCAACGGCGACACGGTCTTCGCTTTCGACCGCACGAAGCTTTCCGTCCACACGCGCAACATCGGGCTTGCCGGCATCGAAGTGTACGATTATCTGCGCGACGACTACGGCATACAGATAGAGTTCGGCGACATCGGCAACCTGCTTGCGATCCTTTCCGCCGGCGACAGGATGATGGACGTGGAAAGGCTCATATCTGCCCTTGCAGAGATAAAGCGCCTGCACGAACGTTCGGCGGCGGGGCTTTTCGACCACGAGTATATCGATCCCGTCATCGCCATGGCCCCGCAGGATGCGTTCTACGCCAAAAAGCGCCGCGTGAGCCTGCGCGAATCGACGGGGCTCGTCGCGGGCGAATTCGTGATGAGCTATCCGCCCGGCATCCCGATCGTGGCCCCGGGCGAGAAGATAACCGACGACATATTGCAGCATATCCTCTATGCGAAGGAGAAGGGCTGCTTCATGACGGGCACGGAAGACATGAATCTCGACTATATCCAGGTTGTGGGGTGAAACGCGATGGAACTGTGGTATACCGACGAACATACGGGCGACGTGCGCTTCTCCATGAAGGCTACGTCGCAGGTTGCTTCAAAGAAAAGCGCTGTCCAGCAGATCGACATTCTCGACACTCCCGCATACGGGCGCGTTCTCGTTCTCGACGGCGGGCTCATGATAACGGAAAAAGACGAGTTCATCTACCACGAGATGATAACGCACGTGCCGATGGCGGTGAACCCCGGCATAAAGAACGTTCTCGTCATAGGCGGCGGAGACGGCGGGACCGTGCGCGAGCTCGTGAAGTACAGGACGATCGAATCCATAGATCTCGTCGAAGTCGACAAGGACGTGGTTCTTCTCTCGAAGAAGTTCCTGCCGTTCACCTCGTCGAAGCTCAAAGACCGCAGGGTGGCGGTATGGTTCGAGGAAGGCTTGCGGTACGTCCGCGGCAAGAAGGCGGAATACGATCTCATCATTATCGATTCGTCCGATCCGTACGGCCCGGCCGAAGGCCTTTTCACGCGCGAGTTCTACGGCACGTGCTTCAAGGCGCTGCGCGACGACGGCATCCTCATAAACCAGCACGAATCTCCGTTCTACGCCGCCCACCAGCGTTCGGTGCGCGACGCCCACAGGCACATCGCCGTCGAGTTCCCGGTTTCCACGGTGTACCAGTGCCATATACCAAGCTACCCGTCAGGGCATTGGCTTTTCGGATTCGCGTCGAAACGCTACCATCCCATCGAAAATCTCGACGAGAAGAGATGGAACCGTCTCGGCATCAAAACCAGATACTACAATACGGATCTCCACAGGGGCGCGTTTGCGCTGCCGAACTACGTGAAAGAACTTCTGAACCGGTGAAAACGGATGGACGGGAATGACAACCACTGATATGAAACATATGACGAGATTTGGTTTTTCCGCGGTTTCTTCAACGGCGATCGCCATGGCGGCCGTCCTTTTCGGATGCGCCACTCCGTCGCGGCAATGCGACGACAGGCCTCTCGTGGCCGCCGTTTTCGTCGACGCCGGAGCGCGAAACATCGGCGCGTTCCGCTGGCTTGAGATCGCCGCGATGTCGCCGCAGCTCGAGCCCATGCCGGTCGACGGCGAGTCGGTGCGCTCCGGCGCTCTCGACAGGGCCGACCTTTTCATCATGCCCGGCGGCAGCTCGGTGAAAGAGGCATCCATGCTCGGCGAGGAGGGGCGCCGCAGGCTTAAAGAGTTTATTGCGCGGGGCGGAGGATACGTCGGCACTTGCGCCGGATGCTGCATGCTCATGCAGCCTACGAAGGGCCATCCGAACATGCTCGGCATCCTGCCGTGGAAGTTCGGGCCGGCGGGCGGGCACGCCGACATACTCGTCGAATTCAACGGCAAGGCCAGATCCATCGCGGGCATCAAGCCTGGTTCGCGCCGCATTCGCTATTCCGGAGGCCCCGTCCCCGTGAAAGCCGATGACGCCGAGACCGGCGGAGCCGATGTCGCCGTGGTGGCGACTTACGCCAGCGACATCAATTCCGAGTCTTCCTCGAAGCGGCCTCCTTTCACGGGGAAGCCTGCCGCGTTCGCGGGCACGTACGGGAAAGGCAGGTTCTTCGCCACGGCCGTGCATCCGGAGGTCGATGTCGACGACCACATCGTGCTGAAGAAGGCTCTTTCGTACGTGACTGGGCGCGAAATCGGCTGGGAATGCCCGCAAAGAAAGCGAGGCCAGCTTGCCGTCGGTTTCGTCTGCGACAATTCTTTCGGCGTGGACACGGCGAAATTTATCGCCGACACGGTGGCGTCTGGCGAATTCGACATCGTTCCGGTCAATGCGAAAGAAATAGCCGACGGCGCTTTGCACGGCCTCGACGCCGTCCTTTCGCCCGACTCGGCAAAGAACGGCGCGAACGCGGACAAAGGCCTTTTCGCCTCTGAGAACATCCCAAGGGCGAAAGCGTTTTCCGGGCGCGGCGGAAAGATAATCGCATGGGGCGCATCGCTCGAAGCGAGAGCCGTCAGGAAAGGCAAAGTCGAGGTCGAGAAGGCCGGGAACGGAGCGGAAGCGCTCGAGAAACTGCGTGAATTCGCAAAGGAGCCTCCGAGGGACGTGCCCGCGCCGCCGGCCAAGGTGGAGAAGCCAGTGAAGGTCGCCGTATACACCGATGCAGGCGGCGCTAATTACACTGTGACGTCGATCCTCAGGTTTTCGCCGGAGTACGACGTGACGTTTCTCGACGCCGCGGATTTCCGCAAAGGCGAGCTGTCGAAGTTCGATCTTCTCCTTCAGCCCGGGGGCGGATCGACCACGCAGTACAAGACGCTCGGCGAAAAGGGCGCTGCGGCCATAGCCGATTTCGTGAGGGGAGGAGGCGCGTATTACGGAATATGCGCCGGGGCGTTTCTCGCGACGCAGCGTACAAGCAGGGACAGGCCGCGGATCGGCCTTTGTCCGTTCAGGAACGACGTGCCCGAGCATTACCGCGGCTGGGGGCCGGTCGTCGTGCGCCTTACCGATGAAGGCCACGAAATTTTCCCCGGAAACATGCTCCGCAATATGATCTACTGGGGCGGGCCGGTTCTCGTGCCCGGAGATCCCGTCGAAGATTCCGATGTGAAGGTGTTCGGCAGATACGACGGAAGGCTCGTCAACACGTGTTCGTCGAAACCCGTCAAAGAAATGTACGGAAAGGCCGCGTTCGTCGGCGGCCGCGTCGGGAAGGGCAAGATTTTCCTTTCCTGCCCGCATCCAGAGAAAAACGAATCCAACAGAGACATCGTTCTCGGCATCCTGGAGTATCTCACCGGAGTGAGACCCACCGTCACCGACCGCGAAAAGCGCCGTGGATCGATAAACGTTTTGTTCAAGACCGGGAGGACGAAGGAGGCGGCCGGGTTCTACCTCGACGATCTGATCGTCGACAGCCGTTTTTTCACAAGGAGCGGCTCTTCCGTCGACCCGAACGCGCTCGCCCATGTTGATGCCATCGTCTTCGCCTCGTGCAATCCGGATGAAATCACGCCGGCGGTCGTCCGTTTCGCGGAGCGCGGAGGCAAGGTGGTCGTTGTCGCCAAAGCAGGAGACAAACGCGCTGTCGCCGCGGCGGGCAAGTGCCCGGGAGCGGTGGTTGCGGATTCGTTTGACGCCGTAATTCCGGAGCTTTTGAAATGAAAAAGAAAATTGCAGGCTTTGTCGGCGCGACGAGAGCGCTTTTTGTGGCGCTCGCCGTGTCGTCGCCGGCCGTTTCTTTCGCACGCGACGTGAAAATCTCGCTGTCCCATCCGAAGGACGGCATGGAAGACGTGCGCAAAGCGAGTTTCCTCGGACGCGACGGCAAATGGAAAGAGGGCGAAGCGTTCATCGCATCGCTCAAGGCCCGTCCGCACGACGGCAGAAACGTCGAAGAGCGCCAGAGCGTCGACATGGCGGAGTTCGGCCTTTTCCGCACGGCCAAAAAAGCGCGCGCGCGCCGCATCAAGGCACTGAAGGCCGCCTACGACAAAGGGCCGTCGACGTTCTGGGGATGGGCGGCCTGGCACTATCTCAAAGCCGAAGGCGTCGACTTGCCGATGCCGGAGAGAGATCCTCTGCGAGGGCTCGGCGAGTTCGGCGACGGGGTCGTCAATCTCGACGTGAAGATGCTCGAGCCTTCAGGTCTCGAGTCGAAGGGATCGGCGGCGAAACTTCTCGCAAAAGCGGCATCGGAGATTCCCGCGGTTTTCCGCCCCGAGGATTTCAAGAAGGGCTCGCAGACGCGCAGAGCCATCTTGCGCGCGCGCCTCGTGGAGCTGTGCGGCGAGGACGCGGTCGATTCCGTTCTCGGCATGAAAGACGGCGCGGCTCTTTTTGCACGCATCTGGAAAGACGACGACGTGCTCGAAGATTTTCTTCTTTCCGGGCCCGTCTTCGACGCCCCCGTCGCGCTCGAAGTTCTCATGACGATATTTCTGAACGACGGAAAAGACCAGTGGACCCGGACCGGCATGGGCAGAAAGGTGGCTGTTGCCGTGGCCGTCAACGCTCGCGGCGGCAAGGATTTCAATATGACGCTGCAGATACGCCATTTCGCGGCTTTCAGGCGGATTGGCGTCTGGGGCCGCTTTCACAAGGATGCACAGTCGCACGAATGCAGCGATTGGCGTTTCGTCGTGCGTTATGCTCGCGATCCGGGAGACACGCTCTATCTCAACACGCGGCGTTTCCTCAACCGCTACACGCGCAATATAATGTTCGGCGTCCCGTACCGTTTCAAAAACTGCTTTGCCGTGAGCAAGTGGGCCCGCAACGACGAATGCATGAAACCGTGGACGGCTTCGGAATGGCCGCGCCAGTATATCCGTTCGCGCGTCGGCGGCGTATGCACCGAGCAGGCGATGTATGCGGCTTTGCTCTGCAACGCCCACGGTCTGATGGCCGAGAGGGCCGGGCAGCCGGGCCATTGCTGCTGGCTTCTCAAGCGCGGCGGCCAGCCATGGCGCATCTATGCCGGAGTGCGTCCTTATACGCAAGGCGTTTTCGTCTTCTGGGGCAAAGGTTTCCAGGCGATAGCGTCGGTCGACAGGGCGTTTGCCGACAGGGCGGCGCACGACGAGTCGGAACTTCTCAGGTTCGCGTCCGAGCATGAAGCGAAAAAGAACGGGCCGCGCGGGCATGCCGGCGATCTCGCCAGGAAAGCCGCGCTGAGATGCCCTTACAACATTCCGGCCTGGCGGGCCTACACCGACAGTCTCAAGAAGCGCGGGGCGTCGGCCGAAGAATGGAAGGCGTATCTCGCGGAACTGTACGCCGGGGCGCCGGAGGGCCGTCTTCTCACATGGAATTTCGTCCACGAGGCTCTCGATGCGCTTGAATCTCTCAAGGTCGGGCGCGCGGAACTGGCCATGGAGACCGCCCGCGCGTTCAAGGCGCTGCCGCAGCCCGCATCGTGGATCGCCGAAGAGATGAACTTCCGCAAGGATGCGCTCGGCAGAGCGCTCAAACGCTTTGGCGCCGACAAGGATCTCAAGATGAAGATCGTCGTTGCCGCGCTTGACGCCAACGAGAATTCTCCAGCCTATCTCCCGCAGATTTTCTCCGTCGCGTTTTCCGAGTTCGCCAAAGACGAAGCGAGGCGCGGACAGTTCATAGCGCTCGTGGCCAGATACGCCGGCGGAGACGATTCGAAGATAGATTGGCGCAGGCTCTACCGCAAATCGGGCGCTCTCGACGGCGCTCCCCAGTTCAGGATGATGGCCCGTTTGAGGGACGAACTCGATCCGCCGAAGTCGTTCGATGCGGCGCCCCGCCGTGATTTCGGCGCCGCTTTCGTGGGCGATGCGTATCTGTCGGTCTCTTCGAGCGGCAAGGGCGACGCGCCTGAAGACCGCTCGCGGGTGTGCGATCTTTCGTCCGTAGCCCCGGAACGGAAGTTTCTCCTCGAGACGAAGGCCGAAAAGTCGCCGTGGGCCGTGGCCGAACTGCCTGGCGATGTGGAAATCGCAGGTTTGAGGGCCGAGGGCGAACTCGCCGGGGCGAAGGCCGCTTTTTCGCCGGACGGGAAAGAATGGGACGAGCCCAGATCTTTCGAGAACGCGGGAGGGGTGTTTCGCATCGATCTCGGAGACGACAGGAAGCTTGCCAAGTATGTGAAGATATTTCTGCCTGGCGGCGATGCGCCGCGGCCGCTCAGGCTCAGAAAATTCCTTGTCTACGGGAAGACCATTTATTGACGGGACGCAGGCCGGTTTCCGGCGGAAGTTAGACTTTACCAGGGGAGACGATATGAAAATTGCAGTGATAGGAGACGGTGGATGGGGAACGGCCAACGCCGTTCTTCTCGCGGGATACGGACACGATGTCACGATATGGGGGGCGTTTCCGGACTACATTGAACAGATGCGGCGCACGCGCGAAAACTCGAAGTATCTGCCCGGTGTCGAGATCCCGTCTTCGATAGCGCTGTCGTCGGATCCCGCTGAAGCCGTAGAAGGCGCCGAGGTCGTAGTGCTTGCCCCGCCGAGCAAATATTTCGAGTCGGTTCTCGCGCGTTTCAAAGGCTTGATCACCCCTGCGCACCTCGTAGTCTCCCTCACCAAAGGGCTTTGCGAGAAGACGCGCCGGACCATGACCGACATCGCGGCGGACGTCCTCGGCGTAGACGGCGTTGTCGTTCTCGCGGGGCCTTCGCATGCGGAAGAAGTCGCGCGCGGGGTCCCCACCGCGATCGTTTCCGCGTCGTCCGACCCCGCCCGCGCAAAGCGCGTGCAGGAAATATGGGCGGGGCCGCGCTTCAGGGTGTACACGTCCGACGATGTCGTGGGCATACAGATAGGCGGCGCCGTCAAGAACGTGATAGCGATAGCCGTGGGATGCTCCGACGGCATGGGGTTCGGCGACAACACCCGCGCCGCGCTGATAACGCGCTCTCTTGCGGAAATGACGAGATTCGTCACCGCGTACGGCGGAAGGCCGGAAACCCTTGCCGGGCTCGCAGGCATAGGCGATCTGATCGTCACGTGCACGAGCGTCCATTCGCGCAACCACTATGTCGGGGAACACCTCGGAAAGGGGGAGAAGATAGCCGATATCCTCTCCTCGATGCAGATGGTGGCCGAAGGAGTGTGGAACTCGAAGGTTATACACGATCTCGCGGCCGAACTCGGCGTGGACATGCCCATATGCAATCTCGTCTACGCCCTTTGCTATGAAAACTACGATGTCAACGACGCAGTGTCGGCAATGATGGGCCGCGCTCTCACTCACGAAAGGAATTATTGATGAAACGGATTCTTGCCATCGCGGCGTTTGCGCTCGCCACTCTCGTTCCTGTTTCGCTCGAAGCCGCGCACGACTGGGAGAACACGGCCGTGAATTCGAAGAGGCGGCTCCCAGCGAGGACGTACGCGATGCCTCTCGGATCGGAGGCGGACGCCTTCTCCGGCGCGCTCGAGCCGTCCACCGGATACGCCGCGTCGCTCAACGGCGTATGGAAGATAAAATGGACGGGCGACCCCAATCGCCGTCCTACCGGATTCTGGAAGGAGGATTACGATGTCTCCCGGTGGAGCGATATCGAAGTTCCATCGTGCGTTGAACTGAAAGGCTTCGGAACGCCCGGCTACACCAACGTCGCCTATCCGCACAAGAACAAATGGCCTTCGATCAGAGACAGGCTCACCGGCCGCTCCGACTACAATCCCGTCTCATCGTACCGCCGAGAGTTCACGCTCGACGACTCCTGGAAGGGCAGGCGCATCATTCTCAGGTTCGACGGCGTCGGAAGCGCCTATTACGTATGGATAAACGGCATAGAAGTGGGCTACGCCGAAGATTCGAAACTCCCCAGCGAATTCGATGTGACGGAAGCCGTCAGATTCGGCGGGAAAAATTCGATTTCCGTGGAAGTGTTCCGCTGGTGCGACGGCAGCTATCTCGAAGACCAGGACATGTTCCGCTACTCCGGGATATTCCGCGACGTAACCATCTGGTCGATGCCTCGCGACGGCATATGGGATTTCGCGGTGCGCACGAAGCCTCTCGACGCGTCTTATTCGTCGTGGAGGCTCGAAGTCGAGGCCACGAACGCCGTTTCGGCGGTCCTGTACGGCGCAGGCCGCGAAAAAATCGCCGATCTCGCCGGCAAGGACGGCGTGTTCGCCGCCGATCTCGCCGGCGTTTCTCTGTGGTCGGCCGAGAAGCCCGCCCTCTATACGCTCGTCCTCAAGGGGAACGGCGGCGACATCCGCATGAAGCGCATCGGTTTCAAGGAACAGAAGATCGAAGGCAACACGGTGCTCGTGAACGGCAGGCCCGTCAAATTCAAGGGCGTGAACCGCCACGAGACAGATCCCGTGAACGGCCGGGCGATTCCGCTTTCGGTGATGATCGAAGACATCGAGCTCATGAAGAAGTACAACATAAACACCGTTAGAACTTCGCATTATCCCAACCATCACCTCTGGTACGATCTTTGCGACAGATACGGCATTTACGTCATGGCCGAGGCAAATGTGGAAGGGCACGAGCCCGGCTACGGAAAAAACGGCCTCGGGCGGTTCAAGGAGTGGGAGCACTCGATAGTCGAGCGCAACGAACGAAATGCGGTTTTCTACCGCAACAACGCATGCGTCACGTTCTGGTCGATGGGCAACGAGACGGGCCACGGCGACTGCTTCAAAAAGGCTATCGCCGCGGTGAAGGGCATCGATCCATCGCGGCCTGTCCACTGGGAGCGCGGCAACGCCGACGCAGATGTGGATTCGCGGATGTATCCGAGCGTCGAATGGCTCGAAGAGAGAGGAGTCCTCGGAGACAAGCAACCTGATGCCGACAAGATGGCCGACAATCACAGGGAGCTCGGCTTCCACGGTTCGGTCCAGTCGTCAGGCAAGCCGTTTTTCCTGTGCGAGTATGCCCACGCCATGGGCAATTCGTTGGGCAATTTCGCTGAATATTGGGATGTGTTCTATTCCCATGCTTCGCTCTCCGGCGGATGCATCTGGGACTGGGTAGACCAGGGCGTCTGGAAATACACTGGCCGTCTCGATCCCAAGACGCGCAAGATGGAGCGCTATCTCGCATACGGCGGCGACTTCGACGAAGAGCCCAACTCCGGTCCTTTCTGCAACAACGGCGTGATCGGTGCGGAGAGAAAGACGAGCCCGAAACTCATGGAGGTCGCCCACGTGCACCGCAATCTCCTCGTCAGAAAGACCGCCGATCCTTCGCGTTTCGTTCTCGTGAACCGTTTCGGATTCACGCGCGCGGATGAATACACGGGGCGCTGGACGCTTCTCGAAGACGGAGTCAGGACGGCGGAAGGGCAGTTCGCCGTGCCGCCTGTCGGGCCGCTTTCCGAAGGAGAGTTCGAGGTGGCGGCGATAGGCAGGGCGCTTTCGGCCATGAAGGGCGGAAAAGAATATTTCCTCAATTTTGAATTCGCCACGAAGCGCGACGAAATATGGGCGAAGCGCGGCTGGGTGGTCGCGCGCGAGGAGATTGCCGTTGAAAACGGCCGCAAGGCGCCGGAGGCTCCTGCCGCCGCGCCGGGGCCTGAAGTCGTCTCGAGCGTCGAGAAGGGCAGGCTGTTCGTGGAGGCCGGGCGCACGAGCGCCGTGTTCGACCGCAGCTCGGGGACGCTCCTCTCGCTCGTCGTCAAAGGCGTGAACGTTTTCCATTCGCCCGCATATTCCATTCCTGGAGGACCGCGCCTCACGTGTCTGAGGGCCGCCACCGACAACGACCGATGGATGGCGAACGGCAAGAGCTTCGGCACCGACATGGCGAAGGGATGGCGCTGGAGCGGCCTGATGCATCTCAGGTATCACGCCGAACCGGTCGAAATCGTTTCCAACGTCGTCAAGACGGTTGTCGACGTGTCCGGCGCGAAAGGGTGCGGCTTTACGCATTATTGCGAGTATGTTTTCAACGCCGACGGATCGGTCGACGTGAAAAACAGGGTCGTCCCGTACGGGCACATGCCGTCGGATCTGCCGCGTCTGGGCCTTTCGATGCTTCTTCCTCCGCGTTTCGAGAACATGCGTTGGTACGGGCGCGGACCGTGGGAGAACTACATCGACCGCTGCACGGGGAGTTTCATGGGCATATATTCGTCTACGGTAGATGAACAGTATGTCGATTACGCGAGGCCTCAGGACAACGGCGGCAAAACGGGCGTTAGATGGGTGGAGTTCACCGATTCCTACGGCGAAGGAGTCAGGTTCTCTTCCGACGATCCCATGTTCATGCAGGCGCTCCATTACGACATGGAAAGCCTCGACGGTGCAAGACACCTCGAGGGAGAGCGCCGCAGATACGCGCCTTTGCAGCGCCGCGAAGAGATATGTCTCAACCTCGACGCGCGCCAGACAGGGCTCGGCGGCGCCTCGTGCGGTCCCGGGCCGATGGCAAAGTACAGATTTGACCACAACGCTCCTGTCGAGTGGGAAATAAAGATAGAAACGATCAGAGGGGAAGGTGCGAAATGAACGAGATATCCAAGCCGGATTTCACGCCGGTGCCTGAGCTCAGGGCCATGCAGCTCGCCAAGCTCCAGCGGCTTATACCGTACGAATACGAGAATGTCGCGCTTTTCAGGCGGCGCTGCGACGAGAAGGGCGTAAAGCCGCGCGATCTGGCGAGTCTTGCGGATCTCGCAAAATTCCCGTTCATGAAAAAAACGGATCTGCGCGATGAATATCCGTACGGGCTTACGGCGGCGCCGATGAAGGACATCGTGCGCTTCCACTGCTCGTCCGGCACGACAGGCAAGCCCATCTGCATACCCAACACGATGCACGACATCGACGTGTGGTCGGACGGGGCGGCAAGATGCCTCGCGATGTACGGGCTCGACGAGAACGACGTCTTGCAGGTGTCATACGGATATGGGCTTTTCACCGGCGGCCTCGGAGCCCATTACGGCGGCGAGCGTCTCGGATGCGCCGTGCTGCCTACGGGCGCGGGCAATACCGAAAAACAGATAATGCTGATGAAGGATCTCGGCGTCACGGCCATCGCCTGCACGCCAAGCTACTTCCTCCATCTTGCCGACGTCGCCACGCGCCTCGGCGTCGATTTCCGCCGCGACACGAAACTCAAACACGGTGTTTTCGGCGCAGAACCGTGGACGGACGAGATGCGCAGGCGGATCGAGGATATCGCCGGCATCGTCGCCCACGACATATACGGCCTCACGGAGATAGCAGGGCCGGGCGTGGCGGGCAGCTGCGGCCGTTGCAACGGGCTTCATATCTGGGAAGATCATTTCTATCCCGAGATAATC
>JAFWBO010000058.1 GCA_017507065.1 Kiritimatiellia bacterium | reverse complement strand
GGCAAGGGATCGCGCGCGAGATATTTCCAGGACCACGAGGCCGAAGACGATCTCGTGCCGCAGGGCATTGAGGGGATGGTTCCGTTCTCCGGCCCGGTGAAGGGGATCATGACGCAGTTCTGCGGCGGCCTCAGGGCGTCGCTCGGCTACTGCGGCGCGAAGACCCTCAAGGAGCTGCAGGAGCGCGGGCGATTCTACCGCGTCACGGCCGCCGGCCTGCGCGAAGCAAGGCCGCACGACATAACGATAACGAAGGAAGCGCCGAACTACAGGGCATGACGCCTTTTCCCCGATGCCGGGCACACAGGAGATGCAGATGATATCCGACCAGATCAAAAAAGGAAACGAACGCGCTCCGCACAGAAGCCTTCTCTACGCGTGCGGGCTCAAGAGGGCCGACATGAAAAAGCCTTTCATCGGCATCTGCAACAGCTACGAGAGTTTCGTCCCGGGGCACTGCCATCTCAACCGCGTCGGAGAAATCGTCAAAAAGGCCGTCGTCGAAGCGGGCGGCGTGCCGATGGAGTTCAACACCATCGCCGTCTGCGACGGCATAGCCATGGCCCACGGCGGGATGAAATATTCCCTGCCCAGCCGCGAACTGATAGCCGACTCCGTCGAGACGGTGGCGCGCGCCCACTGTTTCGACGCGATGATCTGCATACCGAACTGCGACAAGATCGTTCCCGGCATGCTGATCGGCGCCCTGCGCGTCAACATTCCGACGATATTCGCTTCCGGCGGCCCGATGGCCGCGGGGAAAAATCCTGTCAAGGGCGGAGATTCCGATCTCAATTCCGTCTTCGAGGGCGTGGGCGCGCAGAACGCAGGACGCATTTCAGTGAAGGATCTCGAAAAGATCGCCGAGACGAGCTGCCCGGGCGCGGGAAGCTGCTCCGGCATGTTCACCGCGAATTCGATGAACTGCCTTTACGAGGCGATGGGGCTGGCGCTTCCCGGCAACGGCACGGTCCTCGCCGTCGATCCGCTCCGCGAACGCCTCTGGAAGGAAGCCGCGAAAAGAGCCGTCGCCATGGCGAAAAAAAGAGGGCCGCTTCCGCGCGATCTCGTCACACGCGACTCTCTCGACAACGCGCTCACGCTCGATATGGCGATGGGCGGCTCCACGAACACCGTTTTGCACACGCTCGCGATCGCGCGCGAAGCCGGCGTGGATTTCTCGCTCGAGCGGATGAACGAAATCTCCGCGGCGACGCCTTACATATGCAAGCTCGCGCCGAGCGGGCACTACCACATAGGCGATCTCGACAGGGCGGGCGGCATCATGGCCGTCTTGAAAGGCGTGGCGTCCAAAGCCGCGTTTTTCCATCCCGGCGCGCCTACCGTCTCCGGAAAAAGCATCGGCTCTCTCGTGCGCGCGGCGAAGATCCTCGACCGCGACGTGATCCGCACGGTCGAGGACGCCTATTCGCAGGACGGCGGCCTCGCGGTGTTGTGGGGCAATCTCGCTTCGCGCGGCGCCGTCGTCAAGAAGGGCGGGGTGGCGGAGTCGATGATGAAATTCACCGGCAGGGCGATATGTTTCGATTCGCAGGAGGAAGCCTGCGCCGGCATTCTCGGCGGGAAGGTGAAGCCTGGGCATGTCGTCGTCATCAGGTATGAAGGGCCCAAGGGCGGCCCCGGCATGCAGGAGATGCTCGCGCCCACGTCGTACATAATCGGAGCGGGGCTCGGCGAATCCGTGGCGCTCATCACGGACGGGCGCTTCTCCGGCGCCACCCACGGAGCGTGCGTCGGGCATGTTTCTCCCGAAGCGGCCGAGGGCGGGCTTATCGCGCTCCTCGAAAACGGCGACGAAATAACGATCGACATCCCGGCGAGGAAGATATCGGCCGCGCTTTCGAAAGCCGAGATCGCCTCTCGCGCGAAGAAAGCGCGCAAATGGACGCCCCGCATCAAAGACGGCTGGCTCGAACGCTACTCCAGGCTCGTCGGCAACGCGTCGACGGGGGCGAGCCTCAAGGCCTGACATCCGCCCGTGATCGAACTTTTCGATTCCCACGCCCATTTCAAGGACGACGACGAGAGCGCCGTCCTCGAGACGCTCGCCCGCGCCCGCTCCGCCGGCGTGACGAGGATAATGGCGGCCGGCGGAGACGCCGCGGCGAACAGAGGCGCGGCGAAAGCGAAATCTCTCGCGCCTGAAAACGTGCTCGCCTCCGCAGGCTACGACCGCGAGACTATAGACTCTCCGCGCGAGCCGATCGATTTTTCCGGACTGAGCGCGGCGGGGGAGATGGGGCTCGACTATTTCTGCGACCCTGGATCCAAGACCCGCCAGATGGATCTTTTCATCGAGCAGCTTTCGCTCGCGAAAGAACACTCCCTTCCGGTCATAATCCATACGCGCGCGGCCGACGACGACACGCTTTCGGCTCTCCGCGAAGTTCCGTCCCGCGGAGTGATACACTGTTTCACCGGGGGCCTGCCGTTCTGCCGCGCTCTTCTCGATCTCGGTTTTTACATTTCGATTTCGGGGATTGTCACTTTCAAGTCTGCCGACAACGTTCGCGAGGCCGCGAAATACGTTCCGGACGACAGGATCCTGATAGAGACCGATTCTCCTTTTCTCGCTCCGGTCCCGATGCGCGGCAACCGGAACGAGCCGGCGTTTCTGGTGCACACCGCGAAGTTTCTCGCCGGTCTCAGAGGAACCGGTCTCGACGTTTTCGCGGCGCAGACGGTGAAAAACACGATGGAGGCTTTCAAGGCATGACGGCGATAGTGGATTACGGCGCCGGCAATCTGACGAGCGTGGCGCTCGCGTTTTCGGCGATCGGCGCGGACGCCGAGGTGACGGACGATCCCGTGAAGATAGCCGCGGCGGACCGCATAGTGTTCCCGGGCGTCGGCGCGGCGGCGAGCGCGATGGCTTCGTTGCGTTCGCGCGGTCTCGAAAAGGCCGTGCGCGCCGCGGCGCTTTCCGGCAGGCCGTTCCTCGGCATTTGCCTCGGAATGCAGATTCTGTTCGAAGAGAGCGAGGAGGACGGCGGCACGGCGACTCTCGGAATACTGCCTGGCAGAGTGCGCAGATTCCGGGCCGGCCATGGCGTAAGGATTCCGCAGATGGGGTGGAACGCCGTCAACGGAGGAGAGGAATATTATTTCGTCCACGGGTATTACGCGCCTCTTTCCGGGTTCACTGTCGGAACCACCAGGTACGCAGGCGTGGAGTTTTCGAGCGCGGTAGGCAGGGGCAATCTGCTCGCGTGCCAGTTCCATCCCGAGAAATCAGGCAGGGCCGGTCTTGCGCTTCTCCGCGACTGGACGGCCGGAAAGAAGGTCGTTTTCGCCGGTGACAGGTCTTCTGCGCCCGTCACTTCGGCCCGCCGCGTGATACCGTGCCTCGATGTCAAGGGCGGCCGCGTGACGAAGGGCGTGAAGTTCAAGAACAACGTCGATCTCGGCGATCCCGTGGAAATGGCGATGGCGTATTCCGACGGAGGCGCGGACGAGCTCGTGTTCTACGACATCACGGCTTCCGCGGAGAGACGGCCCATCGATATCGGGATGGTGAAAGCCGTGGCCTCTTCGGTGCGCATACCTTTCGCGGTGGGCGGGGGGATTTCGTCTCTCGCCGACATGGAGCGCGTCATCCTCGCCGGCGCCGAAAAAGTTTCGGTGAATTCCCTCGCGGTGCGCGATCCGTCGATAATCGCCGCCGGCGCAAAGGCTTTCGGTTCGCAGGCGATCGTCCTCGGGATGGATCCCGTGGCGAACGACGCGATGCCGAGCGGATTCGAAATCACGACGCGCGGCTTCCGCGAACGCACCGGCATCGACGCCGTCGAATGGGCGAAGAAAGCCGAAAGCCTCGGCGCCGGCGAGATAGTCGTCAACTCCGTCGACGCCGACGGCACGAGGGCGGGATTCAATCTCGACGTGACCGCGGCGATAGCCGGGGCGACGTCGGTGCCTGTCGTGGCGTCGGGCGGCGCCGGCAGGCCGGAGCATTTCACAGAGCTTTTCTGCAGGACGGATGCCGATGCCGCTATCGTCGCCGGCATGATCCACACGGGCGAGTGGAAGATATCCGACATAAAAGACGCCATGCGCCGCGGCGGAATACCGGTGCGCACGTCTTTTTGACTGCTGCGCAGATTGTCGGGGAGAAGACTTTGGAAAAGCTGACTTTCGTCATAACGGCCGGGCCGACGCGCGAATACATCGATCCGGTGCGATTCATTTCCAATCCGTCGTCCGGGAAAACCGGCTTCGAAATAGCCCGCGCCGCCGCGCGCCGCGGGCACAGGGCGATTGTCGTGGCGGGGCCTGTGTCGCTCGCCACCCCGCGCGGGACGGAGCGGCTCGACGCCGTCAGCGCGCGCGACATGATGCGGGAGACGCGGAAAGCGCTCGCGTCCGCGGCGTCTCCTGAAAAAACTGTTTTCATAGCCACGGCGGCGGTGGCCGACTGGCGCCCGGCGAAAAAGGCGGCGAAGAAGATAAAGAAAGCCGCCTTCGACGGCGTCTTGAGGCTCGTGCGCAACCCCGATATTCTCAAATCGGTGCGAGGCGTCGTGAAAATAGGCTTCGCCGCGGAGACTGGCGACGCGGTGAAGCAGGCTGCGGCGAAGTGCAAGGCGAAAGACCTCGAGTTCGTCGTAGCCAACGACGTAACCGTGCCCGGAGCCGGTTTCGGATGCGACACCAACATCGTCGCGTTTGTCCGCAGGGACGGTTCCGTCGAGCGCAAACCGAAAATGTCGAAGCGCGCGCTCGCCGCGGAAATCGTGAAATCGGCCGAGGATGCCGTGCGCGCGCGCTTGAAAAAGATTTCGCGATATGCGATAATACCGCAAAACAAGGAGGATGAAAGATGAAACTCAGTCTCGAATCGGTTGCAAAAGAAAAAGAGTCGTGGGCGAAAGCCGGAGTGAAACTCCCGTCGTTCGACATCGCCGCGGTGCGCGCGGCGACGGCGGAGGCCCCCGAATGGATCCATTTCGGCGCGGGCAACATATTCCGCGGATTCATAGCCTCGCTCGCGCAGCGCCTTCTCGACGAAGGCCTGATGAAAACCGGCATCGTCGCCTGCGACACTTTCGACTACGACATAATCGACAAGATCTACGTTCCGTTCGACAATCTCACGCTGAACGTCCTCATGAATCCAGACGGCACGACGAGCCGCGAAGTGCTCGCGTCGGTCGCCTGCGGCCTGAAGGCCGACATGTCCGATCGTGGCTCCCTCGCCCGCATGAAGGAGATTTTCCGCGCTCCTTCGCTGAAGATGCTGTCGTTCACCATAACCGAGAAGGGCTATCAGCTGCGCCGCAGCGACGGTTCGCTCCTCCCTGTCGTGGAAGCCGACATGAAAGAAGGTCCTTCCGCGGCGAGGCACGCGATGTCGATCGTCGCGGCGATGCTTCTCGAGCGCTACGGCGCGGGAGAGCTGCCGCTCGCGGTCGTTTCGATGGACAACTGCTCGCACAACGGCGAGAAGCTCAAGGCGGCCGTGCTTGAAATCGCCAGGGCGTGGCGGGACGCCGGGTTCGCCCCCGAAGGTTTCGTCGGGTACGTCGAAAGCGAAAGCAAGGTCACTTTCCCGTGGTCGATGATCGACAAGATAACTCCGCGGCCGCATCCGAGGGTGGAGGCGTCGCTCGCGGAAGACGGCATCGAAGACATGGCGCCGGTGGTCACTTCCAAGGGAACGTACATAGCTCCCTTCGTGAACGCCGAACGTCCGCAGTATCTCGTCGTCGAAGACCGCTTCCCGAACGGCAGGCCGCCGCTCGAAAAGGCCGGCGTCTATTTCACCGACCGCGAGACCGTGAACAAGACCGAGAAGATGAAGGTGACGACATGCCTCAATCCGCTTCACACCGCGATGTCGATGTACGGCTGTCTTCTCGGCTACACGCTCATCTGCGAAGAGATGAAAGACGACGACATCGTCCGCCTTGTGAAGCGCCTCGGGTACGTGGAAGGGCTTCCGGTGGTGACGGACCCCGGCATTATCTCGCCCAGGGCGTTCATAGACGAGGTCGTCAACGAAAGGCTTCCCAACCCCTTCATGCCGGACGATCCTCGCCGCATCGCGACAGACACGTCGCAAAAGGTCGGCATACGTTTCGGCGAGACGGTGAAAAGCTACGTCTCCGGCGGCCGCGACGTTTCCGTGCTCGTCGCGTTGCCTCTCGCGATCGCCGGATGGATGCGCTATCTCCTCGCTGTCGACGACAAAGGCGCGACGATGGCCGTCTCCGACGACCCGCTCAAGGAGGAGCTGCAAGCCGCGCTTTCCGGCATCGTCTGGAACGACCCTTCGTCGTACAAGGGCGAGCTCGTGCCGATTCTTTCCAATTCCTCGATCTTCGGCACGGACCTCGCGAAGGCCGGTCTCGCCGGGCGCATAGAAGGGTATTTCAAGCGTCTGCTCGAAGGCGAGGGGGCCGTGCGCAGGCTTCTCCACGGCGAACTTGCCGCTCTCTGAGCCATGCTCCGCGTCGTTGCAACTCCGATAGGAAACCTCGGCGACCTTTCGCCGCGGGCGCTCGAGGCGTTCAAAGCGGCCTCGCTCATAGCGTGCGAAGATACGCGCCGGACGTGGCAGCTCCTTTCGCATTTCGGAGTGCCGCGTCCCGAGATGGTTTCTTACAGGCAGGGAAATGAAGAGCGCGTTTCGCGCACGGTCGTCGACGCCGTCAAGGCGGGCCGCGAGGCGGTGCTCTGTTCCGACGGCGGCTATCCGGGCATATCCGATCCGGGCTACAGGCTGATTCGCGCGTGCGCGCTCGAAGGAGTGCCGTACGAAGTCGTGCCCGGCGCGTGCGCCGTGGAGAGCGCGCTTCTCATGAGCGGCCTTTCCACGAGCTCCTACACGTTCCGCGGTTTCCCGCCGCGCGCTCCGGGGGCGCTGAGAAACTGGTTCGCCGAAGACGCCGGCCGCCCCCACACTCTCGTCTGCTACGAGTCGCCTTTCCGCGTGGGCGCCACGCTCGCCGCCGCGCTCGACGCGCTCGGCGACCGCGAGGCCGCCGTGTGCATGGAGCTGACGAAGATGCACGAGCGCGTCCGCCGCGGTTATCTTTCCGATCTTGCCAAGGAGTTCGCCGGAGAGAAGGTCAAGGGCGAGGTCGCCATAGTGATAGCCGGGGCGAACCCCAAATTCGCACGTCCCACGGCATGACGAAACACCGCGGCATTCTCAAGAACACGGTGATCGTGGCGGCGTTCACGTCGCTTTCGCGCGTTCTCGGGCTCGTCCGCGAAATGCTCCAGTCGCGTCTCGTCGGCGCGGGAATGGAACAAAGCGCTTTCACGCTCGCTTTCGCCGTGCCCAACATGGCGAGAAAACTTTTCGGCGAGGGAGCGCTGACGGCGGCGTTCGTGCCGATTTTCAAGGGAGAGGTCGAGCGCGAGGGCGTCGAGAAGGCCGCGCGTCTGGCCAGGGCTGTGATGACGAGCGTGCTTGTGTGCCTTGTCGCGGCAACCGTGCTCGCGACGGGTGCGGTCGAGGGAGTTTCGAGATGGCTTGCGGCGCATGCCACCGACGGCTCCGACGGGAGGATAGAGCTCGCTTCTTCGCTCGTGGAGACGCTTCTGCCGTACATGGTTTTCATATGCGCGGCGGCCTTCGGCACCGGCGTCGTAAACGCGCTCGGCAGATTCAAAGCCTCGTCTTTCATGCCCGCTCTTCTGAACGTCTGCTGGATAGCGGCTCTGGCGACGCTGTTTTTCGTGCCGTCTCTTTCATCTGCCGAAAGGGTGAAATGGATAGCGCGGGCCATACTTGCCGCAGGCGCCGTGCAGATGGTTTTCATGTTCCGCGTCATGGCCCGGTGCGGAGTTTCGCCCGCGCCTCTTTTTTCAGGCTGGCGCTCGCCGGGAGTCGTCAATGTATGGCGCAAGATCGGCATCGGGGCGCTCGGCGCGGGGGCTGTACAGATAAACTACATGCTCGACCAGATTCTCGCCCAGATCGCCAACCCGTGGGCTGCCGGCGTCATAGGCTATGCCGAGCGTCTCATGGATCTGCCTCTCGGAGTGATAGGGGTCGCTTTCGGCACCGTTCTTCTGCCGGCGTTCTCCGGTTTTTTCGCCAGAGGCGACGTCGACGGCGCGAGGGACGTGCTCGCATCGTCGCTCGAAAGGCTCATGTTCGCGATGATTCCCGCCGCGGCCGGGCTTTTCGTCCTCGCTCCGGAGATGACGTCGGTCATATACGAGGGCAGGGCTTTCGATGCCGTCGCGACGGAGCGCGTTTCGAGAGCTCTTGCCGTGTATGCTCTCGGGCTTTGCTTTTTCGCCTTCCAGAAAACGCTCGTGCCGTGGTTTCAGGCGCAGGGCGACCTCAAAACGCCGTTGAAGGTTTCGACGGGCGCGGTCGCGGTGAACGCCTGTCTCAACGTGGCGGCGGTGGTCTTCCTCCCGGTCGAGATGCGCCATATAGGGCTTGCCGCGTCCACTACCGCGTGCGCGGCGCTTTCTTCCCTCGCGCTCTATGTGTTTGCGCGCAGGAAGAACGGCCGCACCGGGCTTTCGAGAACCGTCGGGCCGATAAGCGTCTATTTTGCGGCGGCTTTGGCCATGGCCGCGGCGGTTTACATGGCAAAACCGGCGTTCGCACTCGCTGCAGACTGCATAGGCATCCCCGCCGTCACGGGCGCGGCGGCCCTGGCAGGGCTTGTTTTTCTCGGGATGGCGGTTTATTTCCTGCTTGCAAAAGCGGGTCGAAATTTGATATAATACGCAATTCCGCGCCCAATGACGGGGCGGACGCGGCAGAAAACCGCGATCTGAAACAGACAAAAAAGAAAATACAATATGGCAATAAGAAAGCCATCGGCTCCTTCGGAGCGTTCCGCGGCAATGGCGGAGATGCTCGCCCAGGCGGGTCAGGAGCTTAAATTCAAGGGCGGCGCGCTCGTCGAGGGCGTCGTCAGCGCGATCAAGGGCGACGAAATTTTCGTCGACATCGGATACAAGAGCTCCGGAGCGGTTGACGCTTCCGAATTCGGCGAACTCGTTCCGGCCGTCGGAGACAAGGTGACGGTCATGATCCGCGAACTCGAAAACGACAAGACCGGCACGGTCGTCCTTTCCAAGAAGGCCGCCGACGACCAGATCCGCTGGAAGAAGATCCTCGAGCGCTACACCGAAGGGTGCGTCGTCACGGGAACAATCAAGAGCCTCGTCAGGGGCGGGCTTCTCGTCGCGATCGACGACATCGACGCCTTCCTTCCCGGAAGCCAGGTCGATATGGCTCCCGTCAAGGATCTCGAGCCCTACGTCGGCCAGACGTTCGACTTCAAGGTCATCAAGATTTCCAACGAAAGGCGCAATCTCATCGTTTCCCGCCGCGAGCTCATCGAAGGGGCTCTCGCCGAGAAGAAGAGCGAGCTTCTCGCTTCTCTCCAGAAGGGCGAAGTGCGCAAAGGCCGCGTGAAGAACATCACCGATTTCGGCGCGTTCGTCGATCTCGACGGTCTCGACGGCCTTCTCCACATCACCGACATGAGCTGGGGCCGCGTGAAGCACCCGGGCGAAATTCTCAAGGTCGGCCAGGAGATCAACGTCATGGTGCTCGACGTCGACCGCGAGCGCGAGCGCGTCAGCCTCGGTCTCAAGCAGACGACGCCCAACCCCTGGGAGAACATCCAGGAGCAGTTCCCGGTCGGCGCGCGCGTCTCGGGCAAGGTCGTCAATCTCGCCGCGTACGGCGCGTTTGTCGAAATCGCCCCCGGCGTCGAAGGTCTCGTCCACATCAGCGAATTCAGCTGGACCAAGCGCATCGCCCGCGCGAGCGACATGCTCTCCGTCGGCGACGAGGTGCAGGTCGTCGTCCTCTCCGTCGACGTCGAGAACCAGAAGATCGCCCTCGGCATCCGCCAGACGCAGGCGAATCCGTGGGACACGGTGCAGGACCGCTACCCGGTCGGCACCAAGATCCGCGGCAAGGTGAGAAACTTCACCCAGTACGGCGCGTTCGTCGAGCTCGAAGAGGGCATCGACGGCATGATCCACGTCAGCGACATGAGCTGGACGAGAAAGATCAACCATCCGTCCGAATGCCTCCAGAAGGGGCAGGAGGTCGAGGCTGTCGTCATCGACGTCAACCCGAAGGAGCAGCGCATCTCTCTCGGCCTCAAGCAGGCCCAGACCGATCCGTGGACCGAGATCGCCTCGAAGTACACGGTCGGTTCCGTCGTCAAGGGCAAGGTTTCGAAGATCGCTTCGTTCGGGGCGTTCGTCGAGCTCGAGGACGGCGTGGACGGGCTTGTCCACATTTCGCAGATCAGCAACGATCGCGTCGAAAAGGTCAAGGACGCTCTTGCCGTCGGGCAGGAAGTCGAAGCCCGCGTCATCAAAGTCGACCGCGGCGAGCGCCGCATCGGTCTTTCGATCCGCGCGATGGACATGAGCGAGGAAGAGGTCAAGGCTCTCGCCAACGAAGGCGGCCAGGAAGAGCCCGGCAAGAGCGAGAGCTCGTCCGCCGGCAGCTTCGGCAACGCGTTCGCCAACGCGTTCGACAACGCGTTCGCCAATGTCGAATGGCAGCCCGGCGAAGCCAACTGAGAAACACTGCGACAGAAAGGAACGAAATTATGTCCAGAGTATGCGAAATATGCGGCAAGGGCCCTTCGTCCGGCAACGTGATAGTCCGCAAGGGTTCGCCCAAGTACAAAGGCGGCATCGGTCTTCATACGACCGGCATCACGAAGCGCCGTTTCCTGCCGAACCTCAAGACGGTCCGCGCCGCCGACGGCAAGGGCAACGTCAAGCGCATGTGCGTGTGCGCCCGCTGCATCAAGAACGGCAAGGTCGTCAAGGCCTGAACTTTACGTAAACAACAAAACAAAGGAAAAACAAAATGGCAATCAAGATAGGTATCAACGGATTCGGCCGCATCGGCCGGATGGTGTTCCGCGCGGCGGTCGAGAACTTCGACGATGTCGAAATCGTCGGCATCAACGATCTCCTCGATCCCGATTATCTCGCGTACATGCTCAAGTACGACTCGGTCCACGGCACCTTCAAGAAGGAGATCAAGGTCGAGGGCAACACGATGATCGTCGACGGCAAGAAGATCCGCCTCACCGCGGAGAAGGATCCGACCCAGCTCAAGTGGGACGAGGTCGGCGCCGAGATCGTCGTCGAGTCCACCGGTCTCTTCCTCACGGACGAGAAGGCCCGCATGCACATCCAGGCTGGTGCCAAGAAGGTCATCATGAGCGCTCCCTCCAAGGACGCGACCCCGATGTTCGTCTATGGCGTCAACCACACCACCTACGCCGGCCAGGACATCATCTCCAACGCCAGCTGCACGACGAACTGCCTCGCGCCGATCTCGAAGGTCCTCAACGACACCTTCGGCATCAAGCGCGGTCTCATGACGACGATCCACGCCGCCACTGCGACGCAGAAGACCGTCGACGGCCCGTCCAAGAAGGACTGGCGCGGTGGCCGCGGCATCCTCGAGAACATGATCCCGTCCTCGACGGGCGCGGCGAAGGCCGTCGGCAAGGTTCTCCCGGCGCTCAACGGCAAGCTCACGGGCATGTCCGTCCGCGTTCCCACGTCC
>JAFWBO010000057.1 GCA_017507065.1 Kiritimatiellia bacterium | reverse complement strand
GCCAACCAGTCCACTCTCGACCGCTTCTGCAAGGCGCTCAAGGTGGAAGATGTGGAGAAGGGCGCGGAATGGGCGCACAAGGCCGGGCTCGACGTGCATCTCACGTTTATGTTCGGCCACCACTGGGAAGGCCCGGACGAGATCGCCAACACGGTGAAGTTCGCACGCGGCCTTCTCGCGAAGGGCTGGGCTTCGACTTTGCAGTGCACGCTCACAGTCCCGTATCCCGGCACTCCGCTTTTCAGGGAACTGAAAGAGAAGGGAGCTCTCAACACTCTCGACTGGGACGAATACGACATGCGCCGCGCGGTGACGGCCACGCCGCAGGTCTCCGAGGACGACATCAAGCGCGCGGTCCGCGAAGTCTACAAGGGCTTTCTCCAGCCTGCCGCGCTTCTGCGCCGTCTCGTTTCCACCCGGACGCTTTTCGATTTCGGCTTCTATTACAGAGGCGTGCGTTCGCTGTTCGGGCATCTCGTCGATTTCAAAGGGAGAGACAAATGAAAAAGCAACCAGGGCGTTTCAAAGCCGTTATTCTTGCAGGCGGATCGGGAGAGCGGTTCTGGCCTCTTTCCACTCCGGAGCGCCCGAAGCAGTTTTTGAGTGTCTTCGGTAAAGAGAGCCTTCTGAGGGCGAGCGTGTCCCGGCTCAAAGGCCTCGTCGAGCCCGAGGATGTTTTTGTGATCACGAGCAAAAGCCTTGTCGCCGCAACCAGGCGCGAGCTTCCCGAAGTGCCGCGCCGCAACATCGTGGGCGAGCCGGTGCGCCGCGACACGGGCGCGGCGGTCGCGCTCGGAACGGCCGTGGCCGGCGAGGGCACGATAGGATTTTTCTCGAGCGACCAGCTCATAGCGCGCCCTGCCCGTTTCAGGGCGGCAGTCAGAAAGGCGGCGGCTCTCGCGCGCAGAAGCGGGAGCATCGTGACGCTCGGCATCACGCCGACGTATCCGTCCACGGCTTTCGGATATGTCAATCCGGCGAACGGGAAGTTCGTCGAAAAACCCGACGCCGCCACGGCCGCGAAATACGTCAAGGCCGGTTTCCTCTGGAACGCCGGGATGTTCATCGCCGGTGCGGAAACGTTCCGCGAGGCTTTTCGTCTCCATGCGCCGGCGCTCGCGCCGCTCGCCGCGAAGCGTCCGTCAGATCTCGTTTCGGCGTACGAGGCGCTTCCGAAGACGAGCTTCGACTACGCCGTGATGGAAAAAGCTTCCAACGTCGCCGTCGTGCCGGGGGATTTCGGCTGGGATGACGTGGGCGGCTACGGCGCGTTTGAAAGATACTTCCCGGCCGACGGCGCCGGCAACGTCGTCTCCGGCGACGTGAAATGCGTCGAGTCCGGAGAGAACATATGCATAACGCGCGGCGCGAAGGTGGCGCTTTTCGGAGTGGAGGGGCTTGTCGTCGCCGTGACGAAAGACGCCGTCCTCGTGGCGAAAAAATCGCGCGTTTCCGAAATGAAGAAACTTTTCGCGAAATCCTGAAACGTGGCGGAGCGCAGATACAAGGTTGCGATAGCCTACGACGGCACGTCGTTTTCCGGATGGCAGTTTCAGGAGAACGCCGTCGGGATACAGCAGGTGTTCGAAGAAGCGCTCTCGTGGCTCGAGGGATCTCCGGTGAGGGCGTACGGGAGTTCGCGGACCGATGCGGGCGTGCATGCCAAAGGTTTCTGCGCCCACTTCACGCTCACGAAACCCATTCCGCCCGCGAACCTCGTGCGCGCCCTCAACTCGCGTCTTCCCGATTCCATACGCGTAATCAGAGCTTCGTACGCGAAAGACGGATTCGACGCCCGCCTTTCAGCCAAGGGGAAGGAGTACCGCTATTTCGTGTATCAGGGCGGCATACTCGATCCTGTCATGGCGCCGTACTGGACCTACATCCACCGTCCGCTCGATCTTGACGCGATGCGCGAGGCGGCGGCGCATTTCGTCGGCCGGCACGACTTCGTCTCTTTCGCGGCCAATCCAAACCGCAAACTCGATTCGACGGTGCGCAGCGTGTTTTCCTTCGACGTGTCTCGCTCGGGCAGGAAGATCGTCTTCAAGGTCAGAGGCGACGGCTTCCTCTACAAGCAGGTGCGTTCGATGGTCGGCTTTCTGATTTCCGTGGGGAAAGGCAACGAGAAGCCGTCGGCGGTGAAAGAACTGCTCGAGGCCGCCGCGCCGCGCACGGCCCGCGTGGAGACCGCTCCCGCGCGGGGGCTCTTCCTCTGGAAGGTTTTCTACTGAAGCGTTACGGCCAACGCATCAAAAATTCCTTCTCCCCGCTGACGCGAGGTAGAACGATTTTTTGATGCGTTGGAAGTGTTCCAGCAGCCAGCAGCCAGCGTTCAGCGCCCAGTACG
>JAFWBO010000005.1 GCA_017507065.1 Kiritimatiellia bacterium | reverse complement strand
GCCTTGGCGACCTGATCGTACTTGATTTCCTCGCAGAGACCTTTAAGGCTCTGGACGTGCGTTATAGCGGCCGTGAGTGTGGTTTTGCCGTGGTCGACATGGCCGATGGTGCCGACGTTCACGTGCGGCTTGCCGCCGCGCTCGAATGTTTCTTTTGCCATTTTATGTGACTCCTGTGAGTGGTTTTGTTCTTTTGTGCCGTTCGAACGGAATGGAGCCACCTAGCGGAATCGAACCGCCGACCTCTTCCTTACCAAGGAAGTGCTCTACCTACTGAGCTAAAGTGGCACCCTTCCAAACGAATAACTTGCATATTTTACCATATTTAGCTCCGCCCCGCAAGGGGGTATTTGCTCTTTTGCGTTTTTGCGCCATGGCCCCGAAGGGCCGGAGCTCAGCTTCGGAGCGAATCGAGCACCGCCAGCAGACGGTTCATTTCGCCGTCAGTCCCGATGGAAATGCGCAGCCTCTCGCCGGTGAGCGGACCGGGGAAATGGCGGACATAGACGCCGTTGGCCTTGAGACATTCCTTCAATTCCGCCGCCTTGAACGGAGCCGGAGGCCGGGCGAAAACGAAATTCGCCTCGCTCGGAACGACATCCCAGCCGCGCTTCTCGAGAGCCAGCGTGAAAGCGCGGCGCGTCTTTTTTATCTTTGCCGCGTTCTTCCGCATCCATTTCCGGTCGGAAAGCGCGGCGATGGCAAGCGTCTGGGCCACGGCGTCGATATTGTAGGAATCTTTTATCCTGTAGAGCGCCGAAATCAACTCTTCGGGCCCCACCGCATAGCCCACCTTGAGCCCGGCGAGCGAATAGCTTTTCGAAAGGGTCCTCATGACGATTATGTTCCGGTTGTCTTTCGCGGCGGCGAGCGCCATGGCGTTGCCGCGGGCGAAATCGGCATAGGCCTCGTCCACGAGGACAACCCCTTTCGACTTGCGGGCGTAGGATGCTATGACGGACGGCTCGACGTATTCGCCGGTTGGCGCGTTTGGATTCGTCCAGAAAAAGAGCGATATGCGGCGAGAGCGCATGTCGGCCGTCCATTCCACGCCGCGTATGGCCGCGATGGTCTTGTAGAGGGAATAGCTCGGGTCGAGCGAGCCGATCCGCCTGCCTTCCCACGCGAACGCCTTGGCAGCAAGAGAAAGGATTTCATCCGATCCGTTGCCCACGAACACCCGCTCCGGCGAAACGGAATGAATTTTCCCGACGAGACGGCGCAGACGGGAAAACACAGGGTCGGGATAACGCCTGAGCGACGCCGCGTCGAACGACGAGAGTGCCTTGGCGCATTCAGGCGAAGGCGGATACGGGTTTTCGTTGGTGTTGAGTTTCACTACGCTGCGCGAAGCGGGCTGTTCGCCCGGTACATAAGCTTCGAGGCGCGCTACATCAGGGGCGACGAGCATGGCTGTGTCTCTTCTTCTTTCTGTTCCGCTGTTTCCTGTTCCATGACGAGCTCCGCCGTGGTATGGTAGGAAAGACGTCTGAGCAGGATTGCAAACACCTTTTCATCAGTGGTGTAGCTGACCGTGTCGATACACGAGACGGCGCCGGTTTCGCATATGGCGCGGTCGAGCATCGCTATGTTGCTTTCAAGATTCACCGTCGACGAAAAGAGCCTGCACGTACGGCCGTTCGGATTCCCGGGGTCTCCGGACGCGATCGGAATCGCATTGAACAGATACCATCCGGAATTCTCCACGACCGCTACCGTGTGGCCGCCTTCACGGCTTATATCAACGGACGCGCATCCAGAGACGGCGAGAACCGCCGCTGCGAGAAGAATGATGTTTTTCATTTCACCCCTCCGGAAAGCTGTATGCCGCGATATGTCAGCACATACGGCACGGGTACGGGAAAATTCACTCCGGGGAATTCGAACAAGACCATGTTGTCGTTGTAATATGACAGATTGCACACTTTGCCGGAATTGAGATTCTTAGAATGGCAGAGAACCCTGCGCTGAATCTTGTCCATGGTGACATCGTCCCTGAAAAACACGAAAGGAAGAACCGCATCCGGGTTCGCGTTGCCGCAGACGATAGGCAAAGATCCGAAAAGATACCATCCGTAGTTCGAGGCAAAAACATGGTATTCGCCTGTCGCCTGGATGCGCGCATGCTCTATCGAAAAGCATCCCGCCGCCAAGAGAGCAGCCGCCGCCATGATTGCTTTTACCGGTTTCATGGCGGATATTATATTATATGCAGTCCGATTTCGCAAGCGGCGATTTGATTTTTCTGCGATTCTCTGATAGAATATCCGCCGTATGGAATGCAGGCAGGATGAAATCTTCTCGCGCTCGCGCGGCGTTCTCGGCGCGGACGGCTCCGAAAAACTCGCGTGCGCATCGGCGGCCGTGTTCGGCACGGGCGGCGTCGGCGGATGGTGCGCCGAGGCGCTCGTCCGCACCGGCATAGGCGGCATCACGATCGTCGACTGCGACACGATCGCCCCGTCGAACATCAACAGGCAGATCATGGCCGACCCGGCCTCGATCGGGGAATACAAGGTGGAAGTGCTCGCCGCACGGCTCGGGAGAATCAATCCCTCTTGCCGCGTCACTTCGGTGAAAACGCGGTTCTGCGCCGAAACGGCCGCCGCCTTCGACCTGTCGGAATTCGACGTCGTGATAGACGCGATCGATTCCGTCGCCGACAAATGCCTTCTTGTGAAAAACGCTCTGGAGGCGGGAAAGCCGGCACTGTTCTCGTCGATGGGCGCCGCGTTCAGACGCGACCCTCTGAAAGTGCGGACGGCCGATTTCACTAAAATCGAAGGGGACGCGCTGGCAAGGGCCATGCGTAGAACGATGCGCAAAGAAGGATTCTTTCCACCCAAGCCCTTCACGTGCGTATACTCCTCCGAACAGCCATCTGCGCCGGACGTGAAAGGCGTCAAAGGGTCTCTCGTGCAGGTCACGGCCGTTTTCGGAATGGTGCTCGCCTCTCTTGCCGTGGAACATGTCTGCAACGGAGGAAAAACCTCGCGCCCCGTTGCAGACGCTCGAAATATATGATATACTGCAAACCATGAAAGACAAAACATTCCTCCTTCCGCCCGCCGTGTTCATGGCCGGTCTCGCCGCGCTCGTGTCAATATGGCTGTTTTCCGACAGCGCCGCGATAATCCCCGTTTTCGACAACCACGGCCGCTCGCCCGTCGAACTCGCCACGCTGCCGCTGTTCGCTCTCGCCGTGCCGCTCGCTCTTTTCCGCACGCCGTTCGAAGGGCCGTCCGCACGGCGGGCGATCCTCACGGCCGCGCTCGTCACGGTGACGGCAATGGCGATAGTCAAAGAACTCGACCTCCACAACGCGGCGCTCGCATGGCTGTATCCCGACTGCGTAGGAGCCGACGGCTCGCTCGTGCCGGGGAAGTTCTTCAAGCCGAACGGCTCTGCGCTGACCGGCACGCCGTTCAAGATGAGAGTTCTGACAAACGGCGCCGTCCCGTTCGGAATGAAGGCGGCGATATGTTTCTATTTCGCGGCCTTCTTCGGTGTTTTCGCGGCAGGCTTCGCATATCTTTTCCCGACATGGCTGAAAGGCGTGTTCGCTCTCGATGCGCGCGCGTGGTGTTTCGGATGTTTCGGGGCGTGCGGCCTTCTCGTGCAGATCGCCGACCGCCTGCCTTCGTGGTTCTCCCACCAGGGTGCGCTCGGCAACGCCGCAGACGGCTCCGCAACGCCGGCGCAGGCGCTGTGCACCGTCCTTGAAGAAGGAGGCGAAGCGATGCTCGCCTTTTTCGCGTTGTGGACGATTTATCTTGCCGGAAAGCAGTTGAAACGGAAATGACGTCGCACGGCGAAGCCGAAACCGCGGCGCAAGGCCGGACGGTGTTTGCAAAGCTGCACGCACGGCTCGGCGATTTCTGGTGGTACTCGCTGATGCTCTTCTGCGCATGCCGCGCGGCGGACCTACTGAACGCGTTCGTCGGGCTTTGGCTCGTGCCGGAATATGTCGCCCCGTCCGAACTCGGCGCCGTGGCGCCGCTCGCGAGCTTCGCCAACTTCCTCGCGCTCCCCGCAGCCGCCTTCGCCAACACGTTCCGGAACGAGGTGTCGCGCCTCTCGATCGGACGTGAATTCGGCAAGCTCAAGACGCTCATGCGAGGCGTATTCATCGCGACGGCGCTCTTCCTCTTCGCCGCGATCGTCGCCGCGCGCTTCACGATGCCGCTATTCCTCGAACGCATCAGGATTGTCGAGGGCTCGCTCGGGCTTGTCATCATCGCGGCATCCTTCGTTTCGGCCGTCGCGCCGGTCTACACGAATACGCTCCAGGCGCTGAAGAAATTCAAGGCGCAGTCGATTCTGAGCATCGCCGGCGCGCCGGTGCGCCTCGCGACGATGCTCGCCGCCATGCCATTCCGCGCGCTCACCGGATATTTCATCGGACAGGCCTCCGTTCCGGCGTTCACGATAGGCGCGTCGGTCCTGGCGCTGCGCAAGGAACTTTCCGTCAAGGCCGAACCTTACTGGAATCGCGCGACGCTGAAAAAGTTCTCCGTCCTTTTCGCGCTTTTCGCCGCGTGGGGGATTTCGGGCGGCGTTACCTCCCTTGTCGAATCGACCGTCATCCGGCAACGCCTTCCCGAACTCGATTCCGCAGGCTACTACATGGCGACGCGATTCTCTGAAATCGCATGCTACCTTTATGCGGCCGTCTGCTTCACGTTTTTCCCGTTCGCGGCCGAACTCGCCCGCGACGCAAAGGCCCGCGCCAGGCTGACTGTCAGGGTGACCGCCGTGAATTTCGCGTTCTGCGTCGCGGTCGCCGCCGTTTTCTTTTTCATATCGGAACGCCTCCTCGCGCTTCTTCCCCACGGCGAGAGCTACGCTGCCTACTGGTGGGCCGTCCCGTGGCTCGTCGGGATAACCGGCATCACCTCGCTCCACGGTTTCTTCACGACATCGGAGATAGCGGCCGGGCGATTCGCTTTCATGAAATGGGCGGTTCCTCTCGACCTCGCGTATGCGGGAACCCTCCTCCTCGTCACCGGGCACGGCTGCCTCGCCGGATTCATCCCGGCGTCGTGGACCGAGTTCCTCTCCGCGCACAACATCTATTCGCTCGATACGATGCTCTGGTGGATGACACTGTCGGCGGCGCTGAAAGCCTTTGCCTGCCTCGCGGCGATGATTGCCGGCGCAAGGCGCGCGGCCAAAGCGGCATGACACGGGAGAACGCATGGTCTACGATTGTTTCAGCTTCTTCAACGAACTCGACCTTCTGGAAATCAGACTCAACACGCTCGACAAGGTCGTGGACAAATTCGTTCTCGTCGAAGCGCCGTGGACCCATACCGGGCATCCGAAGCCGCTGTTCTTCAAAGAGAACATGGCGCGCTTCGCCCCGTTTCTCGGCAAAATCGTCCATGTCGTCGCCGGCGATCCGCCGGCATCTCCTGGCGCAGACGAGCGCGAAAACGCGTGGATAAGGGAAAACTGGCAGAGGAACTCCATCGTCAAAGGTCTTGTCGGCGCGAACCCCGACGACATTCTCATAATCTCCGATCTCGACGAAATACCTGATCCTTCTGTCGTCCGGACGCTTGCCGCCGGGAACGCCGCGCGAAAACGCGTATTTAACCTGCACACGCGCTGCTATGCGTTTTTCCTGAACAACCGCTGCATCTCGTCGCCGTACTGGACGGGAGGCCCGCAGATTCTTTCATATGGTCTCTTCACAGACCCGCGCACCTACCGCGGCTGCAAGTTTTCCGACACGTGCCCGGAAGCGGCGAATGCCTTGCCGTCGGCCACGCTGATACGGTTTGCGCCGCGCAAGAAGACGATCCGCGACGCCGGCTGGCATTTTTCATCAATGGGCGGCGTCGCGGCGGTCCAAAAGAAAATCGCGTCTTTCGCGCATACCGAATTCAAGGCGGCGGCGGGCGATCCGGAGGAAATCAGGCGGATCATAATGTCCGGGAGGGGCTTTTTCGGTTTCGGCGACCGCTACATGCCGGAGCCACTGACGCACGGTTTCCCGCCTTTCCTCGCAGACGGGAAATGCCGCTTCCCCGACATGATCCTGCCGGCGGACGAAACGGCATGGCGGAAAGCGGCTCTGAAAAGATCATGGTTCCGCGCCGCGAAAAACCTGCACACTATGCTCGTCGCGTTTGCGATCCGGACGACGCCGGCATTCCTGCATCCGTTCATGAGGAAGTTGCGCAAACTGTCTGGCTTGTAGATGGCGCGCCGCCGTTCTTCTCGCTCTCGTATCTAAGCGCTTCGCCGGGATTGCCGCCGGCTCTGTATTTTTCTATCTCTCTTTCGAGATGGTTGTTCTCGCGGGCGTAGACAGGACCGCTCGCGTGGAAACAGACCGCGTCTTTTACAATGCCGATGCGTTTGCGGAGACGGAAGCAGAGCGAAGCGATATACGCGTCTTCCGGCGTCTTGGCGTCGATCTTGAAAAGGAAAATCAAAAGCTTGATCCACAAGTAGTCTTTGCGCCTGAAGGCGCTGCACCACCCGCCGGTCGGCCCCTCCTCAACGACCATGCCGCCTCTGCGGTCCTCCACGTACCGCGCATTCCGCGGGCGGCTTCCGTCTGTTTTCTCGTTTTGCACGACATTGCAGGCGAGAAAGCCGTAATCTTTGTAGACGTCGAGGTATTTGACAAGCGTCTCGTCGAAATTCACGGGAAACTCGAGAATGTCGTCGTCCACATCTATTATCGTGCGCCCCCTTGCCATGTAGAAGAGGCGCTTGTACGCGCCGAAGCGGAGGTTTTTCCTGT
>JAFWBO010000056.1 GCA_017507065.1 Kiritimatiellia bacterium | reverse complement strand
GTCGACGACGAGCAAAGTCCTGCCGCGCACGAACCCGGGCCGAAGCACCGCGAACGAGCCTTTCACGTTCTCTCGCCGCTCGCTCCCGCCGAGCCCCGACTGTCTCTTGGGACGCCCGGTTCTCGCCACGGCTCCGCGCAGACGCTTCCTCGACGCGGCTTTCGCCACCGCCTCCGCGAGATACGCCGTCTGGTCGAACCCGCGGTCGATCCTGTGGTAGAGCGTCATCGGCACAGACAGCACGAAATCTACGGCGGCCATGTCGAGCCTCGCCGACGCGGCGGCATGCATCCATTCGGCGAAATCGTCCCGCAGATACACCTGCGCGCCCATCTTGTACGCATGGACGAGGCGCTTGATGTCGCCTTCGTATCTCACCGCCGAGACGGCGCGGTCGAAACAGGGCTTCGTGGAACGCGCCGCGCATTCCGTGCACGTGAAAAATCCGGACGCTCCCTCCACCGGGGTCGAGCACACCGAACACACACCCGTCACAGGCATGAAAGGAACGCGGTCGACGCACGCCGAGCACACGTGACGCCCGGGACGGTCCGACTCGTTCGAACACAGCGGGCAGCGGCGCGGCCACAGCATGTCGAGAACCCCGGAGGCTATCGCGGAAAAATTCATTTCTCGAGTTCCGCCGCGCGGCGCGACGCGGCGCGGGATATTTCGAGCATCCCGAGCCGCGCGGCTGTTTTTGCATACTGTCTGAGCGCCGAGACATCGTTCGGACGGACGGAAATCATCGTCTCGTAGCATTTCGCCGCGCCCCTCAGATTGCCAACTTCGGCAAACGCTCTGGCGTTGACGGCGAGAGTGTAGAGCCTGTCGAGCAGCATGGAGTCCCGCGGATTGGCGAGCGCGCCTGCGGCCCATTTCGAAATGGCGTTTTCGCTCTCGCCCTCGACACGCGAAAGCATATTGCCCTCGATTATGCCCCTGCGGACGATCTGCACGCTTCTCGCCTCGCGCATGGACTTTGCGAAAATGTCGGCATCGGTCCCTCCCGGCAGCATCCAGTCTACGGGAGCGACGTCTTTCGAAACGAAATATTCAGGTTTCACTTCCGCAGAAAGATCGCCTTTGAACGCAGTCATGATGTCGTCTCTTCTGCCCGCGTAAGAGGCAAACACCTCCCATGGAGCTTCGATGTAGCCGTCGAGAAAAAGTTCGAACGCCGGTCCGAACGCAAAAACATCTATCACGTCGGAATAAAAACGCTGCGCCCCGGCGCGCCGCGCCGTCACGAGCCATTCGCGCTCGCTCAGCATCCAGAGACGGACGTCGGGAAGCGGAATGTTTTCGAGAATCGCCTTGAATCTCGACGCCGTCATTCCTTTGACATCGAGAAGCACGGCGAGCTCCCCGTCGTCGGAAAGCTGCTTTTCAAAGCGGCGGAAATCGAGCCTGCCGTCCCTGCCGAATTCGTCGCCGGTTATGAAAAACACGTCCGAAACGCCGTCGTCGCCGTCAAGCGTGAATTCAAAGCCGATACGTTCGCATCTCTGACGCAGTTCTCCTTCGAGCGATGCGACAGCCCTCACCATGTCGGAATCAGGCTTCTCTATCAGAGCCGCGGCCAGAGCGTGCGTGCGCAAAGCGTCGAATGCGAAAGGATCGCGCTTCGCGGCCGGACGTTTGCCGCCGCCGAGAAAGAATGCGGCCACACATGCCGCGACAGCGATCGCGAGCAGCGCGGCCGCCGCGGCGGCTATGCGCCTTTTCGCCGTCACTTCGCCATCCTCCCGAGAATTTCTCCTGCGCACTTCCCGACGACGCCCTTGCGCGATGCCACCGCCTTTGCCGCGCGCTCGCCGAGCCCGCCGTCGCCGTTTTCGAACCAGCCGCGTATCGCGCTTTCGACCCCGGCCGCGTCTTTCGCCTGCACGATGGCGTCGGCCGCGAGAAGATCGCTCATGACCGGACGGAAATTCTCGGTGTTGGGCCCGACGACCGTAGGCTTCCCCGCCGCGCAGGGCTCGATCATGTTCTGCGAACCGTGCGCCGTCACAGACTTGCCTACGAACACTGCCGAGGCTATGCCGTAAAGCCCCATGAGCTCGCCTGTGGCGTCGGCCAGATAAACGGCCCCTTCAACGGGCTTGTCGCCGCGCGAGCGGCGGACGCATTCGAAACCCGCGCGGCGGATGTTCTCTTCGACGGCGTCGGCCTTTTCGAAATGGCGCGGCGCGATGACGAGCTTGATTCCTTCACGCCCAGGGAGACGCGAATATATGCCGAGCATCATCTCGTCCTCGCCAGGCCACGTGCTTCCGCCGAGAAGAATCCTGCCGCCGCCGGTCCACTCGGCCATTTCGCGCTCTTTCTCTTCCGCACGCGATGCCGCATCAAACTTGAAACTGCCTGTGATGCGGATTTTCGAAGGATCCGCCCCTGCCGCTTCGAAGCGCCGCGCGTCCATATCGCTCTGCGCGAACACGGCGGCGAACGACGCGAACACGTCGCCAAGAAGCCACCGCGCCGCCTTGTAGCGCGGTGCGCTCCTGTCGCTCATTCTGGCGTTGACGAGGAATACCGGAACGTTTTCGGCAGCCGCGCGCCTGATCATCACCGGCCATATTTCGCTTTCCGCGAGAATCACGGCGCACGGACGGATGACGGCGAACGCGCTTTTCACGAAATTCGGGAAATCGAGGGGATTGTACACGAGGACGTCTCTGGCGGCGATTTCGCGCTCGGCCATTTTCCAGCCTGTCGAACTCGTGGTGGAAAAGCAGAACCGCACGGACGGATCAAGCCTGCGCATTTCGCGCATCAGTCTGCCGGCGACCTGCACCTCGCCCACGGAAACGGCATGCACCCAGACGAAAGGCCTTCCGGGCGAAGCGAGGGATGCCGCCACCGACGGAGGATACACGGCGAATCTGTCGCCCATCCTTGCGGCATATCCGCCGCGGCGCATCATCCTGAAAAGGAACGAAGGAAGAAGAAACGGATAGACGGCCGCGAAAAGGATGTCGCAGACGAGACTCTTGAATATCTTCATTTCTTCAGCACGCCGAAAGGCGAGAGCGTCTCGCCTGCGGCAAGATCGGAATATACGGGCGTCCCGCAGGCTACCGACGCGCCGTCTCCGATCCTGACGCCGGGAGCCGTGCAGCTGTTGGTGCCCATCGTCACGCTTTTGCCGAGCACGGTGTGTCCGCTCAGGGAAACGCCCGGGCATATGTTGCAGAAATCTCCGAGCGAGGAATCGTGCCCGATGCCGCTGCGGGCGTTGACGATCACGAACTTGCCGATGTCGGTACCGACGGAAACCACGGACTCGGCGGCGATGTACGTTCCGTGGCGGAACTCGGTCGTCGGCGAAACCTGCGCTGAAGGATCGATGAGCGCGGGGAAATCATGGCCTCTCAGCCGCCTGTATATCTCGGCCCTCGTGGCATTGTCGCCTATCGCCACGAAAACAGACGCGCCCGGGTAATCGGAAGAAGCCTTCTCGCACGAACCGAGCATGGGATACCCCTCGAAATTGCCCTCGGCCTTCGCCGGATCGTCGTCCGCAAAGCCGATAACGTTCCAGAGCGGTTCTGCCGCGGCGCCGTTGATGCGCTCGACCGTCCACACGGCCTCCCGCCCGAGTCCGCCGGCTCCGACTATGAACAAATCTCTCATGACATCTCCTTTCGGGGTGTTTTATAAAGGTGGTTGTTTGCCGTATTATATCATAAAATCGTGCTTAACTCTCTCAAAAAAGCCTGTCAAGAGCCTTCTTCGCCCCGATGCGCACGGTATCGAAAAGGCTCCGCCCGTGCGAATCCATCGCCACGATTCCGCGAAAATCTTCCACTTCGAAACGCCAGCAGGCCTCGGCAGCGCCGAATTCTTCGAGACGCATCACGCCGGCGACGCGTTTGACCGCCTTGGCATAGAGAGCTGCAGCCCCGCCGGTTGCCTGCACATACACGGCTCCGCATCGCGCCAGCGCCTCGAGCGTGCGCGAATCCATTCCGCCCTTCCCGATTATGACGCGCACTCCGCTCGCGGCGATGAAAGCCGGCTCGTACGGATTTTCGCGCACGGACGTGGTAGGACCTGCCGCGAGCACCTTCCATTCTCCGCCGCCCGTCCTTACGACGACAGGCCCGCAATGGTAGAGCGCGGCATCCCTGAAATCGCACTCGACGCCGCAGCCGTCGGCAAACGCCTTGTGAAACTTGTCGCGGCCGGTGAAAAGAACGCCGGAAATCGACACTTCGTCGCCGGCGCGGAGCGCACGGACGTCTTTCTCGCGGAACGGATATCTGAGAATTTTCATTTCCACGCCCTCCTGCCGCCGCCGATGTGCACGCTTCTGCGCCGCAGCGCCCAGCACATGTAGGCGACCGTCACGAAGAAACTCGCCGGCAGGCGCGAAAGACCGGCGATCTTCACGTCGAGCACGGTCGTGCGGCCGCCGAGCCCCATGGGCCCGATGCCGAGAGAATTTATTTCTTCGACAAGACGCTTTTCCATCGCGGCGAGCGCACGGTCGGGCGATCTGCTCCCGACGGGTCTCAAAAGCTGAAGTTTTGCCGTTTCGTATCCGAGAGCCCTGTCGCCCCCAACGGCCACGCCGAGAATCCCGGGGGCGCACCCGAAGCCCTGCGCCTTGAATGCGGCGTCGAGCACGCATCTGCGCACGCCGTCGAGATCGCGGCCGGCCCCGAGCGTTTCGTCGGGGAGAGAATACTGCCGCGACATGTTCTCGCTGCCGCCGCCTTTGAGAAGAAGCGCGACATCTCCCTCGCCCGCAGGGAAACCGTCGTCTGTGTAATGTACGACCGGAAAGCCGCCGCCGGAATTCGCATCGCGGCTGACACCCGTCACGGAATCTATGCAGTTGCGGCGCAGCGCCCCGCGCTCAGTGGCGAGAGCGACCGCATCTTCTACTGCTTCGCGCGTCACGATACGGCGGAGCGACGAAGAGACGAAAAACGTCAGCGTGCCGGTATCCTGGCAGAGCGGCGTAGTGTTTTTCGCCGCAAGGCTGCAATTGCCGAGAATAGTAGCAAGCACGGCCGCCGCCGGGGATCCGGGTTCTTCGCGCCGTTTTGCGCGCCGCAGAGCGCCGGCGACATCGTCCGGGAGTTTGGACGAAGTTTCCGCGACAAGCGCGGCGAGCGTCTCGATTATCTCTTTCTTCCTCATTCCGCCTCGCTTTCAAAAAACGCCGTACGGACCATCCATCCGGGAGCAATCAGCCGCCATTCGACCTGAAGCGCCTTCGGGCCCCCGGACTTCAGGGATAGTCCGCCGGCAAAGTGAGCACTTCGCACCCGTCGTCCGTTATGGCGACGGTATGCTCGAAATGGGCGCTGAGGCATCTGTCCGCCGTGACGACCGTCCAGTCGTCCTCGAGAACATACGTCTTCTCGCCCGCTTTCGTCATCGTTATCATCGGCTCTATCGCTATCGTCATGCCTGGTTTCAGGACGAGCTTCGTCCCCGGCGTGCCGTAGTTCGGAACCTGCGGGTCTTCATGGACCGTGCGGCCTACGCCGTGCCCGATCCAGTCGCGCACCACTCCGAAGCCTGCATCCTCCGCGACTTTCTGGATGGCGTAGCCAACGTCCCCGAGATGCACTCCGGGGCCCGCGGCCGCTATACCCGCGGCGAGGCACTTTTTCGTCGTCTCCACGAGACGGAGCGTCTCCGGATCGTTCACGCCCACCGCGACGGTGCGCGACGTGTCTCCGTTGAAACCGTTTTTGAAAATGCCTACGTCCGTCTTCACGAGGTCGCCCGGCATGATCACGCGCGATGCGGACGGTATGCCGTGTATGACCTCGTCGTTTATCGAAACGCAGATATGGCCGGGGAAACCCGAATATCTGTAGAAGCTCGCCTTTACGGAATGCTTCCTGCAGTATTCGATGACAATGTCGTCGATTTCCTTCGTCGTCACGCCGGGTTTCACGGCCGAGGCCGCAAGATCGCGCACCTCGGCGCTCATGCGGCACGCCTCGCGCATGAGCTCTATTTCAGCCTTCGATTTTATATCGACTTTCACATAGCCTCCAAAAACGCCTCGGCGTTCTTTGCCGGGCCCTGGTCGCCGTCGATTCTGCGAAGGAGCCCCTTCGCTTCGTAAAACGCGATGAGCGGCTCTGTCTCGCGGTGATAGACCACGAGCCTGTCCTTGACTGTTTCGGGATTGTCGTCTTTCCTGACGACGAGCTTCGCGCCGCAACGGTCGCATACGCCCTCGACTTTCGGAGGAAGCGCTTTCACGTGGTAGCCGGCCTTGCACTCCGGGCACGTGCGCCTGCCGGCGATGCGGTCCTGGATGATGGAATCGGGAACGTCCACGAGCACGACGCTGCGCAGCGGGGCGCCCGTCTTTTCGAGAATTTCGGCCTGCGCGACATTGCGCGGAAATCCGTCGAGGAGCATCGTCACGTCTCCTTCCGTCTCGGCGATGACGTCCTTTATCATGCGGGCGATGAGGGCGTCGGGGACGAGTTCGCCCTTGTCCATGTATGCTTTGGCCTCTACGCCGGCGGCAGTCCCTTTCGACACCGCTCCTCTGAGAAGGTCGCCGGACGAAACATGTTTGAGATTCGCGTTTTTTCCGGCGAGAGTGCTCGCTATCGTACCTTTCCCCGACCCAGGGGCGCCAAGAAGAATTACAATATTCATAATGTAGTATATTATAGCATAATTGGCGGATGTTTTTTTACTGCAATATGATTTCTATTTACTTGTCGAACAAATGTAGAGTCCGTCGCAGACCGCGCGGACCTCGATGTCCTTCTTCACCGCCTCGGCCGCCGCCGCGCCGGATTTTCGATTTCAAGGTCGTTCTCCCCCGCTTTCACGAGCGGGGCGATGTCGAGCCTGCGCGGCGGCGGATTGCGGCGCCGGAGCGAGGACGAGCCCCGAGACGGCGATTTCGCCTTTGACGGGTTCGAACGCCACGTTCAGCTTGCCGGCCTTTTTCATCTGGACCGGAATTTCAACCTCGCCAAGCCGGTTTGGCCCGCCCGCCGCCTTGAACGCATCCACGAGAACGCCCGCTCCGCCTGCGGAGACTTTGAAGACGCTCTCGTTTTCCGCGGCGGCGCCGGGGTTGCACACGAGAACGCGCAAGACGTATTTGCCGGGCAGAAGAAGTCCGACGTGCTTGCGTGTCTTCCCGATCGGCCCGACGCCGACATTGAAGCTCTTGCGGCTCGCGACGCCGCCCCGCCCAATTTCTTCGGGGACTAACGGCGCGGCGAAAACCCTCTCCGCTCCCGTCTCGCTCGTCCCGAACGTCCGCCACATCCACCCTTCTCCATCGATGTAATAAGTGTATTTGCCGGGCAGCTGGGCGAGCGGCTCGTGCTTCGTCTCGCCGAACTTGACGCGCACACTCTCCATCC
>JAFWBO010000055.1 GCA_017507065.1 Kiritimatiellia bacterium | reverse complement strand
CGTCCGCGGCGGAACGCACGGGCGTGTCGCGGCGCTGTGCGTCGCGTTTCTTCTCGGCTCCAACCTTTACCATGTCTATTATACTGCGATTCCCAAAACGTACGCTCTCGTGGCTCTTTTCTATGCGACGGGGTTCTGTTTTCTTTCGAGAGCGTTTTCGAGAGCGTCGCGGCTTGCTTTAGCGTTTGCCGCCGCATCTTTTGCGCTGGCTGCGGGGACGCGCTTCAGCTTCGCGCTTGCGCCGGCGGCCGTGTTCGTTTCGCTTCTCGTTCTCGATATCCGCAGGACAGGCTTCGGGCGGCATCTCGTTTTTTCGCGGGCCGTTTTCTTCGCGGCCGTTTCAGGCGCGGTCCTTCTTGCCGTCTACGGGCCGTTCCTTGCCGATGGGGTTTCTCGCGCCGGGCTTTTCAAAGCGCTCGGCTACCATGCCGCGCGCGAGGGTGTGTTCGATCCCGTGTTTACCGTCGGCAGTTTAAGCCGCCTCGTCCGCTGGTATCTGCCAGTCTTCGTGTTTTTCGGACTCGGTTTTTCGGAGAAGGGCGTATTCCGTTCCGGCGCGGCGGCAACGGCTGAATTCCGCATCGCTTTTTTAACGACGACGGCCGTGTTTGCGGCCCAGCTTCTCGCGCCGCATCCGTATGAAGATTACCAGACGCCGCTGATGGCGGTTGCCGCGGCGCTTGCCGCTGCGGCGTGCGCCGGGCGCGGCAAGGCTGTTTTGCTGGCGCTCGGCCTTTCGTGGGCTGTTTCTTTCGGTTCGCCTCTCCTCGAAGAATGGCACATCGAAGGAAAAGATCTTTTCTGGACGCTGAAGAAGGACAAATGCGACATGGCGCGCCTGAAAGAGGCCGCAGCTCTTGTCGAGGCGGCAGATCCGGGCGGGTCGGACCTGCTCACGCAAGACCTCTATCTCGCCGTGGAAGCTCACCGTAGAGTTCCGGCCGGGCTGGAAATGGGGCCGTTCAGCATCATGTCGCACGATGAATGGATCAAGCTCCTTTCATCGGCTCCGTGCCGTATCGCCGCTCTCAGCGATTACAGTTTTGCCATAGATCCGCCTTCGTGCAGGCGCCGGCCCTTTGAAGAACAGATGGAATTCTGGAGGATTCTCGGCGAGCGGTATTCGCCGCTTGTCAGGATTGACCGGTTCGGGCAGAATTGCACAACGCTCCGCCTGCTCGAGCGCAACAACCGGGAGAAAGCGCCGTGACGGCCGCAGAAATAAGAAACAGAATAGTGTCAACCGTGGCAGAGAACGGGGGGCATCTCGCCTCGTCGCTTGGCGCGGTGGAGATATGCATGGCTCTTTGCGATGTTTTCGATCCCGTCCGCGACAGAATCGTATGGGATGTCGGCCATCAGGCGTATGCGTGGAAGATTCTCACCGGCCGCGATGCCCTGTTTGCCACGATAAGGAAAAGCGGCGGGCTGTCGGGCTTCCCCAATCCGCTGGAGTCTCCGGCCGATGCCGCCGTCTCAGGACATGCGGGCGTTGCGATTTCGGTGGCGGAGGGGTATGCCGCAGCACGCGATCTGAAAGGCGGGAATCATTCGGTTGTGGCGGTCACGGGCGATGCGTCCATAGTGAACGGCACGAGCCTCGAAGCGCTCAACAATTGTGCCGGCGGGCCGAAGATCATTATCGTCCTGAATGACAATGCGATGGGGATATCGAAGGCGACCGGGAGCGTTTCACGGTTGCTCGGCCGCATAATCGCCGGTGCGCGGTACAACAGGATAAAGCAGGCGACGCGTCGTGCGGCGCGTCGTATCGGGCTCGGGTTCCTCTACGGCGCAATCCATACCGTGAAGGCGCGCATAAAGTCGTTTTTCCTCGGCGACGCAGTTTTTGAAAAGCTCGGCATACGCTATCTCGGCCCTGTCGACGGACACGACGTGCCAGCTCTTAAAGCGGCGTTCGAAGCGGCGAAAAACGACAGGCGCTCCGTCATCGTTCATGTCGTCACCAAGAAGGGCAAAGGTTTCGCTCCCGCGGAGAAGGATCCTGTAGCATGGCACGGCACGGGGCCCTTCGACATCAAGGCCGCAGCGTCGGAACGTGTGCAGCCGTCGTCCGATACGTGGAGCGATGTCTTCGGCCGGGCTCTGTCGTCTCTCGCCCGCCGCGACAGCCGTATTGTCGCGCTCACCGCCGGCATGCCTGACGGAACCGGACTTGCCGGGTTCGCAAAGGAATTTCCAGGCAGATTTTTCGATGTCGGCATCGCCGAGGGGCATCTTGTCGCGTTTGCCGCCGGGCTCGCCGCGGGCGGCATGCGCCCGGTCGTCGCCGTGTATTCGACATTTCTGCAGAGAGCGGTGGACCAGATTGTCCACGACGTGGCGATAGCGTCTCTTCCTGTCGTGATATGCGTCGACAGAGCCGGTGTCGTGGGGGCCGACGGCGTCACGCACCAGGGCCTTTACGATATCCCCATGCTGAAGTGCATTCCGAATCTGACAATCGCGCAGCCGAAGGATGCCGAAGATCTCGCCGCCTTGCTCGAAGAAGCGATAGACCGCGGCGGGCCGTGCGTCATACGCTATCCGCGGGGCAGGGCTCCTTTGCGCGCGGAATCCTCGCCGTCGGCGCCGTCTCGGGGCGCGCCGCGCGCGGCGATATGGGCCACGGGCGATTGGTATCCGAAAGCGTGCCGCATCGCGGAAAAGACGGCGTCCGTGGCGATCCATGCGCGCTACATCAAGCCTTTCGACGCCGCGCTTCTCGAGAAGCAGAAGAAAGAAGGATTGGAGATAATCAGCCTTGAGAACGGAGCGGTGTCCGGCGGTTTAGGCGAGGCGATCGGCGCCGGTCTCAGGCTCGGCTGGCCCGACGAATTTGTGAAACACGGCCCGGTTTCGGAGCTTGAAAAAGAGTACGGGCTTGACGAAGAATCTCTCACAGCGAAAATTTCCGCATTTCTGCATGAGCGGGGGAGGAGTTGAGACATGGCTGTCGTGCACGGAATCGCCGGCGAATGGTCGAGAGTGAAAGGTTCTGTCACGGGGCTCTGGCCTGTTTTCCTGGGTGTCGCCGCGGCTGGCTTTTCGGTGGCGGTCGCCTTCTTCGCGAGCGCGGCGTGGGGTTCGGCTCTTTTTGCTGTTTCCGTGGCGGCGACGGGCGCGGCGCTCTTCGGCGCTTTGCACAGGATTGAAAGCTATTTCAAGGGGGCGCGCGGCGAAGAGAGAGTGTCGGGCATCTTGAAAACGCTTCCTGACGGATATCATGTTTTCAACGATTTCGTTGCGATGGGGACGCATGTCGACCATGTGGTCGTGGGGCCGCCCGGAGTTTTCTCCGTCGAGACGAAAAACTGGCAGGGCGAGGTGACGGTCGACGACGGATACGTGCTCGTCGACGGATCTCTGCCGACGCGACAGCCCGTTGCGCAGGCGGTGAAGGAGGCCGCACTCGTCAAGAGCGCGCTCAAGCGGCTCGGCTGGGATGGCGATGTCACTCCCGTTCTCGCGTTTGCATCGGGTTCTTTCAGGCCGAAGATGGCCGAAGTCTCGGGCGCGGTCGTAATGAATGCGTCCGGGCTCGTGCCGGGATTTTCCGGCGGGCGGAGGATTCTTTCAGACGAAGAGGTCGAGAGGCTCGCCAGCCTCATGGAGAACAACTCAAGATGAAAAAAAAGATTCTGTTTTTTGCGGCGGTTCTTTCGCTCGCAGCCGTCTTTTCGGCAGAGGGCGACGCACGCGTGAAACCTCTCGACTACTACGGCGGCATCGCCAGGCGGCTGGCCGCGGCGCTCCCGAGATACCATGTCCTTCAGCAGCCTTTCGACGACGAGATCTCGCGCCAGGCGTGGACGAACCTCGTGACATATTACGATTTCGACCGCTCTGTTTTTCTGAGAAGCGATCTTGACGCCCTCGCCGAAAGGGATACGGCTCTCGACGACGAGCTCAAGGCCGGAAACGTGTCGTTCGGATACGACGTCTACGCATTGTACTGCGAACGTCTCAGCGAGAGAATCGGCTATGCCACGAATCTCGTCGTTTCCGGCGAATGGGATTTCAGCGCGGACGAATCGTATGTTTCGCGCCGCAAGGATGCAATGTGGCCCGAGGACGGCGAGTCTGCGCGGGAGTATTGGCGCAAACGGATAAAGAACGAGCTTCTCGTCCAGATCGTCACGGGAGAACTCGACGCGGAGAAAAACAAGAAAGACTTCGACCGTTCCGCCGCGCTTGAAACGGCGAAGACGAATCTCGTCAAGCGCTATACGCAGTATCTCGCGATATTGACCGAGCCTGACGAAGAGGCAGTACTCCAGCATTATCTTTCTTCGGTCTCCCGCGCGTACGACCCGCATTCAGATTACATGTCTCCCGTCGAAAAGGAAGAATTCGACATGGGCATGAATCTCGTGCTCTGCGGAGTGGGCGCCGTCCTGCAGATGGAGGACGGGGCGCTTAAGATCGTCGAGATAATGCCGGGCGGGCCTGTCGACAGGGACGGGCGCATAGAGGAAGGCGACAAGAT
>JAFWBO010000054.1 GCA_017507065.1 Kiritimatiellia bacterium | reverse complement strand
GATCCGCACTGGCTCGAATCTCTCGTGAAGCCGCTTCTGGCGGACGGAAACGCGTTTTCTTTCGCGAACCAGCTGCCGCGGCCGGATGCGAAGGCGCTCGTGAGGAAAGACAACTCGCGCGCCTTCGGCGACGGCAAGGTCCAATCGACATGGCGCTTTTTCTTTTCTCTCGCAAGCTCCGCCACGTGGAGGCGGAATCTCGTCGAAGTCCCGTTCGACGAAAAGATCCGCTATTCGGAGGACGTCGAATGGGCGTGGCGCAATTCGAGGCGCGGAAAAGATCCCGTGAAGATCGTCTACTGCCCAGACGCGCGCGTGGAGCATTCGCACAATTACACGTTGCGGCAGCTCGCCAAGCGCTTCCGCGGAGAGGGCGCGGCGGACGCGGCGATTTTCGGCGACAGGCCGTCGCTTTTGCGCGAATTGGCGTCGGCCGCGCGCGAAACGCTCCGCGACTGGGCGTATCTCGCCGCGCGTCCGCGCGACTGGCCGGAGATTCCTTGCGCCCCCGTCCGCCGCCTCGTCCAGCGCATTTCGCATTGGCTCGGCGTGAAATCCGCGGCGTCATGAAAATTCTCGTCTATATCGAACGCGCCGCGGTGCGCGGCGGGATAGAGGTGTTCGCAGAACGGCACGTCGCGCGGCTTCGCGCGTCTGGCTGCGAAACGGAAATCTGCCAGGGCCCGGCCCTCCCGCGGATGGACGGCTTCGACGAAATAATCGTCCACAAATGCTCCGACGTCGCGACGCTCGAAAAATTCCCTCCGGAGAAGACCGTATATTACATCCACGACCACGAGCCGATCTGCCCCAGGGGATACGCCTACACGCCGTTGAAGCGCAACTGCTCGCGCCCCGGCGGTCTTTTCCCGTGCATCTTCTGCGCGCCCGCATGCAAATCGTGGAGAACCGCGCTCGGCAGGGTGTTTTCGCAGTCGCGCCGCAAGCGCGCGATGGCGCGTTTCAGAAAGCTCGTCGTCATTTCGGAGTTCATGAAAGGCCGCCTTGTCGCCAACGGGCTCCCGGCCGGGAAGATTTCCGTGGAGCCGCCGGAAATAGAAACGCGCCCCCCCTGCGGCGCCCGTTCCGGCGGCCCCTCCGGCCGGCCGGTCGACCTTCTCTACGTCGGACAGCTCGTGCGCGGCAAGGGAGTGCATCTTCTTCTCGCGGCCATGGCGCGCATGAAGCGGCCCCGCACTCTCGACATCGTTGGCTCCGGCAACATGGAAGACGGATTGAAGGCTCTCGCGGAAACGCTGGGCCTTGCCGGGCGGGTGCGCTTCGACGGGTTCCAGGAGGATCCGCAGGATTGGATGCGCGCGGCGCAGTGCGTGGTGGTGCCGAGTTTCTGGCAGGAGCCTTACGGACTTGTCGCGGCCGAGGCGGTGGCGCTCGGAAGGCGCGTCGTGGCGTTCGCGGTCGGAGGGCTCCCTGAAGCGTGCGGCGGAAAGGCGACGCTCGTCCCGCCGGGCGACGTGGACGCCCTCGCAAAAGTTTTGGAGGAACAATGAACGACGATATTGTGAAAATTTTCGTTTTTGTCGATGCGCTCGGCTGGAAGCAGGCCGAAAGATATGACTTCCTTCGCGATCTCCTTCCTGAGAGGCGCAAGATTGAAATGCAGTTCGGCTACAGCTGCACTGCCATACCGACCATCCTCACCGGCGAGCGTCCGTCCGTCCACGGGCATCTCGCATTCTATGATTACGCGCCGTCCAAGAGCCCGTTCGGAAAGATGCGTTTTCTTGCGCCGTTTCTCCGTCCGAAGTCCTTCTGGCGTCGCGGAAGAGTGCGCGGACAGCTTTCGAAGCTCGTAAAGCGGTTGTACGGCTTTACTGGATATTTCCAGCTTTACGGCGTGCCGCTCGAACGCCTGCCGAAGCTTGACTATTGCGAGAAGACGGATATTTTCGCGAAAGGCGGCCTCGCTCCCGTGAAGAATCTCGCCGATACATGGGAAGAGCAGTCCCGTCGCTATCTCATCTCGGATTGGAGACTTCCGGAAGACGAGAATTTCCGCATCGCTACGGAAGCTGTCCGCAAGGGCGAGGTCGATCGCGCGTTCGTCTATTCCGCCGCGTTCGATGCGTTGCAGCACGACAATGTCGGGCGCGACGAAATGCTGCGCCCGAAGGTGGAGAAGTATGCGCGCTCGATCCGCGACCTCCACCAAGCGCTTGTCGAAGCAGGCCGGCCGTTCGAACTGACCGTTTTCTCCGACCACGGCATGACGCCGCTGAGGGGCACGATCGCGGCTCCGGCTGCGCTCGAGAAGACGGGGCTCGTCTGGGGCGAGGATTACGCAAGCGCGATCGATTCCACGATGGCGCGCTTCTGGTGGCTCAAGGACGGTGCGGAGGAGAAGGTTCGCGCGGCGTTCGCCGTCTTTCCCGGCCGTTGGCTCACGGAGGACGAGATGCGTTATCACGGAATCTGGCGCGAAGACCATAAATTCGGCGATGCGATATTTCTTGCGGACGCAGGTATCCAGTTCGCCCCGAGCGACATGGGCGTTAAGCCCTTGAACGGGATGCACGGATTCGACCCCGCCGACGAAGATTCGGCGGCCTGCTGCCTTTCCACGGTCCCCGTCCCGGGTGGCGTCAGGCGTGTCTGCGATTATTTCTCAATGATGACCGTCTGATTTTTTTTGCCGTAACAGTTGACTTTTTTCCCTTTCTTTTGGTATAATTCGCTCGAAATGAAAAATTCGAGCGAGATATTTGCGCGTAAACTCACCTCCGGGGGGGGGGGGGGGGCAAACACCGCCATGCTTCGGCATGGCGCGCGCGTCGCTCGTGTAGTTTCCCGGTTTCAATCATTCAGCTTTTCATTGCGGCGGGGCGAAATATTCTTCGCGCCGTGCGTCTCGTGCCGTTTTTGGTCGCAAGACGAGAAGGGAACTTCGGACTTCAGACTTCGGACTTCGGGCGTTTCCCTCTTACCTCTTACCTCTTCCCTCTTCCCTCATTCAAATGTTGCCCTCTTCCCTTGCCAACCACTAACGACCAACCGCTAACAACTAACTGTTAACTGTTAAATCCAAAGGAGAACCGACAATGAAAAAAGCAAGACTCGCATCATTGATTGTTTCGGCGATTGCCGCGTGTACGGCATTGTCCGCCAGCGCGACAACCTGGTATTGGACTGGCGCGGGCGGAGACTTGAACTGGTTCACCGCCGCTAACTG
>JAFWBO010000053.1 GCA_017507065.1 Kiritimatiellia bacterium | reverse complement strand
GGCTTTCGTGGGGCCGAACTTCCGCGGCGCGAACAAAAGCCCGGAGGCGTGCGGCTCGGACTATGCCGTGCAGGACATCGTCGACGCCGTCAACTATGCGCGCGCCAGAACCAAGATCGACGAGAAGCGCATTTACATAATCGGCGGCTCCGGCGGCGGACACATGACGCTTCTCATGCTGGGCCGCCATCCGGAGCTTTTCGCCGCCGGCGCGGCGTTCTGCCCTATATCAGATCTCGCGCGCTGGCACGGCGATTCTCTCAAGAAGCATCCGGGCCGATCGAAAAACTACGCCAGGATGATGGAGAAGTCATGCGGAGGAACGCCGTCGAAGCGCGGCTGGGAATACACGCTCCGCTCCCCGCTTACATGGCTCGGCCGCGCGCGCGACGCTGGCGTCCCCGTCTATATCTGCACAGGCATACACGACGGATGGCGCGGTTCAGTTCCGATCGGCCATTCGATCCGCGCCTTCAACGCGCTTGCGGACCAGAGAGACCGTTTCTCCGAAGACGAAATCGCCGGCATGGAGAAAAACAGAACGGTTCCCGAAGCGATGGCGTTCAAGGGGAAAGATCCGTTCTATGGTGAAAAGCACCGCGTCCATCTGCGGCGCACGAGCGCAAACGCCATGCTGACGATTTTCGAGGGCGGGCACGACGGCAATTACGCCGCCGGCATCGATTTCCTGTCGCGGCAGCGCAAAGGGTGCAAGGCGGATTGGACGCTCCCGGAGAAAGGCGAGGACGGCGGCGAGGCGCTGACGCGCTGAACGGCGAGCGCCGGAAGACGACGAGACGGAGAATGAAAAGGGCGATGAGATGAAAAGAATCGTATTGCTGTTGGCGGCGGCGGCCGCTTTCCCGGCGGCGCTCGGCGCCGCCGTGGCGGAGGATTCGCCTTCTCCGCGCTGGAGCGTGGAGAAGGCGAACGCGTGGGCCGCGGAAAACCCGTGGTGGTGCGGCGTCAACTACATACCCGCGAACGCCGTCAACTACACGGCCATGTGGGACAAGACGAGCTTCTCCCCCGACGTCATCAGGCGCGAACTGAAGCTGATGACGGAAACGGGCATGAACTGCGTCCGGTTCGTCATGCAGTACAAGGTGTACGAGGACGATCCAGAGTATTTCGCCGGCGCGTTCGAGAAATTCCTGTCGCTCTGCGAAGAGGCGGGCGTGAAGGCGATGCCCATTTTCTTCGACGACTGCGCGTTCGGAATCAATTCCGATCCCGTCGTCGGCCGCCAGAGCGAACCGCTCGAAGGGTGGTACGCATGGGCGTGGAGCCCGTCGCCCGGCCCTACTATGGTCGTCGACTGGCGGGAGCATCCGAAACTGGAGCGGTTCGTCAAAGACGTTATCTCTCGCCACAAAAACGACAAGCGGATTTTTCTCTGGGATCTCTACAACGAGCCGACGAACTGCGAACTGAAAAAACGCTCTCTTCCGCTTTTGCGCAAGGTGTTCGCGTGGGCGAGGGAAGTCGATCCTTCGCAGCCAATCACGTCGGGAATCTGGAACGACGACAGGGAACTGAACGAAATACTCCTCGCCAACAGCGATGTCGTGACGTTCCACTGCTACAAGAACGCCAAGGCTCTCTCGGCGGAAATAAGAAAGCTCAAGGCGCACGGACGCCCCGTCATCTGCACGGAATGGATGCGCCGCCCGGTGAAGTCCACGGTCGCGGAATGCCTCGGCCTTTTCGCCGATGCGGACGTCGGGTGCCTTTCGTGGGGGCTCGTGAACGGCAAGACGCAGACGCATCTTCCGTGGGGGCACAGGCCGGAGAATCTGCCCTACGTGGGCGCGTGGCAGCACGATCTCTACCGCGGCGACATGTCGCCGTACGATCCGCTGGAAATCGAGACAATAAAGGCGACGGTAAAGCGCAAGTCGCGCTGAACGCAAGACGGCGCTCTGGCGGCTTGGCCGCGCCGGAAACGCATGAAGCCTTTTCGCATGAAAACAAACTACCATACACATACGACATTCTGCGACGGCGCTGCTTCGCCGGAGCGGATGATTGAAGCCGCGCTCGAAAAAGGTTTCGCCGCGCTCGGCTTTTCCACGCATTCCGACATAGTGAAAGACCTTGAAGCCTACAAGACGGAGATACGTTCGCTCGCGGCGAAATATGCAGGGCGGATAAAGGTTCTCTGCGGAGTCGAAGCGGAGTACGATACGGGTTTCAAGCGCGGCGATCTCGATTATGTCATCGGCTCGACGCACTATCTGACCGTGCCTGACGGCTCCCGTTTCGCATTTGACCACACTCCGCAGATTCTAATGGACGGAATACGCGCTTTCTTCGGCGGCGACGCCTCCGCGTTCGTGCGCGCGTATTTCGCGCAGGAGCGCGAGATGATCGGGAATTACGACTGCGACGTGATAGGGCATGTCGATCTCGTACGGAAGTTCAATCTGAAACATCCGTTTTTCGACGAAACCGCCCCGTGGTATCGCGCGGAAATCGAAAAGACGGCAGATGCGATCGCTTCATCCGGGAAGATCGTCGAGGTGAACACGGGCGCGATAGCCCGCGGATGGCAGACTGACGCGTATCCTTCGGCGGAAATGCGTGCGCTTCTCCGTGAACGCGGCGTCAGATTCATACTTTCGTCCGACGCCCATGCGCCAAAAACGCTCGATTTCGCCTTCGACCGCTTCGCGGATGCCGAAGATTACGTCACTGAACCACGGCCCTGCGCCATGCGCGGCGCATGACGCGAAAGTATTTTCTTGCTGTTTTTCGTTGACTTTTGTTCCTTTCTTTTGGTATAATTCGCTCGTAATGAAAAATCAGAGCGAGATATTTGCGCGAAAACCCGTCTCCAGGGGGGGGGGGGCAGATACCG
>JAFWBO010000052.1 GCA_017507065.1 Kiritimatiellia bacterium | reverse complement strand
CTCGCCTGGCATCCCGAGCTTGCCGTCTGACGCTGCACGCCGTCAACTGCTCCCGGTCACGGCGAACGGCCGCTTCCCCTGCCTATGGTGAATTCAAGCGTTTCGCCCTTAAAATGTTTCCCCGGGGCCGGGATGAACAGAAAGCGATCCGTCACGACTGAATTTTCCACTTCGCGTCCTTCGGCATCGTAAAGCACGTCTCCCGGCGGCGGCGCATCGAGAAGCACCGTCAGCGGGCGCGCGCCTTTGACATCGGAGAGCGGCGGGAAAACACAGTCCTTGATGAATTCCGCCCTCACGCGTCCGCCCTTCACTGAGACGATGTAAGGAGTGCGGTCTTCCGGGAACATTATCTTCTGGGCCGGATCGCCGTAATAGACAAAAGTGTTTTTGTCGTACTCAAGCCCCATCGCGTCATGCCCGCGAGGCGAACGCCGCCCGGCCCATACAAGACGTTGGTTCTCGAGATAGCAAGATTCCGCGAGCGAATGGCGGCCTGTTTCGTAAAGATCCTTCACGCCCCATCCCATGAAACCGTACCACGACGGAACGGTGTAGCCTGCGAACTCCTGCACGTGCGCCGAATGCATCCATGCGGTGGCCATCGAGGCTTTGGAATCTATATGGCCCAAGAGGCAATTCCCGGCCCCTATGTAGACTTTCAGAGACGCCGACCGCAGTTTGTGGCGTCTGCCGCCCGGTTCCGCGAACTCGAGCCCGGCCGACGGCGTGTGGACAAGCGAACCGAGATTGCGGTTGTAGATTATCTGCCAGTCGCGCTCGCTCGCGTGGCCGCTCGTGACGAAATAATCGAGCGCGACAGAATTGAACGCGGCGGCGAGAGCCTTCGCGATGTTGCCTGACGTAGGCACTTTCACCGCTGCGGAGCCGCGCCGCTTGACCCACAAATTGTCTGCCGAATTCTCGTCGGACGCTATTCCCGCCTTCCACCTGTCGAGAAATCCCTCCGAGCCCATGCTCGTCGCGGCGGATTCCACCTTCTGCGAGAGCGGCGCGCGGGAAAGCGCGACGGCGTCTTCGGCGCAATATCCCGTGACCACGCCCCATATCGTCTCTGAATACGGCCCGGGGCCGACGCTTCTCATGAAATCGTGCGCGGCGGCGACGAACTTTCTTCCCGCCTTCCCGGGCGGCGTCACGAAACATACATATTTCGGCCTCGACTTCTCCATCTCTGCGGCGAGAGCGGCGAAACCCGCCGGAGAAGAATACTCCACCGTTTTCGCCGAATGTTTCTTTGCGAGAGCGTCGGCCGCGGCACGCCACTGCCGGCCGGAGGATTTTTCGACAGCCACGATGTAGCCGTCCGCCCGCGAAACGAACGCCGCGAACAACACGAGCGCCGGAATCGCGAGTTTTTCCATCATCACGACAGCCTCACTCTCGGATCGAGCATCGCGGCCGCAATGTCGGTGAGTATGTTCACGGCCTGGTAGATGAGTGCGCCGAAAACGACAACCGATCTCACCACAGCCATGTCAGACGACTGGATGGCGTTGATCGACACCGATCCGAGCCCGGGGATGCCGAAGAAACTCTCCAGAAGAAGCGAACCCGTGAAAAGATACGGAATCGAAAGCGATATGTAGGTAACTATCGGTATGAGGGAATTCCTGAGAACATGTCTGGCCATTATGCGAACGGACGAAAGCCCCTTCGAACGGGCGGCGAGGACGTAGGGCTTGTACATCTCGTCGAGTATCGCGGTTCTGAAAAATCTGATGTCCATGCCGAGCGACGACACCACGCCTATGGCCACGGGCAGGATGTAATACTTCGCCCCTTCGCATCCCCATATCGGGAAAATCCCCGCCTTGAACGAAAGAAGAAACTGACCCGCGAGCACCCACACCACATAGTTTATGCTCATGAGGACGGTCGAAGCCGTCAGAATGCCCTTGTCGAGAACCATTCCGCGGCATGCGCTCGCGGCAAGAGCGAAGACTATCGCGGCGAAAGCGCCGAAGACGAGAATCGGCAGGGCGAGCGACACCGAAGGTCCAACGCCTCTTTTGAGAACATCCGCCACGGGTTCGTTGTATTCCACGGAATATCCGAGATCGCCTTTTGCGAGATTTACGACGAAATTGACGAACTGCGAATCGGTCGAGAATATGAGGGGCTTGTCGTAGCCGTACTTTTTATTGAACGCCTCGATGGCCTCTGCCGTGGCATTCTTGCCGAGCGCCGTCTCTGCGGGAGAAGCGCCTACGATGTTGAAGAGGGCGAAGGTGAGAAGCAGGACCCCGAACGTCGTCGGGATCGCTTCGAGAATACGCTTCGCCGCATACTTCAGCATCCGAGCCCCTCCTTTATCGCTTTCCTGAGCCGCCCGGCGACCGCCGCCGGGTCGGACGCATCGAGCCTTTCGAGCGTCTTCTTCCACCTGTACGCGCCCGATCCGGCCTCGTCGTACGGACGTGAAGCGAAAAGCCTGTCGTAGGCGCGGCGCTGCATCCTGTATTTGTCTCTCGTGGAACGAAGCGATTCTTCGAACGCCGAAACGAACGCTTCGGAGAACGCCTCGAAATCGGAAACGAACGTCCGGCGCCGCAGCACGACATTCGCGTACGGAGCCACGGATTCCTCGAACGAATGCAGATAGTTCACGAAACTGCCGCCGTGGTCGGTGACGACGAGTCTCTCGGGGAGCGAATCGCGCCCGATCTGCACGACTTCGCAATTTTTGTCGAACAGATTTTCCTTCGTCTCGGTCGAGCGGCGGCCAACCGCGAGATCGACCGCGGCGGCGGCTCCCATGAGCCGCGCGAAGGCGAGGGCGTAGGCCGGGTTGCGGAATTTCGCCGGAGGGATCTTGTCGGATGCGACCCCGGGGACGTAGGCCCGCGCGAAATAACATGTTCTCACCGTGACGCCGCTGTAGGCTTTGCTGCAGCCCGTGTATTTTTCGGTTATGCGGCCGACGACGAGTCTTTCGGGGAGATTCATTCCGAGCTGCATGCACATGAGGCGCCGGTCGACGATATAATCGGTGTATTCGTCGGCCTCGTTTATGGAAGCGAGAAGATCCTTGCCTTCGTCGAGATGTTCGGCCGTTCCCCACTTCTGGAAACGGATTATCCTCACCTTGTCTTCGCCATCGCGCCTGCTTCTGTACTGCACGATGTACACGGAACCCCGGCGCGAGCCCTCTATCGGCTGGCGGGCGAGAGACCTGGCGATCCTGCCTATGTTTACATACTCCACGTCTCCGTAGAAACGCGTGAAATCGAAAAGAATGCTCTTTGCGCGCATGTCGCACACGGCGGCCGCTTCGGGATCAGAAGCCGCCTCGTCCCAGAGAGGATCGAACACCGCCTCGCCGCCGTCTATCCTCACTCCGGGAAGCCATTCGATCTGCCTGTAGAACTCGGGAGAGATGCCCTGCACGAGCTCGTCTTCGTCGGCTCCGCAATCGTTCGCCGTGCGCGTCAGGGTCCTGCACATTTCGTTGCGCCATTCGAAATTTTCTACCGATTCGTCGCGAAGCTGCGCCGGCACCGTCTCGCGCCATGCCGCGTCGACCGCCGAAAACGCCCTTCTCAGCTCCGTGTCCGAAAGCCTGTCGACGCGGATGTTCTTGAACATCAGCTTTATGTCGACCGGGGTCGTCACCGGGAAAATGTCAAGCTCGGGATGCCCGATCCTGTTGCGACGCGAAAGCATCCCCTGCGCCTCGAGAATATGCGCCCTGAACGCTTCCGGAGGAAGAGAGAGAATCCGCGACGCCCCCTCGACGGTTATGTAGCGCGTGCCGGTTACGCTGTTGTAGTAGTACAGCGGCTCTCCGGACAATGCGACTCTCGAGGATGATATGAGGTTCTTGATGTCGTCCTGCGATATCGGCGCGCGCGCCATGCGCCAGTTCTCGCCGCGCGCCATGAGGGCGTTTCGCACTTTGGACGAATGCGTGTTCAGAAACCTTATACGCCGTTTCGAAACGATCTTCTGCAGTTCGGCGTCGGCCGCAAACGCGAGATCCATCCTCGACGGATCGGGGCGCACGAGAACCACGTCGTCGTTGAATATGAGATCGACCGAAAACGCGATTTCTTCTTCCTCTTCCTTGCGGGTAAGGCTTTCCATTCCCTTTTCCGCACGAAGGCGGTTGAGCTCGGCTATCCACATCACGCGCTGCATGGCATGGACGCCCCTCTTCGTGACAAGCGTGCCCGATTTGAGGAAAAGCGTGCCTATGCGGCTTATCAGCCGCCCTTGGGAGTCTTTCGCAAAAAGTTCTTCTCCGAATATCTTCATCGTTTCTCTCTGGTGCGCCCGGAGGGACTCGAACCCCCATGCTCTCGCAGTGGAACCTAAATCCACCGTGTCTGCCATTCCACCACGGGCGCGGAAAAATCCTATTTCCCCAGCTTCTTCTTGTGTTCGTAAAAAACGCGCGCTTTTTCGGCAAGCCTCTGCGCTCCCGGAAAATTCGACGCTTTCAGCGATGCAGCCGTCTCTTCCACAGCCCTCTTCTGGGAACGATCGAGATTCACCGGCGTCTCGAACACTATCTTCGCGTGCAGATCGCCGGCTCCGCCTCCGCGCATCGACGGCACGCCTTTGCCCCTCAGCCTGAACACCGTGCCGTTCTGGGAACCTGCCGGTATTTTCAGTTCGGCGACGCCTTCGGGCGTCGGGACCTGCACGCTGCCGCCAAGCGCCGCTACGAACGGCGAGACCGGCACCTCCACGCCGAGATCGAGCCCGTCGCGCTCGAATATCTCGCTGTCGCGCACGGCTATCACCACGTAAAGATCGCCGTTCGGGCCGCCGCGCAGCCCGCCGCCGCCCTTGCCCGAAAGCCTCAGCTTGGAGCCGCTGTCGATGCCTGCGGGGATCTTGAGCGTGATGTGCTTGAGCTTGGATTCATGTCCGGTGCCGCGGCAGTTGCGGCACGGCTTTTCGATCACAGTGCCCTCGCCGCCGCATGTCGGGCACGTCTGGCGAACCTGGAAAAAGCCGCCGCCGCCCACAACGACGCCGCGCCCGCCGCACGTTTTGCACGTCGTACGGCGCGAACCGGCGGCCGCGCCCGACCCGCCGCACTGCGAGCAGGCCTCCGGGAGCGTGATGTCTATCGTGCGCTCCGAACCGAATATCGCTTCGTCGAAATCGATCGAGAGCCGGAACGTCATGTCGTCGCCGCGCTGCGGAGCGTTCGGGTCTTCGCGGCGCTGGCGGCCTCCACCGAAGAAATCCTCGAACCCGCCGAATCCGCCGCCGTGTCCGCCGCGCCCGCCGAACAAGTCGCCGAACGCCGCGAAAATGTCGTCCATGCTCATGCCGCCCGGACCGTACGCTCCGCCGCCCGCGCCGCCGTCGAAAGCCTGATGGCCGAACTGGTCGTAGCGCTGGCGTTTCTCCGCGTCGTGGAGGACGTCGTACGCCTCGGCCGCCTCCTTGAATTTTTCCTCCGCAGCCTTGTCGCCGGGGTTGCGGTCGGGATGGTACTTCATCGCCAGCTTGCGGTAGGCCGATTTTATTTCGTCCGCCGTAGCCGTCTTGGAAACGCCGAGAACTTCGTAATAATCGCGCTTCTGGGCCATTTCAGTCCTTCTTCTTTCCGGAGCTGACGACGACCTGCGCCGCTCTCAGCACCTTGCCTTTGTGCATCCAGCCGCGTTTGACCTCTTCGGACACGGAACCCTCTTCGACGGTGTCGGAAGGGAGCGTCGCTATAGCCTCCATCTTTTCGATGTCGAGCTTTTCGCCCTTCAAGTCGAAAGGCTCCGCATCATGCTTTTTCATAGCCGCGAGGAAAGTTTCGTACACGAGCTTCACGCCCTTGACGAACTCGCCGTCGGCGTCCTTCGCGCTGGCGATGGCAAGGGCGAGATTGTCGGCGGCGGGCAGCAGATCCTCGAGAATGTCGGCCTCCGCGAAACGGTATGTGTCCTCGCGGTCCCGTGCGACGCGCTTCTTGAAATTGTCGAAATCGGCAAGAAGCCTCGCATAGCGATCCTTCCAGTCCGGTTCGACGGGCTTTTCAGAAGCCGCCTTCGCCTCTTCCTTTTCCGCCGCGGAGTCCTCGCCTTTTTCTCCGGCGGCCTCGTCTTTTGGAGACTCTGCCGCCGGTTCCGCCTTTTCGGTTTCTTCTTCCTTCTTCTTCTCTTCTTCAGCCATTTCTTTTCCAACCACTATCCACTAACCGCTAACGACTAACGACTAAACCCTGATCTGCCCGGCCTTGGCGAGCATCTTCGCCTCCACGCTCTGGATTTCGGCAAAGCCCTGCGAGCTGTGGGGGTTGAGCCCGTCGGAAGCCTCCATCGAGCTGTCTGCCTCGTTGTATATCGTAGCCTTGAGCCCCTTGAGCGACTCGAAGAAGATGTTGCCCTTGTAGAGGCCAAGCGTCACCTCCGCCGTAGCCTTGTCGGCCCAGACCTGTATGGCGGCGCGCGCCGCCTGGGTGGCGGGATCGAACCATCGCCCGTCGTAGATCTGGTCGGCGACGAACTTCGAGAGTTCCTGGAAAAGCTTCGTCGAGCGGCGATCCATGATGCCCTCGTAGATGTATTTGAGCCCCCACGAGAGAACTTCCATGCCGGGAGCCTCGTAGACGCCACGGCTCTTCGTGCCGATTATGCGGTTTTCGAGCGCGTGCTTCATACCCACGCCGTTCCTGCCGCCGATCTTGTTGAGCGCGATCATAACCTCGTAAGGCGTCATCTTTTTCCCGTTGATCGCGGTGCAGCGCCCTTTTTCGAACTTGAGCGTCACCTTCTCGACCTTGTCGGGAGCGTCTTCGGGCCACACGCCCATCGTGGGCTTGACGATACGCATCGACGTCTCCATCGATTCGAGATCCTCGGCCTCGTGGGAAAGCCCGGCGAGGTTGGCGTCGGTCGAATATTTCTTCTTCGTTCCGACGAACGCCACGATGCCGCGCTTGGCGAGGAATTCAACCATCTCGGTGCGGCCGGGGAAGCGCTTGAGAAGGTCGGAGTCGCGCCACGGCGCATACACGCCGAACGACGGATCCATCACGTTCGTGTAGCGCTCGAAACGCATCTGGTCGTTGCCGCGGCCAGTCGCGCCGTGGACGAGGGCGACGCAGCCGGCCTTCTTCATGGCGGGGAGGAGCTTCTGCACGGTGACCGCGCGGGCGATGCCTGTCGAGTTCCAGTAGCCGCCGTCGTACATGGCCTGGCACTTCACGGTCTCGAAACATATGTCGGCCATTTCCTTCGTGACATCGACGATCGTCGTTTTGACGCCGGTCGGGGCCATTTTCTTCTTGATGTCGTTGATATCCTTTTCGTCAGGCTGTCCAACGTTCGCCGAAAACGCCTTGACTTTTACGCCGGCGTCCTTGAGGACGCAGCAGATTGTCTTTGAATCGAGGCCGCCCGACACGCATACGCCGACGGTCTTCCCCTTGAGTTCTTCGAGTTTCATGGCAGTTTTACCTTTCTTGAAAATTTCTTATATTATACCATATTTTCGACGCAATTTCCCGCATGTGCGACCATGCCGCAGTTTGGCAAGTCAGCTTTGGCAAACTGGGCAGGGAAAAAAGGCAAAAGACAAGAATCAAAGTCTCTTTTTGTGGTATAATACGCGTATCGCTTTAAAGGATTCGGCCGCCGTCTGCGGCGGCTCGCATTTTCAGCTTTCGATCGAACAGACGGCTCGGCGGGCGGTGGCGAACGCGAGCGTCAGGTTGTATCCGCCGGTGGGGCCGTCGATATCGAGAACTTCTCCTGCGAAATAAAGCCCGGGAATCTTGCGCGATTCCATCGTCGCTGGATCGACCTCGTCCAAAGCCACCCCGCCGATCGTCACGATCGCTTCCTTCACCGGCCGAGGTTTCAAGCCTTTGAGAACAATGCTTTCGCGGCCGAACCGCGCTTTCAGCGAAACATCCTGCAGCCCTTTCCCGGGATGT
>JAFWBO010000004.1 GCA_017507065.1 Kiritimatiellia bacterium | reverse complement strand
TGTCAAGTAGATAGTCGGGAAATTCGTCTTTTTTTTCGGGTGCGGCCAATAAGGCAAACTGCACCCGGTGCACCGTCTGCGCGGTTTTATCTAATTCCGCCGTCTTTGAGGACGAAAGCAACCTTGAGACGCGCCAGAGAAGATACGTTTCTGTCTCCGTCCGCGGCCGGGACAAATCTCGTCCTGGCCACTGCATCGCGCGCGGCGGCGTCGAGAGCGGCATAGCCGCTCGAAGATACGACAGAAACGGAATCGACACGGCCGGAAGCGTTTATCGCCACCTCCACCTCGACAGTCCCCTCCTCGCCGCGCCGCCGCGAACTTTCTGGATATCGCGGTCTGATCGGAGCCACAGGCCTTGCCGGCGCATCCACTTTCGCCTGCCCGAGAGACGACGGCGCCGTTTCGACAATCTGCGCGGGCGGTAGCGAAGGCCGCTCGGGCGCCGGCTCCGGCAGCGCGATTTCGCCCGAATCCGCTTTCACCGGAGGCTCTGCTTTGAGGGGCGGAGCGTCTGCCGCCTCCTGAAGCGGAGACGGCGCACTCGTCTCAGGAAGCGGCGGGAGCGGGGCATTGTCCGGCGGAAACGGATTTATTTCCGGCAAAGTGCCGTCCTCGCTCGCAAACGAAAGCTCCACGGACGAAATTTCAACCGACGGCGCACGGGCCGGCACTATCGCCGTGCCGCCCGCAAGAAGAGCGAAAGCGCATAACAGGCCGCCGTGCACGAGAAGCGAAAAGAAAACGGCGGCGAAAAACTTCATTTCGCCGGACTCCTCTCGACCTGGAACACAGCTTTCTCGACGCCGGCCTTCTTCAATTCGCCGAGAAGCTCTATGCCGGCGCCGAGCGAAGCGCGCCTGTCTCCCGAAACGAGCACGGGGAATTTCATCCCCACTCTGTAAAGCTCCGCCACACGCTCGACGACGCCGCTTTTCGGCATGGCCACGCCGTTGAGCTGCATCGTATCGTCGGCGAGGATGGTGACAATCAGCCGCTCGCCTTTTTCCGGATCGCCGCCGGCAGACGGAAGCTCCACCTTCATCCCGCGATGGACCGACATTTCAAACATGGAATAGATGAAAAAGACGAGCACGAGGAACATGACGTCCATGAGCGGCGTCATCTCGAACCGCACGGCTCTCTTTCTCTTTCCGCTCATTCTTCGACCGCGTCGTTTATGAGATTGTAAGGAAGAATCAAAACGAGGGATGCGACAAGCCCCGCCGCGGTGGTTATCAGCGCTTCGCCGATGCCCGCCGTCGCCGCGAGGGGATTGGACGCGGCGGGATCGATGGAAGAGAACGTTTTTATTATGCCGGTAACCGTGCCGAGAATCCCGAGCATCGGCTCTGCCGTTATTATCGTCGAAACCACCACAAGACCGCGCGAGTTCCCGCGGCCCTTGCGGAGCTCCATCGCTTTCAGAAAAAGTATGGAAAGCCCGATCACGGAAAGCGCGAGGATAGGCCACATCACAGGCCCTCCCGCTTTGAATATTTCGACCGCTTTCTCCATATGCATCTTCTCCTCCTTGCGTTTCGGACGCTCCCCCTCAGCCGAACGCTCCCTGGAGCGAAGCGAAGGGATTGCACGAAAATCCGTCTCTGCGGCGGGAAAAAGAGCCGCCCTTCGCGTCCCTCGAGGCCGCGGAATGCTCTTTCTTCGCGCCGGGCGAAGTCTTCGCGCTGAGCGAAATCCTTCCTCTCTTGACATCGACGTCGAGAACGGTGACGTTTATCCTGTCGCCCGTTTTCACCACGCTCGCCGGGCTCGACACGAAGGTGTCGCTCAATTCGGACAGATGAACAAGCCCGTCCTGATGCACGCCAATGTCGACGAACGCCCCGAAAGCGGTGACGTTGGTGACGATTCCCTCCATCTTCATGCCCGGCTTCACATCCTCTATCTTCGTGACGTCGTCGCGGAACTTCGGCGGCTCGAACGTCTTTCTCGGGTCGCGCCCGGGCTTGGCGAGTTCGGAAACGATGTCTTTCAGAGTAAGTTCGCCCGCTTCGTCGGTGACATATTTGCGGATGTCTATTTTCTTCGCGGCTTCGGCATTGCCCACGAGCCCGGAGAGCGACAGCCCCATGTCGGAGGCGATCGTCTCGACGAGAGCGTATCTCTCGGGATGCACGGCGGAAGAATCGAGAGGATTCGCCGCGCCGCGTATCCTCAAAAAGCCCGCACACTGCTCGAACGCCTTCGCTCCGAGCCCTTTCACCTTCTTGAGATCTTCGCGGCTCGAGAATTTGCCGTTGGCGTCGCGCCATTCGACAATGGCCTTGGCAAGCGAAGCGCCCACGCCGGAAACGCGCTCGAGGAGAGGCGCCGACGCCGTGTTGAGCTCGACGCCTACGCTGTTGACGCAGCTCACGACCACTTCGTCGAGCTTGGCGCCGAGGAGCGGCTGGTGCACGTCGTGCTGGTACTGCCCCACGCCTATGGCCTTCGGGTCGATCTTCACGAGCTCGGCGAGCGGATCCTGCAGCCTTCTTCCGATCGAAATGGCGCCGCGAACGGTGAGATCGAGATCGGGGAATTCCTTTCTCGCCGTTTCAGACGCCGAATACACGCTCGCCCCCGCTTCGCTGACAGACACGACCGCCGGAACGGGAATTTCAGGATGCTGCGAATGGAGCTTTTTGAGCGTGTCTTTCACGAACGCCTCGGTCTCGCGGCCGGCCGTGCCGTTGCCGACGGCGACCGCGTCGGGACGGTATTTGTCAACTATAAGGGCGATCGCCCGCGCGGCCTCGGCGCTCTTCTGCTGCGGGTAGATGACAGTCTTGCCGAGATATTTGCCGGTGGAATCCATCATCGCCACCTTGCATCCCGTGCGGATGCCCGGGTCTATCGCGAGGACGGCCTTTTCGCCGAGCGGCGGGGCCATGAGAAGATTCCTCAGATTCTCGGCGAACACGTCTACGGCAGCCCGGTCGGCTTCCATTTTCTTCTCGACCGACACGTCTATTTCCGCGGCGGGCGCGAGAAGGCGCTTTATCGCGTCTTCCGCGGCCGCCTCCACCTCGGCGTCCGCCGCGGCGGACCGGCCGGCCGCCCCGTCGCGCGCCGCCGAAACGAGCGGCATCACTCCGTCGAGCAACAGCGCGCGGTCTATCTCGAAACGGACGAGCAACACGCCTTCCTTCTGGCCGCGCTTGATCGCGAGATATCTGTGCGAAGGCATCGCATGCAGAGGTTCTTCGTAGCCGTAATACTGCTCGAACTTCGTCGGTTCCGATTTTTTCGACTCGACGGCTTCAGTCTTGACGACGGCTTTCGCCGCGAAAAAACGCCTCACGAAGCCGCGCACTTCCGCGATATCGGCTATGTCCTCGGCGATGATGTCGCGCGCCTGCGCCACGTCTTCCTCCGGAGCGTCGAAAGCCTCGCCTTTCCATATCGCCTCGGCGAGAGGGCCGAAACCTTTTTCCCTCGCGATCTGCGCGCGCGTGCGGCGCTTCGGCTTGAAAGGCTGGTAGATATCCTCGAGCTGCGACTTCTGCCAGCACTCCGCTATCTTCTTCTCGAGCTCCGGCGTGAGCTTTCCCTGGCTTTCTATCGACTTGAGCACCGTGTCTTTCCGCGCGAGGAGATCGCCGTAGTATGCAAGGCGCTCCTGTATCTTGCCGATGGCGACTTCGTCGAGATTTCCGTGCGCCTCCTTGCGGTAACGCGCTATGAAAGGAACCGTCGCTCCTTCGGAAAGGAGTTTTTCAACCGCTGCTATCTGTCCGGGCCGCGCGCCCGTCTCGCCCGTGATTCTGGCGAGCACCTGCGTATCGATCATGATTGTTCTTCTCTGTCCTTCTTTGAAATCCTTCGCGCTATGCCTTCGCGCGGCTCCGCCTCCGGAGGCACCGTCAGCGGCGCGAGAGGGGCGTCGTCGGCCTCGAGAGCCTCCCATGCGGCCGAATACACCGCCAGCCCCTGCGAACGGAACATCGTCTCGAACTCCGTCCACACCTCCTGCGGGCGCGGCATCGGTTCCGTCTCGCGGAAACGCGCGTCCGCAGCGAAACATTCTTTCACCGTCTCGAAATATTCCCGGTGGTCGGTGGCGAACTCGATCCTGCCGCCGGTCTCGAGCCTCTTCCAGAGGGCGTTGAGAAAGAGCGGCCCGAAAAGCCTGTGTGAATGATGCTTCTTCTTCGGCCATGGATCCGGGAAAAAAACGTACACGCGGCGCGCGTGGTGCGCGGGCAGCAGGTAGTGGAACGTGTAGAGCGCCTCGAGACGCAGAATCTTCACGTTTTCTATGCCGCCGCGCACGCACTTGCCGTCGAAGAGCCTCACGCGTTCGAGCATGCGCTCTATCCCGAGAAAATCGCATTCCGGATGCGCTGCGGCCCGCGCCGCGAGAAACTTGCCCTTCCCGCACCCCACTTCGATCTCGAGAGGCCGGGAAAGATCGATGTCGAGCATCTTCGTGGGATCGGTTATCTTGAGTATACGGCTCGTCATCTGAAAAATACGAGATATATCGCCCAGTTCGCGGCGAGAGAATAAAGGTTGGCGACGAAATCGTCGACGACTATTCCGCGGCCTCCGGGAATCTCCTGGAGACGGCGCGCGGGCGGCGGTTTGACGATATCGAAAAGACGCGTCACGACGAAGAACACGGCCATCGCCTTCCACGAAAGCGACGCGAGCGGCAACCCCGCCACGGCTATGGGGAAAAGCATCCATTCGTCGGCCGTTATGCGGGAGTCGTCCTTTATGCCGAGCGATTTCTCCGCCGCCTCGCAGAACGGTATCGCGAGAAGCGTGAATCC
>JAFWBO010000051.1 GCA_017507065.1 Kiritimatiellia bacterium | reverse complement strand
GGTGGAATACGAAAGGAACGCCACTCTGGGCTCGCATCCGGTCAGGCTTCTGTACGTGGACGCGGTCGCAAGCGCGATGTCGACGAGCTGCTCCGCCGTGGGATCGGGTATCACGGCGCAATCGCCGAAAGCGAGAACGCTATCGCCTGAAGGCGTCGGCGAGGCGAGGTCGAGAATAAAGCAGGACGAAGCAGTCTTTACGCCCTTTTCCGTGCCAAGCGTATGGAAAGCGGCGCGGAGCATGTCGCCCGTCGAAGCGATGGAACCGGCGACGAGGCCGTCGGCCCTTCCGAGCTTCACCATCATGCCGCCGAAATAGATCCTCTTCGTGCGCAAAGTCTTCTCCGCGCCGGCGAGATCGATCATCTTCTGCTTTTCGGCAGGCTTCTTCGATTCCTTCGCGTTCCACGCCTCGAGATACGCTTTTTCGAGTTCGGCGTCGCCCTTCGTGTAGTCGATCGTCTCTATCCCGCGATCCGCGAGCGAAAGTCCCGCCTCTTTCTCGGCGGCGGCGATCTCCTCGGCCGTGCCGAGCACGACGGGCCTTGCGATGCCGCGGTCGACGAGGGCGCATGCGGCGGTGACGACTCTCGAATCCATACCCTCGGGCAGAACGACGGTCCGCTTGAGCGCCGCCGCCCTCTCGATTATCTTTTCTATTGCATTCATCTTCTTTTCGTTCTTTCCTTTTCTTCGGCGCGATGGGGTCATCGCGCCCTACCTTCATTCGACCTGCTAACCGCTAACGACTAACAACTACCCCAGCAGCCTCGCCGCATCGCGGGCGATCATCAGCTCTTCGTTCGTGGGAAGGACGACGACAGGTATTTTCGAGCCCTTCGAAGATATGACGGCCGTGATGCCGCGCTTCTTGTTGGCCGCCTTGTCGAGCTTGATGCCGAGGGCGCCGAGACGGGAGACGATGCGCTCTCTCACTTCTGTCGAGTTCTCGCCGATGCCGCCCGTCATGACGATCGCGTCCGCGCCGCCGACCACGGTATTGTACGCGCCGATGTAAAGGGCCGTCCTGTATGCAAGCATCTCGAGGGCGAGTTCGGCGGCCTTGTCGCCCTTCTCCGCCTTCGAGCAGATGTCGCGGCAGTCGCTCGAACCGGCGAGCGCGAGAAGCCCAGATTTCTTGTTGAGGAGCGTGTCCATTTCGGCAGGGGTCTTCTTCTCCGTCTCCATTATGGAAAGAACGGCCGCCGCGTCGATGTCGCCGCAGCGCGTCCCCATCACGAGCCCGGCGAGCGGGGTGAGGCCCATCGTCGTGTCGACGCATTCGCCGTTCTTGACGGCGGCGAGGGAGGAGCCGTTGCCGAGATGGCAAGTGACGAGGTTCACTTTCGAAAGGGGCTTTTTGAGGAATTTCGCCGCCTCCATCGTTATGAACTTGTGGCTCGTGCCGTGGAAGCCGTACTTCCTGATGCCGTACTTTTTGTAGTACTTCGGATCGATCGCGTACATCGCGGCGCAGTCGGGCATCGTCTGATGGAAGGCGGTGTCGAAGACGGCGACGTTGGGGACGCCCTTGAATATCCTCTCGCACGCCTTTATCCCGCCGAGGTTGGCAGGCATGTGCAGAGGGCCGAACTTGACGAGCCTATCGAGCTTCGCCATCACGCTCTTCGTGACGACGACTGAATCGGCGAACTCCTCGGCACCGTGGAGGACGCGGTGGCCGACGGCGTCGATGTCCTTTGCCGCGTCGCCGAGATCGGCGACGACCTTCTCAAGGGCTTCCGCGTGGTTGGCGGGGCCGCCGCATCCGATGCGCTCGACAAGCCCCTTGGCGAGACGCTCTTCTCTGCGCATGTCGAAGAGCTGGTATTTGAGCGAACTCGAGCCCGAGTTCACGACGAGTACTTTCCTGATTTCCTTTTTCTTCATCTGTCTTTCTTTCTGTCTTTATTTTTCGACAACGACTTTATAGAATCCGGACTGCCCTCCCGAGGCCGCCGCTCCCGCATCTATGACGCACTCGCCGCCGCCTACGGCCACCCGCGTCTCGGAGACGAGCGTCCATTCGGATTCCGCAAGGGTTTCTTTCCTGTAGACCTTGCAATTGACGGAAACCGTGTCGGGTATGTTCACTTCGTAGAACGCGCTCGCGGCAGAAGGCGAAGACAGCTCGGCGTCGATCGTGATGGCTATATTGCCGTTCCCATCAAAGCCGATGCTGGTGATTTCCACTCCTTCGACTTCTTGCTCCACGGTTATCGATCCGTCGGAGCCGACATTGAGATCCGACGGACGGACGCCCATCATCATCGCGGCGAAGCTCCTCGTCTTGAGCACTGTC
>JAFWBO010000050.1 GCA_017507065.1 Kiritimatiellia bacterium | reverse complement strand
TTCCGCCTGCGATACAAGCGAAAAGCCGAGTGCGCACAATAGTGCAGTCAATATTTTCTTCATTGTTTACTCCTTTCCTTTCTCAAGGTTCAACCATATTGTATCATATTTTTTCTTCCCCCACAAGGGGGATGTCAAAAATTTTTTTTGGGCTCCGGCGCAGTTCCCTTGTTCGTGTTTCGCTGCGGAGGTTTAGGCATGAACGGATTGGTGCTCGCGCCGGAAGACTGCGCAGACGCGCTCAAAGCGTATCCTGTAACGGCTTCGCGGCCTGCGAGCGGAGTTTCTCCCACAGGCGAAACCTGCACGAACATGTCGTTCGAAACGCCCTCTTTGACAGACACGGCTTCAAGCAGTCCGTCGTCCTGCTCGAACCAAAGCTTGGGCCCGCGCGGAATTTCGCCCGCCTCGGGAGAAATGTCTTCGTCTCTCGGTCTGAAGCGGAGAGCCGCTGCGGAAACGGCCTCAAGCTGTTCCGCCCTCGCCGTCTCGATGGAAAGCGTCGCCGTCATGCCGGGGAAAAGCATCTCGCCGGGATTTTCCGCTTCTATGATGACAGGGAACGTCACGACATTGTTCACGGTCGTCGCGGCTCGGCGAACCTGGCGCACGCGCCCCGAAAATTTTCTCCTGTATGCATCGACCGTGAACATCACCTTCTGGCCGGTCTTTATACCGCCGATGTCGGCTTCGGGGACGGTAGCCTCGATCCACACCGTACCGAGATCTTCCGCGATTGTGAGAACGGGAATGGCGTTCATCGACGAAACCACCGTCTCCCCTTCCTCTACCTTGCGGTCGATCACGACGCCGTCCACGGGCGATACGATCGTGCAATATTCAAGATTGGCTTTCGCCTGCGAAACATCGGCCTCGCACTGCTCCACCGCGGCCTCGGCGCTTTTCAGCGACGCTTTCGCGCTCTCCACCGCGGCCTCGGCGCGAGCGAGCGCCTCGACGGCGCTGTCGAGATCGGATACGCTCGACATGCCTTTGTCCGAAAGCGCGAGCTTGCGGCCGTGCGTCTTCGCGGCGAGGTCGAGCTCGGCGCCGCGCGAAGCGAGCGTCGCCTTTGCCACATCGACGTTGGCTTTCGCCACATGGAGCCGAGCGACGGCGCTCTTGTAGTTCGCCTCGTAGACGAGAGGGTCTATCAGCGCAAGCACCTGCCCGTTGGTGACGGCCGAATTGTAATCTACGAAAAGCTTGACGAGCCTTCCGTTCACCTGCGCGCCGACGGGAACTCCACCCGAAGAATTTCTCGGCGTGACGGTGCCTGCGGCCTCCACGGTTGAAACTATGTCTTTCTTTTCGATGGGCGACTTGCGGTAACGCTCGCGCCCTGCATCGTCTTTCTCGGCGCATCCGGCGGCGAAAAGCGCCGCGGCGGCGAATACGAAGTGTATTTTGTTCATCTGCTCTTGAAACGTTTGCGCCCGGCCGGTTCGAACGATTCTATGCGGCGGCGCTGCATATCGGAAAGGGGGAGCCTCTTTATCTTGCGGCGGAGAAGTTCGCGTTCGCGCGACTTCGAAGAATCGCGCGAAAGGACTGAAAGACGTATAAGCGCGAGCGTCGCGGCCTCTGGAGGGACGAGCTTCCACTCGCTGCCGGTGCCCACAAGCTTCTCGGCCGTTTCGAGCGGTATGAGTATTTCGCGCGTCGAGGCGCCTTTCGCAAGAAGAACGTCGGCGAGGGTTTCGTGCGCCCGCCAGAAATCCGGAGCTATCTCCACCGCTTTCCTCGCATTCGCCTCGGCTTCCTCGTACCGGCCCAGACGCCTGAGCACTTCAGCGTAATTGTTGAACGCCGCGGCGGAAGCCTCTGGCGAATCGACGGCACGGCGCAGATAAAGCTCGCTCACGGCATAATCGCCGTCGAAAGCGGCTATCGTGCCCATGATGCCGTTTCCGAGGACGTTGTCGCGCTCCTGCCGCAGAACATTTATGGCCTCCATGCGAACCTCGTCCCTGCCGGCGGTCTTTATCACCTCTTCGAGCTTTAGATTGAAACGCCTGTGGCGATCCAATTCGACGCCGCGGCGGTATCTGAGATACGCTTCGAGCTGCGGGCGGACTCTGTCGAACGCGGCGCGGCGGTCGGCGGCCGGCACATACACGACGCCGCTCATCTTCACAAGTTCCTGAAGCTGGTCTACCTTGTAGCGTTCGTTGAAAAGCGTCTGCCCCGCGTTTTCGATCATCTCGCGGGTTTCAGAATCCACCTCGAATCCCCGGCGGAGGAGTTCGAGGAGATTTATCGTGGCGCTGGCGTTCTCGCGGTCCACGTCTTTCAAGACCCAGAGATATATGCCTGCCGCCTCGGCTGTGCGCCCGAGATCCTGCAGCGCCGCGGCCTCGGCCATGGCCTGCCGGCCGAACGAGCGGCGCACATACAAGCTGTCGCGCCGCGAGGCGAGCTCTATGTCGTCCTTGACGTTTTCCCAGATGTTGGTGAGACGGTCCCACGGCCAGAGTTCGCGCGTCCAGACGAACTTCACGGCATTTGCGTTTGTCTCGGTTATGTGCAGCTCCTCTGCAAAGGCGTTCACGCTCAGCGATGCGGCCACTTTCAAATTGAGAAGATCCTTGGCGCTGTAACCAAGTTTCTCCGTTTCAGCAACGAGATTTGTCTGGTAGACGGCATCGTAATTGCACCCGGTATGGACGAGACGCGGCGTCTTGAT
>JAFWBO010000049.1 GCA_017507065.1 Kiritimatiellia bacterium | reverse complement strand
CGTCCGAGCGCAGTGTGCGCGGTCTCGGCGGCGTTTTTTCTCGCGAGCGCGGCAGACTTGCGCGTCATGACGGAGCCGGGCGCCGTTTTCTCGTTTGCAGTCACGTTCGCGCTCGCCGCGTTTTCTGCATCCGTGCGCGGGAAACGCGCCGACGGTCTCTGCCGCGCTTTTGCCGGGGCTTTCGCTTTTTCGGCCGTAGCGTGGTATGCAGGGGCGCCTGTTTCCGCCGCGGTGTTCGGCAGGGTGTCGGTCGCGGCGCTTTTCGTCAACTGGCTCGTTGTTCCGCTTGCAGGTTTTGCGGTGACGGCCGGCCTTCTCGGGGCTGTCTCCGGTTTTGTCTTCGAGCCGCTTGCCGTGCATCTCAACAATCTTGCGGCGCTCGCGGCGGGAGCGATGAAAGATCTGTCGTTTGCCGCGGCATCGTCGGCATTTGCTTGTGTCGATATGGATGCGCCGTCTTTCGGCGTGGTTCTTGCATGGTATTCGACGCCGCTCGTCTTCGCAAGTTTTCCGTGGATTGTGCGGCGCGGAATTTTCTCATTTCGGCGCAAAAATATAGTATAATACGTGGCAGTATGAAAAAAGCATGGGGCATAATGCCTGACGAATGGAAGGCGATTCTCGCGGAGAGCGGTTTGAGGCCGTTCCGTGCAGACCAGATTCTCCAGGCGCTTTACCGCGACTGGATCGACGACTGGGACAAAGCGACGACTCTCCCGAAGGATTTCCGCGAGCGTCTCAAAACCGATTTTCCGTTCACGCGGGCGGAGACGCTCGAGGTGTCGTCTTCGGCCGACGGCACGGAGAAACTTCTTCTCTCGCTTGAAGACGGACAGACCGTGGAGACGGTGCTCATCCCGGCGAAGGGGCGTTTCACGCAGTGCATTTCGACGCAGGTGGGGTGCGCCATGGGGTGCGTTTTCTGTGCGAGCGGTTCGAAGGGGCTCGTCAGATCGCTTGCCGCCGACGAGATAGTGGCCGAATACATGGCCGGCAGGAAACGCGGAGACATCACGAATATCGTCGTCATGGGCATGGGCGAGCCGTTCGCGAATTACGACGAGACGATGCGCGCTCTCAAGATCATCAACGCCGGCCGAGGGCCGAATCTCGGGGCCAGGCATATAACGATTTCCACGTGCGGCGTGGTTCCCGGGTTCAAGCGCCTTGCGGCAGAGGGGATTCAGTTCGAGCTTTCGGTTTCTCTCCACGCTCCTAACGACGCCTTGCGTTCGTATCTGATGCCGGTGAACAGACGCTGGCCGATCGACGAGCTTCTTGCCGCATGCCGCGAATATACGCTTGCGACGAAGAGAATAATCACTTTCGAGTACACCGTGGTTGCCGGGGTCAACGATTCGCGGGCGTGCGCCGAGGAACTTGCGGAAAAAGTCCGGTCGGTGCCGATGGCGAAAGTGAATCTGATACCGCTGTCTCCGGTTTCGCATCGTCCAGACATGAAAACGCCCGATGAAAAGACGATGCTTATGTTCCTCGACGTGCTTATGAAGCGCGGCGTCCAGACGATGCTCAGGCGTTCGCGCGGGAAAGACGCCGACGCCGCCTGCGGCCAGCTTCGCCTCAGGCGGCTTGGCGGCTGTTAACGTATCGTCACCGTGCGCTGTTCGTAGTGGCCGGGCTGCCATATGCGCACGACGGTGCCGTTGGCCAGATACTGTGTTTCGTAGCGTCCTTCGACCCAGACGTTTTCGACTGTGGTCACTGGCGTCGTCACGACGGTAGTGGCCACTGCCGGGGTCGTCACGACCGTCGTCGCCGGAGCGGCGATGAGGCCGCCGAGTATTCCGCCGGCGAAGCCTGGCCAGAAGTTGCGGCCGCCGCGTCCCCATGCGCTGCCGTGGTGATGATGGTGTCTCGGGGCGTGGTGCGGAGCCGGGCGCGCCATTCTTGCCGGCGCGGGTCTCGGTCCCGGTCTCGGCCCGCCTCTTCCTGGGGCGGCGAGCGCTCCGAAAACGGCAGTGAAGGCCACGAAAGCCGCGATTATTGTCTTTTTGTTCATGTTTCTTTCCTTCTGCCGGCTTTTGCGCCGACATTGACAGAAGGAAATTTTCTCCGCGAAATCTGACAAAAAATTTTCGGTCTCTGTTTTTATTTAAATGAGAATCTTGAGCGGAAAATTCTTGTATCGGGCACAATTTTTCCAAATGAGTCGATTTTTTTGATATAATCTCGATTCGTTGGCGATTTGTATCGTATTGGTTCGCAAATGTCGTGTTGTCAGGGGCGATTAGAAAGAAAAAAACATGAAACATAATTTTTTCCCCGTGTTTGCCGCGGCCGGATGGTTCGCCGCGTCGGCGTTTTCCGGCTTTGTTCATGCGGCGACCGATCCGTCAATCGGATTTCCCGTCGTCCTGCGCTGCCCCGAAGGCGGCAAAAGCGATGTCCTGCGCATCGATCTCGGCGCGGCGAGCGCGGGCGGG
>JAFWBO010000048.1 GCA_017507065.1 Kiritimatiellia bacterium | reverse complement strand
TTCGACGGCTCGTACTACGGCGGCTGCACGCACGAAATCCGCGAAATGTTCGTTTCCGGCTTCGGCCAGTATGCGCACGGCAACCAGCCCATCCAGCACATGATCTATCTCTATACGCTCGCGGGGCGGCGCGACAGGGCGGCGTACTGGACGCGGCGCGTGATGGACGAACTGTATGCCGCGCGGCCCGACGGCTACTGTGGAGACGAAGACAACGGCCAGACATCGGCGTGGTTCGTCTGGAGCGCGATGGGCATGTATCCCGTCTGCCCCGTTTCCGGAGAATACGTCCTCGCCGCTCCGCTCTTCGACAAAATCACCGTTTCGCGTCCCGGCTCGGCCGCCGTCGAACTGCGGCGGTATGCCGCGGAATCCGGTCGTTCCTCTTCTCCCGTTGTCAAGAGAGAGGAGATTTTCGCGCCGGTGTCCTTTTGACATACTGCCGTAATATTTGGTATAATACAGGCATGAAAAGAATTTTGGTTGACAAAGGTGTATCGTTCGGCGGCGGAGCGCTTGCGTTCATCGCAGGCCCGTGCGTCATCGAATCGCGGCAGATGGCCGTAGATCTCGCCGGCGCTCTCGTGAAAATATCTCGCGAGCTCGGCGTGCCGTACGTGTTCAAGGCGAGTTTCGACAAGGCCAACAGGACGAGCGTCGATTCCTTCCGCGGGCCCGGCATCGACAAGGGGCTTGAAATACTTGCGGAGATACGTTCGAAGTTCGACGTCCCGGTTCTTACCGACGTCCACGAGCCGTGGCAGTGCGGCGTGGTTGCCGAAGTGTGCGACATTCTGCAGATTCCGGCGTTTCTCGCAAGGCAGACCGATCTCGTCGTCGCCGCCGGCGAGACGGGCGCCGTGGTAAATGTGAAGAAGGGCCAGTTCATGGCTCCGGAAGACATGGTGCAGGTTGTCCGCAAGATAGAATCTACAGGCAACAGGCGCATAACCCTTACCGAGCGTGGATCTTCGTTCGGCTACCGCAATCTCGTTGCCGACATGCGCAGCCTTCTCGTCATGCGCGAGACTGGCTATCCCGTGATCATGGACGCCACGCATTCCGTGCAGAGACCCGGCGGGCTGGGCACCGGTTCGGGCGGCGACGGCAAGTATGCGCCGGCTCTCGCCAGAGCCGCAGTCGCGACAGGCGTAGACGGCGTTTTCATGGAGACGCACCGCAATCCGAAAGTCGCAAAGAGCGATGCGGCAAACGCAATAAAATTCTCTGAAGTGAAAAAACTGTGGCAGACGCTTTTGAAAATACACGAAGCCGTGCGCTGACGGCACTTGCCGCGTGTCTCCTCCCGGCGGCCGCGCTTTTCGCGGCCTCGTCGTTCGACGGGGATGAATGGTTCGGCAAACGCGAAGTGCTCGCCCGCGAGGCGGAGCGCCTCGCCGCGGCGTACACGAACTGCGCCGAAAAGGCCGGCGCTCCGGCAACGGACGTCTCGATACCGGTCGAAACGTACGACGACGGTTCTGTAAAAACTTTGATCAAGGCGCTCAAGGCCCAGTTCTTCCAGAGCAGCGGTCTTGTGTGGGCGCAAGGCGTCACGGTTATTCAGTATGACGAGAAGGGCTCCGTCGCCGTGCGTATCGACGCCGAGAGATGCGTGGTCGACCGCAATACGAAAAGCGGCTGGGCCGACGGTTGCGCAAAAGCCGTGTACGGCAAGACGACCGTTGCCGGAAGAAACGTGTATTTTTCTTTCGAGGAACAGTACATCAGCATTTTCGAAAACGCCGAAATAGTTTCCGATGAAATAAAGATGAAAGGGATAAAACTGTGAATTTCGCCATGATTGCGGCATGTTTGGCTTCATCGCTTCTTTCGACGCTCTCCGGCGCGCAGGGGCGTGACGCTTCGCCGGTGAATCCAATCGAAAAGAGGCCGGCGGCGCCGATGGCGGCGGCCGTAGAACCAGAGCCTGAAAAGGCGGCCGTTGCGGAGGCCGAGCCTCAAACGGTTGCCGCAGAATCCGAGACGGCAAAGGAGACTGTTGTCGAGGCCGAGATTCCCGCGGCGGCCGCTCCGGTAGAAGTCGTCACTCCTGCCGAGACAGATGGAACCAATGTCGTGGAGATCGCGGGGAAAGCGAAAAAATCCGATGCTCCGAAAAGCGTCAGGATCACATCGAAGCGTGCCGACGCCGACAGGAAGCAGGGTGTCATACTTTTCGACGGCAACGTGTTCGTCGACGATTCCGAATACCAGCTTCATTCCGACAGGCTTTATGTATTCCTTGAAGGAACCAACAATCTCAAGCGCATCGTGGCGATCGGAAACGTGGCGATAACGAACGATCAGAAAAGAGGATACTGCGCAAAGGCCACTTATTCGAAGGAAAGGGCGAAAGTCGTGATGTACGGCGACGGTCCCGTCATGGCGCGTCTCGTCGACGGCAGCAAGAAAAAAAGCGAAGTCGAAGGATCTAAAATCACATTCTGGATAAACGCCGACCAGGTGGAGGTCGAAAACTCCACGGTCACTCTCGAAGGCGGCGGGGCAGGGATGAAAGAACAGGCCAAAAAACTCAAAAATGGAAAATAAAGACGACATAGTGGTCAAGGCCATGAGCCAGATGGCCGCCGCGCCGGATCTCGAAGCGAAAGGTCTTGTCAAGATCTACGGCGACCGCACGGTGGTCAACGGTATGGATGTTTCGTGCCGTTGCGGCGAAATCGTCGGCTTGCTCGGGCCGAACGGCGCTGGCAAAACCACCACGTTTTACATGGTGGTGGGGCTTGTCAGGCCGGACGGCGGCAAAGTAGAGTTCAGAGGCGAGGACATAACGAAACTCCCCGTCTTCATGCGTGCCCGCAAAGGCATCGGCTATCTCGCGCAGGAGGCGAGCATTTTCAGAAAGCTTTCCGTCTGGGACAACGTGATGGCCATTCTCGAGACGCTTCCCATGAAGCGCCGCGACATGAAAATCCGGGCCGAAGAGCTGCTTTCGCCGTTCGATCTGATGAAGGTCGCAAAGCAGCCCGCATACACGCTTTCGGGCGGCGAACGCAGGAAACTCGAAATCGCCCGCGCGCTCGTGAGAAACCCGGCCATATTGATGCTCGACGAGCCTTTCGCCGGAGTCGATCCGCTTTCGGTCGGCGAAATCCAGGATATAGTCAAGCGTCTTGCCGGGCAGGGGCTCGGAATAATAATAACCGACCACAACGTCCGCGAAACGCTCAGCGTGGTCGACAGGGCGTACATGGTGTACAACGGCAGGCTTCTCAAAGAGGGCACGTCGGCGGAACTCGTGGCCGACGAAGAGGTCCGCACGCGCTACCTCGGCAGCGATTTCAGAATGTAGGTGCAAATACAGAAAGGAACAGAAAAATGGCAATAGAGATAACGATGCGTCACAGCGACGTCAAAATCGAGTCGCTCAAGGAATACGCGCAGAAGCGTATGGAGAAACTCCAGGAGAAGTTCCCCAAGGTCACGTCGATTTCGGCGGTGATCGATATCGATGTCAAAAAGCACATGTACATGGCCGAAGTCGTGGCCAACCGTCTCGGCGAAACCGCCGTCGGAGCGAAGGAGTTCTCCGAGAGCGCCAAGAGCGTGATAGACGCCGCCGCGGCGCGTGCCGAAAGACAGCTTCTGAAAATGCGCGTAAAGGCCCGCAAGGGTGCGGTCCGCAAGCAGCGCGCATCCTCGGCAAGGAACTGACAGGGGAAATCTTGCCGCTATGACGGGAGGCTCTTCAGTTTCCGGCGGAACGGAAAGCACGGCTTTTTCGATTCGCGATTTCTTCGAGGCGGGGCGCAAAAGCCTTTCGCTCAGGATGGTCGCGGGGGAGTCGTTTCTTTCCCGGACGGTCGAAGAGCCTCTTGTCAACAGGCCGGGCCTCGCGCTTACGGGCTTTTTCAAGAGTTTCGCATGGAGACGGATGCAGGTCGTCGGCAATGCCGAATGGGCTTATCTGGCCTCGCTTCCCGAGGGGGAGGACGCGAAACGCTTCGAAGCTCTTCTCGAGCGCAAGGCCGGTTTCTTCGTCTTCACCGGGAATCACGTTCCCGGGCCGAAGATGGTCGAGCTGGCCGAACGCCACGGCGCGGTGGTGTTCGCTACGCCTCTGAAAACGCGCGTGTTCGCCCGTCTCGCCGCGCTCGAGATGGAGCGACTTTCCGCGCCGCGCACCACGATCTACGGTACGATGATCGAGGTGTGCGGGCTGGGCGTGCTGCTCGAAGGAGCGCCGGGTCTCGGCAAGAGCGAATGCGCGCTCGGCCTCGTGAAACGCGGTTCGGCGCTCGTTGCCGACGATCTCACGATGATACGGCGCGATGTTTCCCAAGGCTGCCTGTTCGGCAGCGCGAGCGATTCCACGAGAGGCTATATGGAGATACGCGGTATCGGCATAATACATGTGCCGAGCGTCTTCGGAATAAACGCGGTCAGAGGAGAAAAGCAGCTTCAGCTCGTCGTGACGCTGAAGCGCTTCGGCGAAGTGAAAGGCGACATCGACCGGATCGGCAGCGACAGGAAGATGCGCAAGATTCTCGGAGTAGGCGTTCCGAACGTGATTCTTCCCGTTTCGGAAGGGCGGGATCTGGTGAATCTCGTCGAGACCGCCGCGCAGCAGGAAAAACTTCTCCTCGCCGGATACGACGTGGTGGCGACGCTTTCTCAAAAACTTCATACAAGGGCGGAAAAGGCGATGTTGCCGGAAAGGAACGGAAAATGAATGCAAAACTGACACGAGATCTCAAGCTGTTGAACAGATACGGGATGCATGTAAGGCCCGCCGGGCTTTTCGCGAAAGTGGCGAGCAGGTTCGATGCCGACATCACCGTGGAGAAGGACGACGTGAAAGTGTCGGGCAAATCAATCATGGCGCTCATGACGCTCGAAGCCACATGCGGAACCGTTCTCAAGGTGACGGCGTCCGGACGCGAGGCGAAAGAAGCTCTCGACGAACTCGAAGCTCTCGTTTCAAGGAAGTTCGACATTCCGGATGAGCAATAACGCGGACAATTCCGTACTCTCCGGGCTTGCGGTTTCGGGAGGGCTTGCCGCCGGACCGGCGTTCATCTACAGGGGCGCCGGCGCATATCCCGTCGCCGAATACAAGGTCGCTCCAGGCGCGGAGGACGCCGAGGTTCTCCGCTTCAGGCGCGCCGTCGCTTCCACGCGCCGCGACATCGAAAATCTCATGAACTCTCTTCGCACGCGCGCGAGTTCCGGCGATACGAAGGTGTTCGAGTGCCATTTGATGATCATAGAGGACGAGTTCTTCCTCGGCGAAGTGGAATCGCTCGTTCTGAAAGAATCGATCAACGCCGAAAGCGCGTTGAGACGGACGATGGATTCGGCCCGTTCGAAATTCGAGCGGATGAACGATCCTTATTTCAGGGAGCGCGTGCGCGATCTCGACGACATCGAACGCCGTCTCCAGGCCGAACTTGCAGGCTGCGCCAAGGGCGTGGCTTTAGAGCTGAAAGAGCCTTCAATCGTCATAGCCGACGATCTCACTCCGTCCGAGATGGTGCAGCTGCCGCAGAATCTTGTTCTCGGCTTCGCCACCAACGGCGGATCCACCACGAGCCACGTGGCTCTTCTCGCCCGAGCCCTCGGCATCCCGGCCGTGGCCGCGCTCGGCGACGTGACGCAGCGCGTCTCCGCCGGCGACATGGTGCTTCTCGACGGCTCTTCGGGCCGCGTCGAGCTTTCGCCGTCGCGCGAACGCATCGCAGAGTTCCGCGCGATCGCGCGTCTGCGTTCAGAGTCGTCGCTCGCCGCCGCGCCGGCCCATCCTCCGGGCGAGCTTGCAGACGGCTCTCGCATAGAAATGCTCGTGAACGCCCATCACGGATTGCCGACCGAGGCCATAGTTTCTTCGCGTGCGTCCGGCATCGGGCTGTACAGGAGCGAATATCTGTGGATCGGCCGCGAGATGGAACCTTCCGAGGACGAACAGTTTGAAGCGTATCGCGACGCTGCGCTTCTCGCCGGGCGTCTCGGGCCTGGAGCCTTCGTCACCATAAGGACTCTCGACATAGGCGGAGACAAGACGATGTCCGGCGGAGTCGTGCGCGAACCCAATCCATTTCTCGGCAACCGCTCCATCCGCTATCTTCTTTCGCACAGGGAGACGATGCTCGCCCAGCTGAGGGCCATACTCAGGGCGTCGGCGTTCGGACGCGTCAAGATTCTCCATCCGATGATAAGCTGCGTCGAAGAGCTGAAGGAATGCGCCGCCGCACTCGAAGAAGCGAAAGCATCTCTCGTCCGCAAGGGCGTGCCGTTCGACGGGTCTGTGCAGACTGGCGCGATGATCGAAGTTCCCGCTGCGGCTCTCAATGCGGGCAACCTCGCCGAATTTTGCGATTTCTTCTCGATCGGGACGAACGATCTCATCCAGTATACGATGGCGGCGGACAGAGGCAACGACGCGGTTTCCCGGCTGTATCAGCCTTTGAATCCGGCGGTCTTGAAACTTGTTTCGGCGACGGTCGAAGCCGCGAAGAAAAAGGGCTTGCCCGTGGCGGTTTGCGGAGAGTCCGCCTCCAATCCTGTCGAAGGCGTCTATTGGGCGGCTCTCGGCGTAGACGCGCTTTCGATGAGCCCGGCGTACATACCGCAGGTGGCCGCGGCGCTCTCAAGGCTTTCCCGGCGCGATCTCGACGAGTACGCTCTCGTGCCGGAATCGCTTCCTGCCGGAGCAACGGCCGCAGAAGCCGAGCAGGCCTGCCGGAAGTGGCTGTCGGCGCGCGTGCCCGGAATATCGGAGCAGTCGTCATGACGGATCCTGTTTTTAAAACCGTTCTCGCGGCATGGTCGTTTATTTTCGGCGCAGTCGTCGCGTCTTTCGTCAATGTCGTCGCGTGGCGCGTGCCGAGAGGCGAATCGGTCGTGCTGCCGGCCTCGCACTGTCCGAAATGCGGGGCCTTCCTGAAATGGTACCACAACATTCCGGTGTTTTCATGGCTCTTTCTGCGCGGCAGATGCGCCTTTTGCAAAAAAAAGGTGTCGGCGCGCTATTTTCTCGTCGAACTGCTCGGGGGCTTCCTTTTTCTCGCGTTGTTTCTCAAATATTCCGTCGCCGCTCCCGTGCTCTGGGCGTGGGTCTCTCTTCTGATGATCGGCTCCCTGATAGATTTCGATCATTGTCTTCTTCCCGACTTCGTCACCGTCGGCGGAGCGGTCTGGGGCTTGGCTGTTTCGGCGGCTGTTTTTTGCGCATCGATATTCTGGCCCTCCGTCGCCGAGGCGATGCCGTTCGTGCCGTCGCCGGCCATGTCTTTCCTCGGGCTCGCGGCAGGCGCGGGGATTCTGTGGACAGTCGGATTCGTCGGGGCTAAAATCGCGAAACGCGAGGCCATGGGGGCGGGCGACGTGCTTCTTCTCGGAGCGGTGGGCGCCGTTTCAGGGCCTGTCGCGGCGCTTTTCACGCTTGTCGTTTCCGCTTTGGCCGGTTCTGTCGCCGGTCTTGCGTGGCTCGCTTTCTCAAAAGCCGCGCGTGTCAGATGGCGTATGATTCCGTACGGGCCGTACATTTCCCTCGGCGCCGTGCTGTGGCTTTTCATAGGTGAAGAGTCGGTTGCCGCGTATCTGCGGTTCATGGGACTGGAGGGTTGAATAGTGGACGCGTCGCTTGTTTCGCAGCTTTTTGAATTCGGCATGCTTTTAGCCTTCGGCCTGTCGTGGCCGTTCGCAATAGCGAAAACGCTGCGCTCGAAGAGCGTGGCGGGCAAGTCGCCCGTCTTCATGGCAATCGTGATTCTGGGATACGTCTTCGGCATATCCGCCCATCTTGTCGAAGGCGAGAAACTCTGGCTTGTCGCGGTATACGCCGCCGACATCGCGCTCGTTTCGACCGATCTCGCACTCTATTTCCGTTTCAGCGGAAAGGAGAACAGATCATGACATCTTCCAAGAGATACATTTCGCCGAATGAATTCATGCGCGACACCTGGCGTCTTGCGGCGAAAGTCGTAGAGTCGGGATGGAAGCCCGACATCCTTGTCGTTCTCTGGCGCGGCGGCGCGACGGCGGGCGTCGGCATGCATGAATTTTTCAAGACCGTCGGCTGGAATGTTGAACACTGTCCTGTCAAATGCTGGAGCTACACGGGCATAGGGCGGAACGCAGGAAAGGTTTTCTTCGATTCTCCCGAAACGTTCCTTTCCAAAATCCCAGAAGGCGGCCGCGTTCTCGTCGTCGACGATGTTTTCGACACGGGCAGGACGGCGAACGCCGTCAAGGAAATCATGGCGTCGCGCGGCGCGGAAATGCGACTCGCGTGCGTGTACTGGAAACCTGCGAAAAACGCCACGCCTCTCGAGCCCGACTATTTCACGAAAACGCTCGAAGACGAATGGATAGTTTTCCCGCATGAAATCGAGGGGCTCAGCAAAGAAGAGATCCGCGAAAAGGACGAGGTTCTTTTTTCCGTGATAGAGCCTTTCCTCGGCTCGGATAAAAAATGAAAGGCCAGACGATGAGAAAAGGCGGTTTTTTCACAAGGCTCGACTGGGCGGCGTTCTGGACGGCGGCTGCCGCCGTATTCGCCGTCTACTTTTTTACGCTCGGCCCTTCGGTGGGGCTCGAGGACTCCGGCGAGCTCGCCACGGCCGGCGCGCATCTCGGCGTTCCGCATCCCCCGGGATATCCGTTCTGGACGTTCTGCAGCTGGATTTTCTGCAAGGTGTTTTTCTGGGTCAAGTACATGGGCCATCCTACGCCTGCATGGGCGATAAGCTGCTTTTCCGCCTTCGCCGGCGCGATTGCGGCCGGCATGACGGCGATGCTTATATGCCGTTCGGCGCACGATTTCATTTCTTCCGGAGAAGACGGCTCTCAGGCCGCCGGCGGGAAGAGCAGATCTCTCGATGCGCTCGCATTCGGAGGAGGCGTGGCCGGCGCGTTCACATTCGCTTTTTCGCCGGTCGAATGGTCGCAGTCGACAATCGTCGAAATATATTCCCTCAACGCTCTTTTCCTGATGTGGGTGTTCCTCCTTTCCTACAGATGGATGAGAAAGCCGTCCGACAAGATACTCTGGTTTACGGCGTATGTTTTCGGACTCGGCCTTACGAACTATCAGGTTCTCGTGTTCGCCATAGTGCCGCTTGCGCTCATAATACTCATGAAGAACGCTTCGCTCTTCCGCGACGTGTTCATCTATCTCGTCCCTGTCGCTCTTACATGCCAGATACTCCAGATCGGTTCGCTTCTCCGCGCCGACATGTTCATGCAGAAAAACGTGATCGCGAAACATCCGGCGATTCTGTCGGTGGAGTCCTGCCCGTCTTCTTCCATGATCGCAGTCGGCATCGCGGTGCTCGTGGTTTCTTTCGCCGCAGCGGCGTTTCTGCGCGAACGCGGCAGATCCGCACGCGCCCGCGACACGGCTCTTTACGGCGGCGGCGCCGGCGCCGCGCTCGTGTTTCTCGCGGCAACAGTGTTTACGTCGAAGAACACATGGGAAGGGGTGAGCGCGAATGTCGCTCCTCTGATCGAGCCGTGGCGCTATGCCGTAATCGGTTCTCTCGTCGCGGCGAGCGCCGTTTGCGCGATGACTGCCGCCCTTCAGGACGAAGAAGAGCGCCTTTCCGGGGCGAAATGCCTCAAATTCATCGTCCTGTCGGTCGTTTTCGCGGCGGCGGCCGTTCTCCTCGCGCTTGCCGTCTCTCCGGCCGATCTTGCGGGATACAGCGGGCCGCGGTACCCGTGGGGCAAGTCGGTTTCGGTGTTTATCGCCGTTCTCGCGCTTTTGTTCGTGCTCGTGAAATGGACGAAAAGAGGTTTGTGCTTCGCCGTCCCCGCCGCAGGGTTGCAGCTTTCGGCGTTCATTCTTCTTTCCAAAGGCGCGATGAACGGGCTTACGCATCCGCAGAGCTGGTGGTTCGCATGGCCGATCGCGTGGAATTTCGTCCTGCTCGCGATGGCGTGGATTTCGCTTCCCAACGGAAGATCCGTTGCCGGGGCCGCTTTCTTCACGCAACTCGGCGTTTCGTTCTACGCGTACATGCCGATCGTAAGCGATCTCAGGAATCCGCCGATGAACTGGGGCTATCCGCGCACGTGGGAAGGCTTCAAGCACGCCATCCAGCGCGGGCAGTACGAAGCCATTGGTTTCAAAATGCCGAAAATGGAGGTTGTTCTCAACTATTTCGAGGATGTCCGCGTCCAGTTTACCGATCTTTTTATTCCGTTCGCGCTCGTGCCATTCGCTGCCGGGCACTGGATCGTGAAGCGTGAAAACCGCAGGCAGTTCTGGCGCTGGATGGCGCCGGTGTTCGTCTGCTTCCTCATGATGAGCCTTCTCCTGATAGGGCTGGCCAACGTGAAGGGCGATCTTCAGGACGGCTTCATCCAGAAGGTGAAATTCATCTCGTCGCATGCAATGATCGCGCTGTGGATCGGCTACGGGCTCGTTTTCGCGGCGGCGTGTCTCAGGCGCTGGATTCCGGCGGCGGTGCTCGCCGCCGTCATGATCGCGGCTTCTTTCGTCTGTCCGCTTGTCGACAACTACTGCGGCGATTACAGGCTCGGCGTCAACGAAGTGGCGTACAAGCTGGGCGCTTCGGAGCAGAACGGCCATACGTTCGGCTGGCAGTTCGGGGCATACCAGCTTGAAGGAGCCAAGGCCATAAAAGAGCAGCTTTCGGCAGACGAGGAGCCGCTGCCGGATCCTGAATGGCCCGAAGCGATGGAACCGTTTTCCATCTTCTTCGGCGGCACGGATCCGGGGCGTTTCGTCCCGACGTACATGATATACTCCGCCGCGTTCCGCCCCGATGTATATCTGATAACGCAGAACGCCCTTGCCGACGACACGTATATGTCGGTCGAGCGCGATCTCTACGGCGACGAGATATGGATCCCGTCGAAGGAGGACAGTTCGGAGGCGTTCAACATATACATCGACGAAGTGCAGCGCGGCGTCAGGCCGGCCAACGGAGATCTTAAAATCGAAAACGGCCGTGTCCAGGTGATTGGCGCGCTCGGCGTAATGGAAATCAACGGCATCCTCGCCAGGATGATGTTCGACCACGACAGGCTCAGGCATTCTTTCTATGTCGAGGAGAGTTATGTGATACCGTGGATGTATCCGTATCTCTCTCCGCACGGGCTTATAATGAAGATAAACCCGCGCGAAACTCTGTTCGACGCGAAAACCGCCGACAAAGACGCCGATTTCTGGGATTGGTATGTAAGACGCCTGCTGAAAGATCTTGCGTACAGGCGCGATTTCGCCGGACAGAAGGCGTTTTGCAAGCTGCGTTCGGCCATAGCCGGGCTGTATGCGCGTCAGGGCCGTCGGCGCGAGGCGGCGCAGGCGTACCGCGAGGCGTATGTTCTTTATCCGCCGTCGCCTGAAGCTTCAAGTCGCTATCTCCGCGACATTCTCATCCCGACTGGACGCTGGGACGCCGCACTCGAACTCGTGGCGGCAATGGAATATTTCGATCCGAACAACAGAAGCTCCGCCGCGCTCGGCGAATACGTGAAGCGCGTCAAGGATTGCTCTGCGATAATCACCGCTCTCGAAATGAAGGGGCGCGGAAAGGAAGGCGCCCTTTCGAAGGAAGAGACGATGGAACTCGCGTTCGCATACTATACGATCGGCAACGTCGGAACTGCCGCAAGGTATGTCCGCGCCGTCTCCGATTCCCTTTCTTCTCCGGCCGAGATGAGACAGGTGGCGGCTCTTCTGCTCGACGCCGGCGACCTCGACGGAGCCGAGAAACTGCTTTCGAAAAGCATTTCCCCGCCAAACAGGGCGGATGCGCCGACGTTGGTGCGGCTTTCACGCGTCCGCTACAGGCTCGGCAGAAAGCAGGAGGCTTTGGCGGCGATGAGAAACGCGATACAGCTTGATAGAGATCATGTCAGCAACCTCTTGAAAGACGACAGGGAAGTATATGAAATACTTCTGCCGTTATTGAAAACACAGCAAAGGAGAAAATAATGCCAAGAAACGATATCGAGTGGGACAAACTCGGATTCGGTTTTTCCGACGTGAACTGCCATATACGCTACACGTGGAAAAACGGCGCGTGGGGCGAGGCTGAATTCGTGAAAGAGCCTTACATCACGATGCACATCGGCGCTTCCTGCCTCCATTACGGGCAGGAATGCTTTGAAGGAATGAAAGCGTTCCGCAGGAAAGACGGCAAGATCGCCATATTCCGTCCGGATGAAAACGCCAAGCGCATGTACAGGACGGCCGAGCGCTGCGTGATGCCGCCCGTCCCCGTCGAAATGTTCGTCGAGGCGGCGGAGAAGATTGTCGCGGCAAACGAAGAATACGTCCCTCCGTACGGAACCGGCGGCTCGCTCTATCTGCGCCCGCTTCTCATCGGCACCGGTCCGCAGATCGGCGTCGCGCCTGCGAAGGAATACACCTTCATGATAATGGTGATGCCTGTCGGAGCATATTACAAGGGCGGCATCAAGCCTGTCCGCGCCGTGATCCTCGACGACTGGGACAGAGCGGCGCCTCACGGCATGGGCGACGTGAAGGTCGGCGGAAACTACGCCGCATCGCTCTACGCCCATGAAAAGGCGAAGAGGGAAGGGTGGCCGGTCGAACTTTATCTCGACGCGAAGACTCATGAATTCGTCGAAGAATTTTCGACTTCGAATTTCCTCGGCATCAAGAAAGACGGAACCTACGTCACCCCCGACAGCCATTCCGTGCTTCCTTCGGTGACGAACATGTCTCTGCGCCAGTGCGCGGCGGATCTCGGATGGAAGGTCGAGACAAGGCCCGTGCCTTACGAAGAGATAAAGGATTTCGCCGAAGTCGCCGCATGCGGCACGGCTGTCGTCGTGACGCCGGTGTGGGAGATAACCAGAGGCGATGAAGTGATAAAAATATCCGACCCGGACAAGGTCGGCGAACATCTCCAGAAACTCTACGATACCGTTCAGGGCATACAGTACGGCGTCCTTCCCGACGTGCACGGCTGGTGCTATGAAGTCAAAATGTGAAATGGAGAGAGCGAGATTTTCCGCGTGAAAACGCGGAATCGATCGAAAGAACCTTTTCCGTCGGGCCTCTCGCCGCGAGGATTCTCGCCGCAAGAGGCGTGACGGCGGAAAGTTTCGACGCTTTTCTCTCTCCATCCCTGAAACGGCTTTCAAAGCCGGAAGATCTCCCCGGGATCGCGCAGGCCGCCGAGGCCATAGTCGATGCCGCGTCGCGCGGGAAGAAGATGGTCGTTTTCGGCGATTACGACTGCGACGGCATATGCGCAGCGGCGATACTGAAGAAAACGCTCGATGCGTTTTTCCCGGGAACTGCGGCGACGTTCATCCCCGACAGGCTTTCCGAAGGATACGGCATGTCGGAAAAATCGATTTGCCGGATGCTTTCGGAGAATCCCGGCGTCGCGCTCGTCGTCACCGTAGACAACGGTATAAATGCCGACAGGCATATCCGTTTTCTGCGCGACAAAGGCGTGGATACAATCGTCACGGACCATCATCTGCCGGGAGAAGTCCTGCCGCCGTGCATTGTCGCCAATCCCAAGGTTTCCGCGCCGGAAGCTCTTTGCGACCTCTGCGGGGCGGGCGTGGCGTTCATGCTCGCGGGCGCCGTGTCGGCCGCCGCGAGAAAGCGCGGCGTATCCTCGCCCGGCGGCATTGCCGGCCCCCTTGTCGTCCTTGCCGGGCTTGCGACGGTCGCCGACATCATGCCGCTTCGAGGAGACAACAGGATAATCGTTTCCGAAGCGCTCAGGCTTTTCGGCCGGTTCGCTCCTCCCGGCCTGCGCGAACTGCATCTCAGAGCGTCCCGCACGACGCCCGTCAGATTCGGCTGGTCTGATTTCGCATTCAGGCTCGTGCCGAGGATAAATGCCGACGGAAGGCTCGGGAGCGGCATGAACGCGCTCGCATTGCTTCTTTGCGACGACCGTGAAGAGGCGCGGCGTCTTGCGGCGGCCGTCGATCTGAAGAACACCGAACGCAAGACCATAGAAGAGACCATGACGGAAAAGGCGCTCGGGCTCGTTTCCGGCGCGGACGCGGCAGATGTCGTGGACATGGCCGACGGGCATGCAGGCGTGGCAGGGATCGTCGCGGCGCGCATCATGGGATCGAGACCGCCAGGCAGCCAGATCCCCGTGGCGGTCGTCACCGGCAGAAGGGGGTCGGTCCGCGTGCCGTGCGGCTACAACGCCGTTGAAATGCTTTCCGCATCGTCTGCGGCGCTCGAGTCGTTCGGAGGCCATGCGGCGGCCGGAGGATTCCTTCTCAAAGAAGGCGCGTTCGACGAGTTCAAGCGGCTGTTTTCCGATGCGGCCGGAAAATTCAAGGCCGCCGCAGGCGGTGAAACGGGAGAGGTGCTTTTCGATGCCGTGGTCTCGCCGGGGGAGGTTACGCTGGAATTCGCCGAATGGCTCGAGAGGATCGAGCCGTGCGGAGAAGGGAATCCCGCGCCTGTGTTTGCAGTCGAAGACGTCCATGTGTCGGACGTGCGCATTCTCGGGCAGACGGGACGGCACGTGGCGTTCAAACTGGCGTCGTCGCCGTCTCTCAGGGCTGTGTGGTGGAACGGCGGCGGCGAACTGGAAAAGATGCGCAATTCGGCGGCGCGCAGGTTCGACATCCTTTTCAAAATCGGAATCTCCCGTTACGGCGAGTCTCATCCGGAGCTTTCAGTCGTCGATATCGCCGTGCATTCAGGTCCAATACGGCAGATATGACGCCAAGAGCGAAAGGCATCCTCTCCATAACCGCCAGCGCTTTCGGTTTCGCGCTCATGGCGTTTTTCGTGCGTTTGTGCGACGACTTCGGAGACGGCATCTCGTGCTTTCAGAAAAGTTTTTTCAGGAATGTCATCGCTTTCGCCATCGCTTTTTCGGTGCTTGCCGCCGAAAGGCGCCACGGCCGGACGACGCGTTTCGGCGGCAATCGCGGCAAGGCTCTGCTGCATCTCCTGCTCAGGTCGATTTTCGGGACGATCGGGATATTTGCGAATTTCTACGCGCTGTCGAGAATCCCGATAGGAGAGGCGATGATGCTGAACAAGACCGCTCCGTTTTTCACCGTCCTTTTTTCCTGGATGTTCATCGGCGAAAAAGTTTCGGCGCGCCAGGCCGCGGTTCTCGCCGTCGCGTTCGTCGGAGCGGCGTTCGTGGTGAAACCCGGTTTCGGCGGCGGACTGCCCTCGCTTGTCGCCCTTGCCGGCGGGCTTGGCGCGGGCGCGGCGTATTCTTCGGTGCACATTCTCGGGAAGATGGGGTTCGACAGCGCGAAGACCGTTCTTTTTTTCAGCGCGTTTTCATGTCTGTCTTCGATTCCTCCAGCGGCCGCTTCGTATGTGCCTATGACGGCCGCGCAGACGGCGATTCTCGCGCTTGCCGGTTGCGGAGCGGCGATCGGGCAGTTTGGCGTGACGGCCGCATACAGATATGCCGAGCCGCGGTCGATAGCGGTTTACGATTATACAAACGTGGTGTTCACGTCTCTTTTCGGTTTCTTCTTTTTCGACCAGATTCCCGATGCGCTTTCGCTCGTCGGCTTCGTCGTTATTTTCTCCGCGGCGGTGTTTGCGGTTCGCGGGAACGGCCGAAATATGGTATAATACGGAACATATGGACACGGCAGGCAGATACTCTTTCGGCGTGCGCACTTACGAGTGCGGCGCGGACGCTTTCGCCACGCTCCCTTCGATATGCAATTATCTGCAGGAGGCGGCCTCGCTCAACGCGGCGGAGCTCAAGTTCTCGAAAACAGATTTCGACAAGACGGGGGCGAACGTTTCGTGGGTTCTGACACGGCTCAGGATCGAGATGGACGAGTATCCGTCGTGGGGCGACGAAGCGATCGTCGTCACATTTCCGCGCGGCGGCAGAAGAATAGCCGCATGGCGCGATTTCATTCTCGAGACGTCGTCAGGCAGGCGTCTGGGCGCGGCATCGTCAGAATGGATGCTGATCGATCTTTCGACGCGCAAGATCGTGCCCGTCCCGGAAAGCGTTCTCGCGATGGCTGCCACCGCTCGCGAAAGCGTCCTTGGCGACGCACCTTTCACGCCGAGGCTGAAGTTTCCTGAAAATCCGATTGCGCCGGCATGTTCCCTGGCGTTGCGCTCGCTCAAAGCCGACGTGGATCTCAACCGGCATGTCAACAACGTTCATTATATCGAATGGCTGCTCGAACCTTTGGACTCGCTCTGCCCGAAGTCGTTTGAAATCACATTCCACAGCGAAGCGACGGCAGGCGAAGAAATCCGCGTCGAAACGGCATCAAATCCGGACGGAAGCGTGATGTCGCGGGCTTTATCTGCCGGCGGCCGTGTTTTCGCCATAGCGAAGGTCGGTCGTTAGCGCACGTCCCGACTCCCTCGCTACGTCACCAAACAATACAACTTCTCGGTGCACCTGACCGCCGTCTAGCGGTGTATTATTCTGGCAGATACGAGGATATGGCGCGATTCGATCCGCCGTTTTCTCTATCGACGGGATTCGGGAAATGGTATATAGACAGAATCCTGCACGATCCTATGATTTCCTCTGATGAATAATACTATGGGGTCAGCCCCCCATAGTATTAAGAAAGCATGTGTTTGAATGTTGAATAGGTGAGAAAAGGGAGAATATAATTTTTTTGCGCGGCTTCGCTACGCTTGATGGCGTACATTGTCATTGCAAGGAGAACGCCGTCTTCGCGTAGTCCGTGCGCCCGTCGAGAATCCTGACGACGGAATACAGGTTCCCGTCCTCGGATAGGATCGCGATGGAATGCTTGCCGCAGAGGAGGTAGAGGTACGGCGTGTCGCGCCCGATCTTGCCGGAAAGAGGCCTTGCGAGCGAGCGGTGCCGTTTGAGGGCCGCTATTTCGGAGACGATCTTCGCTACCGACTTCGCTGCAACGGCGGCTCCGAACTCTGTGGTCAGGTACGCCTTGAGCTGGCGCAAGTCGTCCCTTGCAGCGGGGGAGTAGCGTAGCTTCATTTGCGCGCTCCGAACTCGTCGAGGATGTCTTCCTCGTCAATCCATCCGCCGTTCGTGGCGGACTTTTCTCCGTCTGCGATTTCGGCCATCAGCCTGTTGACGGCCTGCTCGTGCTTCGCCGCCTTGGATTTCCTCGTGACGACGAATGGAAGGCCGTCGACATTTATTGACTGCTGAATGAAGATGTTGATGGCGTCCGTTAGCGTAAGCCCGCATCCAGCGTACACGGCCTCGGCCTGCTCGCGCACTTTCGGGTTTATGCGAAACTGGAATGTCGCGGTCTTGGGCATCGTTGTTACTGAGCTTGTCATCGATAGGACTCCTTTGGGTTCATGGTAAGCATTATACCATTTCTGTAATGACAATGCAATGGCTTTGTCAAAATTAGGCACGATGGGGGTGCGATTCTAAACCGTTGAGCCGCTTGCGCGTAGCGCGGTTGATACCGAGGCCTACGCCGACCTGCTCGCCCGACCCGCAGTTTGCAGGCACCCCGCCGGCATGATTTTGACGCGCGCGCCTTCACGCGCGCCCTTTG
>JAFWBO010000047.1 GCA_017507065.1 Kiritimatiellia bacterium | reverse complement strand
CTACGGCTCGAAGACCGTCAAGTTCCGCGAACATACCGGAATCGGCGACAACATTGTAAGCGTGCAGCATTGGACAGGCACGACGGCGGAGTCGCCGATAGTGTTTCTTGCCGACGAAGACGAATACGGCATTACATCCAATTCTCGCTTAGACGCCGGGCAGTATCAGAACGGGCATCTCGACATTCAGCGCGGCACGTTCGAATGCTCGTATATCCAGATCGGCAACAATTCAGAGAACGGCCCAAGCACGGTCGACTGTCTTATCAAAGTCGGCGGCTCCGGGCACAACGCGTCTTTGACGGCGAACGGCGGCAATTCGATAATCTATCGCGGGAAGCTGCTTGTCGGCGCGAATGGCTCGTTTTTCTTCAACAGGTATTTCACCGTGGGGAATTGGAGCGGCAGGACAGGAACTCTCGAAGTCGACGGCGGCGCGGTGACGAACTCGGCGTACTATGCGGCATTTGGAGGAAACGCCGGAAGTACTGGCGTTTTAACTGTCAAGAACGGCGGCAAGTACGAAAATACCGGCTCCGGCAAAGACGGCGGAGGTTTGATTGTCGGTGCGCATGGTTCGGGCGAGCTCAATGTCGACGGCGGCGAAGTAATCATGTCCGTGCCGATAAACGTTTGCTACTACAATACCGGAACGGCCGCGATAAACGTGGCCGGCGGCGGCATCATACGCTGCGGCGGCTTTATCTACGATCGCTCCGGCGAAAGCAATCCCAAAGCCGCAACCATTTCGATCGACGGCGGAACGCTGCAAGCCGCGGCCGACAGCGCGGCATTCATTCCAAACGCGGCGAATATGACGGTGACGGTGGGCGAAAACGGCGCGACGATCGACAACGGCGGCCACGACATTGCCATAGCAAGGCCGGTTTCCGGGACGGGACAGCTCGTGCTGACCGGATCCGGCACGACTACGCTCGATATTTATTCAAGAGCCGTTCCGGCGCTGTCTGTGGCAGCGCTTTCGCTTCCTGAAAGCAAAACCGTCGCGCTGACGTTTGAAGGCGGCGCTTTCCCCGAAGGGATGTACATGATTTACGAGGCGGAAGGCGTGAGCGCGGCGGACGGAGAAAAGTTCTCCCCGTCCACGGGCGGGCTTGGCCATACATGGGCCGTCGATAACGGCGTTCTGGTTCTCGTCGTCGGCAATCCTGCCGCATGCACGTGGACAGGCCGTGCAGGAGACTGCCTTTTCTCCACGCAAGGCAACTGGCTTATGGGCAAGAAGCCCGAGGCAGGCTCCTCAGATGCTGTCATATTCGATGGAGCCGCATCTTCGATAACAAACGACATAGGCGAACTTTCTCTGTCGAACATCGTCTTCTCCGGTTCCTGCGGACTGCTGGAAATCGCGGGGAGCGGCTTCAAGGATGTCGAAAGCATCGTCAACAGCGCAAGCGTCCATCACGTCCTCGACGTTCCGGTTGCATTCAAGGACGGCATCACGGCGGTTGTTCCGTGCAGCAAGAACAATTACATCGACTTTGCCGGCGGGATGTCGGCCGAGTCGCTCCCGGTCCGTTCGGAGTATACATACCTGAAAGGCTCGTTCGTCCTGTCGGGTTCGCTCGGGTTGAATACCGACTATCATTACCATACATATCTTGTGTCCGGTTCGACGCTCAAGGCCGCTTATATGGAAAACCCGGTGTATTTCTACATTGAGACCGGATCGTTGGTAGAGGCGGATAAAGTGCTTGTGAACGGGAAAGAGCCTTATCTTGCCCCGGCGAACTATGGCTCGTACACGATCGGCGAGGTGGAATCGCAAAGCAGCTATCAATGCATTCCGTTCGTCACCAAGGACAATTCCCAGAGCCCCGTACGCGTGGGAAAACTTGTTTCCAACGGAGCGAGCAATTTGTTCATCATCTGCGGCAGATCCTTTTCGAATGCGTCATGGATCGTCGGCGATGGCGGATTTGCGTTCGGGACGTCAGCCAAGCCGAGTTTCGGCGTTGACAGCGGAGCCGTCGCCAATATCTACACTGTAGCCGATTTTGAAATCGGCATCGGCGGAAACGGCCGCAGCATCTACAACAAAGGCACGGTCAATTTCTACACGTATAATTACGACGATCCTTCGGCGAGAGGAAACGTAATCACCGCCAACGGGGTGCTGAATACCGATAATGCGAACCGCATCTACAACATTTACGGCAACGGTTCGCTCGTGATCAATTCCGCAAGCACCGTTTCCGGGACTCTCGCCGTCAAGGACGGGGCTACGCTGGCGGTGAACGCCGGATGCACGCCGGGATCCGGCACCGTGAGCGTCGAGGCGGGCGGCACGCTCTCCGCGCCGCAGGCGGGGACGGCGACGGTCGGCACGGCGACATTCGCTGCAAGCGGTATATTGTCGGTAAAATTGAATTCTCATGAAGACAGAACGAAAGTCGCCATCGGCACGACATTCAAGGCGCCGGCGTCCGGCACGATAAGCGTGAAAGTGTCGGCGGCGGACGGATTTTCGCCGCGTTCGCTCGAGCCTTATACGCTTCTGTCCGGCGGCAAGGTGAAATGCGACGTCTCGACTTTCACGCTTGTCGACGCGCCGACATGGGCGGACCGTCTCGCCGTGGAAAGCGACAATCTGGTTCTTTACACGAAGCGCCCCGGGCTTTCGCTGAGAGTCAGATAATCAATTGCGTTTTGCAGACAGCGATGGTATAATATCCGCCGTTTCCGGTGCAACAAAGAAAGCCTTCGCAATGAAATATCAAGTTTTTGCCGCATTCGCATGTCTGGCGTCCGCCGTTTTCGCGGGAGCGCCGCTTGACATCATCCCCGCGCCGCAGGAAGTGAAGATCGTCCCGGGCGAATGCCGTCTTAAAGGGAAACCCGTTCTCGAGCGCGTCGCCGCGATTCCGCCGGAAGGCTACGAGCTGAGCATCACGCCGAAAGGAGTGACGATCCGCTCGTCCGATGCGGCGGGAGAGTTCTATGCCCGCACGACCCTCGCGCAGATAGAGCGCGTCGACCGCAGGACGAGGGAGAAGATATATCCGTGCGTCGAGATAAAGGACGCTCCGAAGTTCAAATGGCGCGGCGTTCTCGTCGATACCGCGCGCCATTTTCTCGGCAAGACTGCCATACTGCGCATCATCGACGAAATATCGTGGTACAAGTTCAACGTCCTTCAGATACATTTCACCGACAACGACGCCTGGACGCTTGAAATACCGGAGTATCCAGCGCTCGCCGGGCAGGGGGTGACGCGCGGGCGCACGGGTTTTGTCTACGGCGGGAAGATCCAGCCTTTGTATTACAGCGCGGAGGACATAAAGGAGATTGTCGACTATGCCGCGGCGCGCAATGTGAAAATCGTCCCTGAAATCGAACTTCCGGGGCATTTCGGCGCTGCTCTCCGTGCATATCCCGCCATGGGGTGCAGATGCCGCGGCGGCGGCGGAGTGCTCTGCATCGGCAACGCCGAAGCCGTGCGGTTCGCGGAGAAAGTCCTCGACCGGGTCTGCGAGATGTTTCCTTCCGACGTCATCCATTTCGGCGGCGACGAATGCACGCGCGATTTCTGGAAGAAATGCCCCGTCTGCAAGGCGCACATCAAGCGCGAAGGTCTGAAGGGCGTGGAGGAACTCCAGCCGTGGTTCACGCGCCATATCGTGGAGTATCTTGCGAAGAAAGGCCGCCGCGCGATCGGATGGGACGAAATTTTCATTGCATCGAAGGACCGTCGGGCAGGCGGAGATTCTTTCAATTCTTTCCTCCCGAAGACGACGATGGGCATGTGCTGGCGTATGCATGGCGCGGGTGCGCGCGCCGCGAACAGGGGATATGAAATCGTCCGCTGTCCCACCGATTTCTGCTATTTCGACTATCGCCAGGGGCTTGCCGACGACCCTTTCAACTATCTCGGCAAAACAGTCGTGACGCTCGAAAAGGCGTATTCTCTCGATGTCCTCGAAGGCGTGGAAAGCGCGGCGCGTGCGAATGTCGCGGGCGGACAGTGCTGCAACTGGGGCGAATTCACGCTCGGCCTCGTGGACCTCGAGTGGAAGCTCTGGCCGCGCGCGCTCGCCACGGCAGAGGCGCTTTGGACATATCCCGAGAAGCGCGATTTCGCGGAGTTTTCGGCGCGCGCCGCCGTGCATCGGCGCAGGCTCGTCGGCCGTCATGTGAACTGCGCGCCGCTCGAATGACGGATTGAAAGAGGGCCAGTGAATTTCATCGGCATAGACGGCGGCGGCACGAAGACGGCGGCGGCGCTGTTCGACGAAGACGGACGCGTGAAGGCGCGATGCACGCTCGGACCGTGCAATCCCAACCTGCTCGGGTTCGAAGAAAGCGCCGCGCTCGTGAAGGGGTGCGTCGATTCGCTTTCGGCGGGGCGCTGGGCGGTCGACGGCATTTATATCGGCACGTCGGGGGTGTTCACGGCTGACGACGGGCCGCGCTTCGCATCCGCGGTGTCCCGCGCCTGCGGGGTGGAGCGCGTAAAATGCGAGAACGACGTCATGAACGTCATAGCGGCCGCGACCGACGCGGAGCGGTGCGTGGCCGGCGTCAGCGGAACGGGGCTTATCGTCTACGCCAAAGAACCCGGCAAGGCGACGCGTTTCGAGGGCTGGGGCTATCTCCTCGGGAGCGGCGGAAGCGGCTACGACATCGGGCGCGACGCAATCCGCGCCGCGCTCGGCGCGAGCGAACGCCTCTTTGCGCCTACCGCGCTCGCGGCGCTCGTGGAGCGCAAGGCGGGAATGCCGCTCGAAAACCTCGTCCTTGAAGTATACCGCAGAAAGCCGGCATTCGTCGCTTCGTTCGCGCCGCTGGCGTTCGAGGCGGATGCGGCGGGTGACGCTGTGGCCGGGGAGATTCTCGCGTCCAACGCGCGCGCTTTCGCGAAAATCCTCAACCGTGCGGCGGCGCTGCACGACTGCGGCGGCACGGCCGTCGTTTCAGGCGGCATCGCGACGAATCCGCGTTTCGCAGGACTCCTCGCGAAGGAACTCGACGGCTCTCTTTCCCTCTCGGTGCCGTCGTGTCCGCAGGTCGCAGGCGCATGCATAAACTGTGCGCGGTTCTGCGGCGTGGATTCGCCGGCGCTGCGCGAAAGATTGAGGGCGATGGAACAGGAAGGAAACGCTGTATGCTGAAAACCGAAATGCGAAACCCCAAGACGACGCATCTCGACTGTATGTCCACGGCCGAAATGCTGCGCGTCATACAGGAAGAAAATTTCAACGCCGTGAAGGCCGTCGGCGAATGCCTGGAGGCGATAGGCCGCGCCGTGGACGCCGCGACGGAGTCTCTCCGCAAAGGCGGGCGGCTCGTCTACGTGGGCGCGGGGACGTCCGGGCGGCTCGGCGTCTTGGACGCATCGGAGGCTTGTCCCACGTACGGCGTCCCCGAAGGGACCGTCCTCGGCGTGATGGCGGGCGGCGTCGAGGCCTTGTACCGCGCGGGCGAGAAGGAAGAGGACAGCGCGGAAGCGGCGTTAAACGATCTCAAGGCCGCGAATCTCTCGCCTGCCGACTGTTTAGTGGGTATCAGCGCGGCGGGCGGCGCGGAGTACGTCCTTGCGGCCGTCGGCTATGCGAAGAAACTCGGATGCGCGACCGTCGCTCTTACGTGCAACGAAGGCTCTCCGCTTGCGGAACTCGCAGGAATCGCCATCGTCACCGACACTGGCGCGGAAGTCGTCACCGGCTCCACTCGCATGAAGGCGGGCACGGCGCACAAGATGGTTCTCAACATGATCTCCACGTGCGCCATGGTGCATCTCGGCAACGTCTATGAAAACATGATGGTCAACCTGAAGCCGACAAATGCGAAACTTCGCGGGCGCATGGTGGGCATCGTCGCGGAAATCCGCAAGATCGGGCGGGACGAAGCGGAGAAGCTT
>JAFWBO010000046.1 GCA_017507065.1 Kiritimatiellia bacterium | reverse complement strand
CGCCCTGAAGAAGACGACCATCGGCCACATTTCCATCTCTCTGGCAACATTGCGCTTCTTCTTTCTGTTCCAGAGGCATTCGTCCCCGAGATAGCCTTTTTTGGACGCATGGTCGAGAGTGTAGTCGATGCCGGTCTCGCCCTTCTTGATCAACGCTTCGTCGCCGGTCGCGTAGCCGAGGCGGAGAATCCCGTCGGTGTAGTAGGCGGTCTGCTCGTACCGCCACCAGCCCGCGCCGTGTTTGCCCATGCGCGGTATCGACCCCGCCCAGAGACACGAGTCGTACGGATAGCTCAAGGCCTCCGGATGCCCGGAGAGGCCGTCGGCCTGCATCCGGCAGGCGCGCACGAGCCATCCGGCGGGGCGCGTTTTCGAAAGCATGCCGTCGCCGAACTTGGCGTACGGAGCCATTGCGCAGCACGCCGATGCGGAAATTATCGAAACAGAAGCAATCACGGATTTGGTTCTTTTCATCGTCTTTTCACCTTTGTTGTTTTACAGTTGCATGTCGCGCGTTCCAAAAACCCCGAGCTCTATTTCGACAGCCTCAAAAGCGCTTCAAGGTAGTAGTAGTCGCCGTAGTCGAGGGGCGTGTCGATCTTGAGACCTGCGGGCTTGTGCTCTACGCCGTGCTTGAGAAGGAAGTGCCCGATTTCGCCGCCCTCGGAGAAATATTCGGGGGAGGAGAGGGTTGTGAGCTGCTTCACTGCAAACGCCCTGTACTTCGCGCCCTTCTCGCCGCCCACGAAACCGGCAAGCTCAAGAAGCGCCGAGGCCATGACCGCCGCGGCGGAGCTGTCGCGCTCTTCGCCCGGTGCGCCGAAATCCCAGTACGGGACGCCGTCCGAGGGCATGTTCGGGTGGCCGATCGCGTAATCGGAAAGCTTGCAGGCGAAATCTAAGTAGCGCTTGTCGCCCGTTTCGCGGTACATCATCGTGTAGCCGTACATCGCCCACGCCTGGCCGCGCGCCCACGCCGTCTCGCAGCTAGCGCCCTGGCCGCGCCTTATCTCCTGCACACGAAGCGTCTTCTGGTCGTAGTCGACAACATGGCGCGCCCCGCCGTCGGCACGGAAGTGGTGCTTCATCGTCATGTCCGCGTGCGAACGCGCCATCTCGTCGAAACGCTTGTCGCCGCCCGGCATCTTGGAAACGACTTCCAGAAGTTCAAGAAGCATGAGATTGTCGGGTATCACGAGAAAATGCTTCTTGTCGCCGATGGGACCCCAGCTGCGTATGAGGCCGAGCCTTGGATCGTACCGCTTCGCAAGGGTTTCCGCCGTTTCCGCGAGAAGCGCGTCGTAGCGGTCGGTGCCGAGAATCCGCTTGGCATTGCCGAACGAGCAGTTCATCACGTACGCGAAATCGTGCGAAGTCGTGACCTTCGCATTCGGCGCGAGTATCGAAGTCCAGGCGAGAGCGCGGCTCTTGAAGAACTCGTCGCCGGTCGCCTTGTAGAGATACCACAAGGAGCCGGGGAAGTTCCCGGACGTCCACCAGAAGATGCTCCGCATGTCGAGCCGGCCCACATTGTCCTTCCAGCCGTGGGGGACGTACAGGTCGGACTTCCCTTCAACCATTTTCGCGACCTTGCCTTTCATGAGCGGCGTCGCGGCGGCGTCGAGAGCGCGATAGTGGTCGGCCGCCTTCGCGAAGATTTCGGGAAGCCTCGCCTTGAGCGCGGCTTCCGCATCGTCCTTGGCGAAAACACCGGTAGCGGCGACTGCGGCCGCCGCGAGAATCATCGTTCCGATTTTGTTTTTCATCGTCTACTGTTCTTCCTGGACTCTTTTCAGTTTTGCGGATAGAATGTCATTGTGACGGACGCCGTCGTCACAGGCCCGGCGAACTTGAACGCAAGGCGCTTCGG
>JAFWBO010000003.1 GCA_017507065.1 Kiritimatiellia bacterium | reverse complement strand
TCCTCTTCCGGCACGAAGCCGGTGAACCTGATCAAATCCGCATGGCGGGAAGCCGCCGCCGCGGCATGGACGACACTTGCATCCTTCCAGTCCGATCCTGCGATCACGAGCGGGTGCGCCTCGGCGAGACAGCGCGGCAGGCGGGAATACGCTTCGACAAGCCGCACGTGGTTTTTTCCTGGATGCTCGATCCGGGAAATGTAGAGCAGGCTTCCGCCTTCGGACTTGCGACTTCCGATGTCCGAAGTCCGAAGTCCCAAGTCCGCATTCCGAAGTCCGAAGTCCGAAGTCCGAAGTCCATTGTACAGCACCGCGACGTCCTCGTCGCGGCAGTGCCAGAACTTCACCATGTCCGCCTTGGTAGCCTCGCTCACCGCGACAAGATGCTGCGCCTTTTTGGCAAAATGCGGCAGAACGCGCCTTAGATAGAACATCCGCGGCCGCGAATATTTGCCCGGTATGCGGAAGTTCGCCAGGTCGTGGACCGTCGCAACGGTCGGCAGAGGATAACGGCAGCAAACCCGCCTGTTCGCCGCACAGACGACGAAAGCATCGAATTCGTTTCTGCGGCGAGCGATCCAGAACGGCAGGAGGAACAGATGCCACAGCATGCTGAAAACCGCGCGGCCCGTCCAGCGCGGAGCATGGACAAGGCGAGGCGCGGGCTTGAGTCCGGAGACGCGGAACGCGAGGCTGTCCGCCCGTCTCCCGTCCGCCGTTTCGCATCCGCCATCGCCCGGCTCCACCAAAAGAGTCAGTTCGTGCCCTTGCGCCGCAAGAGCGGCGACGAGTTCGCGGACATAAACGGAGATGCCGCTTTTGCCTCCGTCGTACGGTATGCAGGAAACGAGCAGCCTCATCTCATTCCACCCCGAAAAGACCCTTGAGTTTTTCGGAGGTCACAGGCTTGGAGAGAACCGCCGCGAAAAGCGACATGTCGTATGTCGAACCGACGTCGATGTCCGCCGTGACGGCCACGACCGGTATGTCTGCCGTGGCGCGGTTCGCGCGCATGGCCTTGACGAGCTGCGTGCCGTCCATCTCCGGCATCCACATGTCGGTGAACACTACATCCGGTTTCCACGAACCATCCAAGACCTCGAGGGCTTTGCGGCCGTTCTCGGCGAAGCGGACGTCCTTTATGCCTAAATTCCCGAGATGTATGCCGAGAATCTTGCGGTTCACCATCATGTCGTCAACGACGAGAACGCGCGCAGGAAGCGCCGCGAACAAAATCCGTCCTCCCTCTGCCGAATGCGAAGACTTGCCGCTGTCGACGACCTCGAGCCCCGGGAAATCCATATAGAACGTCGTGCCCTCGCCCGGGACGCTTCTGGCGCATATGGAGCCGTTTGCGGCCTCCACCATCTGTTTGACGATCGGAAGCCCCAGCCCGGTGCCCTTTATCTCGCCATTGTTTTGTTTCATACGGGCCGACAGATCCTGCTCGAACGGGTCGAAAAGCTTTCCCATTTTGTCTTCGCTTATGCCGCATCCCGTATCCGCGACTTCGACATGAAGCGTGTTGTCGGAATCCCTCCATCCGATGCGGACGGCGATCGAACCTTTCTCGGTGAACTTCACGGAATTGCCTATGAGGTTTATCAATATCTGCCGCATGCCCTGCCGGGACAGGCGTACGAGGGGGATCTCGCGCCCGGCGCGTTCTATCTTGAACTCGACGTCCCTTCCCTGCACCTTGTGCCCGAATATCGTAGACATCTCCTTCAGAAGCCCTTCCATGTCGCAAACGCCTTCCCTCATCTTCGCGGCGCCGGCCTCCAACTTGGAAAAGTCGAGGATGTCGTTGATCAGATCGAGAAGCGCGCGGGAAGAGATCAGCAGGCCCTCGACATACTCCTTTTGCTGCCGCTCCGTGCAGTTCCTGCCGGAGAGGAATTCCGCAAATCCTATGACGGCGTTGAGCGGAGTCCTCAGCTCGTGCGACATCATCGCCAGGAAACGCGTTTTGGCCTGCGCATGCTTTTCGGACATATCCGCCGCCGCATTTGCGCGATTTGTCTGGCGTTTCAGAAGAATCATCATCACGATCGCGAAAGCCAACACGACAATCACCACGGCGAACGCTATCTTGAAAATCATAAGCTTGAAGTCGGCCGGGTTGTATCCGAAAAGGTTTTTCTCCAGGTTCCGCTCGGCCATCGCCGAGACGAATATGTCCTGAAGGTTGTCCGAACCGATGTCGTTGCCGACCTTGCGCATGATGGAAACGAGCTCTTCGGGAGCCCTGCCGCTTGCGAACATCTCGAATTCCAGCAGAGGGTCTTTCACGCCGAGAACCTCGGCCGCAGACTGCGGAACCGGCATCGAAAACACCGGCACGGCGCCCCCCACGGCTTCACCCGGATTTTCCGGGAACGGAACCCAGAAATCCGTCTCGCCCCGCAGGAAGCGAGCCTCTGCGGTAGGCATCTCCGTCTGCTGCGACGGGCGGAAATTCAGTCCCGTCCTGCGCGAGAACTCCGAAAGAAGCCTCGAGACGAAACCGACCGTGTTGCCGTTTGAATCGACGATGTTGAAAGGCCACGGGGAGAAATCGATGATGACGGGCGAAGAGTTCTTCACGCGACGGGCGAGCCATTCCACTTCATCAAGCGAAAGAGACGCCATTTCACTGTGCCGGCCGTAGCGACGTTCGCTTATCATTCTCTGGTATTTCGGGAAATCGTCGCACACCGCCTCCATGGCGGCTTCAAGTTCGAGGAAAAGATCTTCGCGTTTCTTCGACGTGCATATGTACATAGGGTGGGCGATATACACGTGGAGCGCCGTTTCGTTTCTCAGCTCCTGCATTTCCACGTCGATGCAGGCGTCTATTTCGCCGTTGAAATACGCAGACAGCATAGCCTTGTCGGTGGAGAACTCCCTGTATGTTATATCGGCCTCATCCTCGTTGAACTGCCGTTTCGCCCTCTCGCCGCTTACCGTGGCCGAGACGAGCCCCACTTTCATTCCTTTCCATGTCGAAGGCGCCCCCGGCTTGTACGGGCTTCCCGGGCGCGCCCACAAAAACACGCGAAGCATGCCGATGGGCGTGTGCGGGAAAAGAAAGTTCTTGCGACGCGAAGGAGAAAAGCCAATCCCGCCTATGATGTCGAGCCGTCCGTCCTTGACGGCTTCTATGCTCTCGTCGTATCCGCCGTAGACATAGTCGAGCGTCCAATGCGTATGACCGCAGATCGTCTTGAACCAGTTTTTGAGAGAACCGGAGCGGACGCCTTTGTCATCCACTTCGAAGAGGTCGCCGCGGCTGTACGCCGCGACCCTCACGCGCTTTACCGGTTTCGACACGCCGAGAAACGTTTCGCGCCATTCATCGATCTTGTCGATATGGTCGATGTAAAAATCGCGGTATTCCTTCGCAAGAGCCTCGAAAACGTCCCTCCTGTCGCGGCGGACCGCGAAATATACGTCTCTCTCTCCGATGGGAACCACCTCCACAAGGCCTTCCGGACGCTTTCCGAACGGCGTATACAGGAAAAGCACGTCGATCTCGCCGTTGTGCAGCGCCTGCACGGCGCCGGCGCTCGTGGAATATTTCATGTACTTCGGAGAAAGCTGCGCATGGGAGAAGAATTCTGCGCAGTCGCCGGTCGTGCCCTGGGACACGGGACAAAAACCCACTATCATGCGCGGCCAGTCGGATATCTTGGAAGACATCATCGACATCGCCCTCGAAGGTGTCGCATAAAGCCCGAAATGCATGCGGCTGAGAGGCTGCAGTGGAAACAGATAATCCTTTTCAAGCTCTTTGGTGCGGAATGCCGAACATATGACTTCAGAGTTCGAAACGATCATCATGCCGTCTTCGCCCCAGCCCTGTTTTTCAGTGTCGATTCCGGCCGCCCGGAACACTTCCTCCATCACCGCGGCGGAAAAACGGCAGTCGGCCTGCGCCCAGACGTCGAATTCCTGATTGCGTACGCACGGGACGGTCTTTATTTTTGGACCGACATCTCCGTATGCGGCGCAAAAAGCCGCGACCGCCGCCAGAAACACCGCGCAAAACTTCTTTTCCATTTCATGTTTCCTTCTGCGAATGCACGCATGCGCCCGCCCGCTCCATCCGGCGGAACGGCGGGTTCGAGAAAAGCGACCTTGCGTCTCCTGTCAGAACCTTGCGTCTTCAACAGACGGGACTATTTCGAATACACGGCTCACCTTCGTTATGTCGAAAACGATTTTCGCCGCGCTCTGAATCGCCGCGAGCACCACTTTGCCGCCGCCCGCCTTCGCCTTCTGGAGCACCTGTACAAGGACTCCGAGGCCGCTCGAATCGATATGCACCATCTTGCTGAGATCGAAAAGCACGTTGTCGCCCTCGTCCATCTGCGAAAGTATGTCATCGCGGACTCTTCCCGCCACGCTCGCCACGAATCTCCCTTCAAGAGAAACCTTGAGCAGCCTGCCGTCTTTCTTTATGTCGTATTCCATATTTGTTTTCCAGTATTCTTCCTGTTCAGTTGAAAATCTCCCAATCGCGTCTCAGATCCGCCGGCATGGCCGAACGAGACTCCACGCAAACCGCAATGCGCTCGAGGATGCGCAGCACGGGATCGAGGGCGAACGTCGACACGTCCCCGACCGTCCGCCGACGCACGAGCCAGCGCGCCGCGCTGGCGAGAGAACGCCGCCGGACGCTTCCGTCCGCCGCGGCGCAGACGCCGGCTTTTGCGGCGAGCCACGTCTCTCTCGCGCGCTCCCAGTCGCACACAGGGTCTTTTTCCGGGCGGAACTTCCATTGTACCGCGCTCGCATAAAGCCCGCCGCCGCAACGCGCCTCGTACACGGACGCTCTCTCCACGGCGCGATAGCGATAAAGGCCGTGCGCGATGAGGAAGGCGTCGCCTGCGCCGAGGACGCACTTGTTTATGTTCCGTGCGACAAACTCCGCGTCGCCGCTTTCGAGCGCGAGGAGAAGCCCCGCCCCGCGGTTCATGAGCAATCGTGCGGCCTCCATCCACGGGAGACGCGACGCGTCCATGCGCTCGATGCCGGCGAAAATCTTCTCGCCTTTTTCGCCGGCGACGTCGGCGAAACCGTGCAGCAGCTCCTGGACCATCAGCCGTTCCCGGTCGCGCCTTACGCGGCCCGGCGTCTTCACGGCGAAATCCACGTCGATTCCGAGTTTCCGCGTCCACGCGCGGGAGACGCTTTCGAGGGCCCGCGCGACCGCGCCGCAAGCCCTTTCGCCCGCGCCGTCGCGCAGTATGGCGAAAAAGTCGAGATCGTTGGAAAGCCGCCACTGCGCGCATCCGGCGCCCTGTGGCATGGCTCCGCCTTCGCCCCGGCCGTAGCCGCCGCCGAGGACCACAGATGCGACCTCGCGGATGCCGAGAGAGTCGATGTCCCTGCCTATGCCGTCTTTGGCTTCTTCTACAAGGCGATCGAGCTCGGGCAGGTCGCCTGCTACATAGCGCCCCATCTACCCCCTCCTCCCGTACGAACGCCCGCGAAGAAACCGCCAAATCCGCCTTGCCCACCCGAACCCCGGAAGTATGCGGCTGGTGAGCTCCGGTTCTTCTATGTCCGCAAATGCACCGGTGGCCGGATCGATGACCCTGTTGCCTATGATGATCTTGTCCTCGAAGCACAGCCCCGTGCCCAAATACGTGTCGCGCCCCACGAAGGTGCGCGCAAGGCGCGTTCCTTCGCCTATGAACGAACCGCTCTCCACTATCACATCGCCGTCGAGCACGACATTCCTCGCGAGCCACGTGTTGTCGCACAGAAGCACCGGCGGCTTCACCGCGATGCCGTGTTCCATCACCACGCCGCGCCCTATGTGCACGTTCTTTTCAGCCGAATACCCGGGAAGCGTAAATGTTCCGGGCCGGTGCAACACGCCGAAATTGACGCGATGCCACGTGGACACGTCTTTCATGACGATCAAATCGAGGTCGACGCGGAACCATCGCCCCTGGGAGCGGCGGTATATCCCGGGCGCCGTGTCGATGCGTTCTTCTTCTGAAACGGGCGTGCACGGGAAAGAGCCCGCATCCGCGAAACACGCCACGAGCCCCCATACCACGACGAGACCGTCCTCGACTTTCTGGGTAAGCGGCGTGGAAACGCCTTCGATTTCGGCAAGGCCTTTGGGAACGGCCCCTTCGCCTTTTACGTAGAATACCGGATAGCCTGTTCGCGTGATCTCGCTGAAGTCGCCGGCGAGCGCCTGCGAGAAATGCCAGTCGAGGACTTCCGTGAACATCGCGTCGTAGCGCCTGGAAAATTCAAGCATGTAGTCGATGATCCTGCGCCCGGCGACCGGGAGCTCCGCCGCGCTCATTCCCGGCTTCACCGTCTGCACCCACTCCGTGCCGGCCACCGAAGGGACGAAAAGCATATTGTCCATCAATACGCTCCTTTCCCGCCGAGGATGGCCGGAACCGTCTTGAGCAGTATCGCCAGATCTTTCCAGAACCCGGTCGAAAGAATATACTCCTTGTCGAGCCTCACCTGTTCGTTGAACGGTATTTCGCTGCGTCCATTGATCTGCCAGAGACAGGTTATGCCGGGGATGACGTCGAGCCGCTTGCGGTCGTCGAGCGTATACTGCCGCACTTCTTCAGGAACGGGAGGTCTGGGGCCGACGAGGCTCATATCGCCTATGAAGACGTTCCAGAGCTGCGGCAGTTCGTCAAGGCTCGTCCTGCGCAGGAACCTGCCGACCTTCGTGATGCGCGGGTCGTCCTTCATCTTGAAGATGACTCCGTCCCTGGACTCGTTTCTGGAAAGAAGCGCCGCTTTGCGCTTCTCGGCGTCGACGTACATGCTGCGGAACTTGTAGAACTTGAAATGCCTGCCGTACCTGCCGACTCTGATCTGCGAGAAGATCACCGGGCCGGGGCTCGTGAGTTTGACCGCGGCGGCTATCGCCAGATACACGGGAGACAGGAGCACCATCCCCGCCATGCTGCCGGCGATATCCATCGCGCGTTTCGAAGCATAGGAAAGCGCGACCGTGAATCTCCACGCCTTCAGTCTGAAGCTGCGCCTCATGCCGCCGCGCGTTCGCGACGAAAGTTCGCGAAGGAGCGAATCCAGATCCGCATCCTTCGGCTTGGTCGAAATGTCCGCCATGCCTATGTCCGCTACAAAGCCGCGCTTTTTTTCTTCAAATCTGCGACTATCTCCGTCGCACGCGGGACATCTTGCAGTTTCGCCGCCGATCTCAGCGCCACGGCGGCTTCGGAAACATCTAAATCGCCGACGGCCAGCGCATTTCCCTTCATCGCATGCGCCGCGCGGTCGAGGGCTTCCCAGTCAAGCGATGCGACGGCGTCGGCGCACTCGGCCGTCTTCGTCTCCATTGATGAAACATACTCGCCGTATATCTCTTCGACGACGCCGCCGTCGCCGAACTGCTCCATCAAATACGTCTTGCAGCATTCCTTCATTTTGTATTCTCGTCCTTCCGTGCCAACGGCACGAAATATGTAGTTTCGTTTAAATTCACGTAGCGGTTGCGCGATATGGCCCGGCATATATCCCTGATAATCAGGCGGCCCCTGCCGCGGGCGCTGAAATCCCTGTTCTTGATCTCGAAAGCGGTGTCGCTGTCGCCGGCGGCCACCTGCAGAGACGGCGCGGGCAGGGAACACTCCCAGATCGTGAGTTCGGCGATGTCGCGCGTACGCTTCAAGCGCAGCGTCGCCACCGCTCCGGGACGCTCCATCGCGTCGAGCCCGTGGTCGTGCACGTTCATAAGCGCTTCTTCGGCCACCAGCTGGATGCGGCTCGAAAGATCCGCGTCCCAGCCGCTCTGCGCGCACCATCTGTCGAGATTCTCGACTTCTTCGGCTATGCTGTCGGGATCGAGAGGAACGGTTCTCCCGTACACGCCGGGACAATCGACGACGCAGCCGAAAAGAATGATCGAGACATCGTCGGACGAATGCACGTATCCGTAGTTTTCCAGAACCGACATGATCTTCTGCGGCGCTGACACTATCCCCCCCACACACACATCTGGCCTCGCCGCGGAAACCATCTCGGCAAATGTTTTTCTGACAAGCGTCTCGCCGGTGACATGCATGCCGGACTCGTCTTTCGACAGATCCAACATGCCGTCCGTGAAGGCATAGCACACCGCCGCCGGGGAAAGACGCGTCGTCACCACGTCGTCCAACGTGTAGACCGTATCTTCGAAAAGGCCGATCGGCAAGGCGCCTTTGCCTTCCGGGTTGACGGCCAGATTCTCGCCGCCGTCCACGACCCCGAGATCGGGAGCTCCGCAACTTATCCACTTCACCACGCCTTCTTTGTAGAAATGCACCGCGACGAGCGCCGTCATATAGGTGATGTTAGCCAGATGCTTGCGGAAAAAACGATGCAGATTGTTTGCCGTCTCGTGAGGGGAATGGAATCTCATCCCTTGCACGCCATGGCTCGAGAAAAGTTTGAAATACGCCTGGATCGCCGTCATCGCGATCCCGGCGCTCGTCCCGTGCCCCTGTATGTCGCCGAGAATGTACATGGTCTGTCCGTCGCCGAGCGGGAACACCTCGTAGATGTCGCCGCTCACCATTTCTTTCGGCTTCCACAGCGTCGTGTAGAAATGGTTCTCGTCGGACGCGGTGCGCGGAGAAAGCATGCTGTGCTGCACAGTCGCCGCCAGCGATATCGAAAGCTTCTGCTCTTCCATCTGCCGCTCTATGAACAGAGCGATGCGGCGCGAAGCCACGACGTTTTTTATGCGGTTGATCAACACCGTCTGGTTGACGAATTTTGGCAGATAATAGCTGACTGGATCTTCGAGAATCTTCTTGAGGAATCCGCTGCCCTCCTCGGGATCGAGCGCCGTCATGAAAAAAATCGGAATCGTCGGGTCGTATCCGCGGATGATGTCGCGGAAGACGAAACCGTCCATGCCGTCCATCATAATGTCGGTTATGACGGCTCTCAGATCGCTGCGGCTCTCTTTGATGACATTGACCGCTTCCTCCACGGAACCCACGGCGACCGGAACGTATCCGGCGTTTTTCAGCTTTGCGCTGAAAGTCAGGCGTATCAGCTTCTCGTCGTCGACGATGAGAATCTTGTGCACGACATCATGTATTTCGGCCATAATCCATCTCCAGTCAAGCGACGTCAGCAGGGTTTGTTGAGATATACGGGCAACGGCTCCGCGACAAGGGCGGAAGGATCCGCGAGAAAGAACCGTGCGAGATCGACCGCAAGGGGGATGCGGCCGCCGGCGAACCTCTCGCCGAAAACGCTTTTCAGCTTCTCGCCGATTCTCGCCGCGTCGGGCGTTACGACTTTCGCGTCCGGCGGGACTGCATCCCGGAGGGATTCTTCGCCCGTCTGCACGACGTCGCCTTTCTGCGACAAACCGTCGAAAACGGCCGTCCAGCATCTCCCCCTGCGCGAATCGCCAACGACAACGAGCTTCTCGCCTTCTCTCGCGAGCGCGGCGGCCGATGTCAGCCCGTACACCGCTGCGCCGGAACCGATCGCATATCCTTGCGCGAAAGCGAGCGCGGAACGTATGCCGGCGAACGACCCCGGGCCGGTCCCCACGACTATTCTGTCGATCCTGCGGCCGGCTGCGAAGCCGAGCACTTCCGCCGCCCATGCGCCGCTGCGGGAATCGAGCCCGTCCAGAACGACGGCGTTTTCAACCGTTCCGTCCGCCACGAACGCCGCCGACTGGACAAGAGTGGATCTGTCGATAACAAGAGTGTTCATCGTTTCTGCCTGTAAAACCTCTCCTGCCCGTACGGGAAATCGGACGGAATGTAATTGCCGAGCGTCGGCCTTGTAAGCGAAAACATCCTCGCCGAATGCGTGAATATCCACGGGCAGTCTTCTCTTACGATTTCCTGGCAGCGCCGCCAGCGGCGGTTGCGCTCTTCCGGGTCGGCCGCGTCCATCGCGGCGTCGAATTCCATGTCGAACTCGGGATTCACGTAATAAGCGTGGTTCGCGCCCGGACTCACGTTTTTGGAATGGAAAAGCTGGAGAAAGTTCTCGGCATCGGGATAGTCGGCCACCCACCCCATGAAAAAGAGCTGCATGCGCCCCTCGTTGACGGATTTCAGAAATGCGCTCCACGTGCAGAATTCCAGCTCGAGCCTCACGCCTATGCGGTCGAAAAAGCTCGCGAGCAGCTCTCCGGATTCGCGGGTGTCCTGCGTTGCCCGTCCGAGCAGTAGCGTAAGGACGAGCCGCTTGCCCGTCTTCGCGTCTATCCCGCCCGGATAACCGGCCTTCGCCAGAAGCGCGCGCGCCCTGTCGAGGTCGTACGAATACGGCGAAGGCTCGTCGAGGCATCCTTCGACGACCGGCGGCACGGGGCCGCCGATCCTGTCTATGCGGTTGTTGTAGAATTTCCGCCACGCATCGAAATCGAACGCGGAAGAAAGCGCCTGGCGCAGGTATTTGTTTTTGCCGAGGACGGGATCGCGCATGTTGAAACCGATATACCTGATATCCATCGTCGGGGAAGAATACATCTCCACCCCTTCGCGCACGAGCGCCGGATCGAGCCTGCCGTCGCCGGTTATCACGGCGTCCCAGTTGTCGCGGGATATCTCGCCGAGGAAATCGGTCTCGCCTTTGAGAAACATCAGCCACTGCGTGGAAACGTCGCCCACGAGAAGGTAGCGTATCTCGTCGAAGGCGTTCGTGCCGGCGCAGTCGCGCCAGAACGGAGAGGAGTCGTTCTTGCGGAAAACGAGCGCGTGGCCTTTCTTCCACGATGCGAGAGTGTAGGGGCCGGTGCCGCTGCCGTCGGGCAGGGGAACTCCGAAATTGCTCATGGCGAGCAGCCACGGGAACACGTGCGACTTCTCATGGAGAACCACCGTCACCGCGTCCTTCTCCGGACGGACGCTCTTCACGTTTTTGACGAGCCACGAGCCTGGCGAGGCTACGGCGGGATCGGCAAGCCTGCGGAAGACGCCCGCGATGTCGTCCGGCGAGACCTTCGAGCCGGGGCGCAGGCGGAAGCGGTACGTGAGAGCGTCTTCGCTTACTTCGGGGAGGAAACATATGCCGGGCGCAAGCCTGTACGGACGCGCGCTGTAGTCTATCGCAAGAGGCGTCTCGTATATCAGCTGCACCACTCTTGCGTCGTAGCACGACTGGCACATGAGAGGATCTGCCGTGTTCACGGGCTCCATCGAACGGACATAGACGTTCGGTGGATGCGCCGCGGAGAACGCGGCGGTGGCCAGTGCAAGAAAAGCGGCAGCCGTCGAGATCTTTTTCACGCGCGTATCTCCAGCCTCAGTTCTATCCGTCCGGGGGCGCCCGGAAGCGCCGCAAGAGCTCGTTTCATCGCCGGGAGATGCGCGCGCACCATGAAATTGGCGGGTGCGCTCGGAACGTACAGGAATATCTTGCCGTCTTCATACCGCCCCGGCCGAACCGGAAGGTTCGGGAAAAGCCGCCGCCATCTGTCGGAGAGCGAATCGAAAAAATCGTTTTTCTCCGTACGCATCGACGAAAGCGCGGCGTCGACGGCCGATGAAAAAGAACCATGCCGCCCGCGCTCGCCGGGAGCGTCCGGCCGCCAGTTGACTCCGTTTTCGAAAGGCATATCCCCGTCCTCTTCAGGAAACCGCTTATTTGCCGGCGGCCTTCATCTGCAGCCACGCCTCGATGAAAGGCTGGACGTTGCCGTCCATGACCCCGTTCACATCGCTCGTCTCGTACTGCGTGCGAAGATCTTTCACCATCGTGTACGGGCAGAATACGTAAGAACGTATCTGGCTGCCCCAGCCGTTCTCCGATTTCGCGCCGTAGAAGCGATCCATCTCGGCCTTCTTCTGGTCTTCGTAATATTCGTAGAGCTGGGCGCGAAGCATGTTCATCGCCTTCTCTTTGTTCATGTGCTGGGAGCGCTCCTTCTGGCAGGCGACCACTATGCCGGTGGGAAGGTGCGTCAGACGCACGGCGGAATCGGTCTTGTTGACGTGCTGGCCGCCGGCCCCTCCCGAACGGTAGGTGTCGATGCGCAGATCTTCGTCTTTTATCTCCACATCGATGTCGTCGTTGATTTCGGCGACCGTCTCGACAGAAGCAAAAGACGTCTGGCGGCGCTTGTTGGCGTCGAAAGGCGAAATCCGCACGAGGCGGTGGATGCCGCGCTCGGCTTTGAGCATTCCGAACGCGTACGGGCCTTCGATGCGGAAATATACATCCTTGAGGCCAGCCTCTTCGCCGGGCTGCTCGTCGTATTCCTCGACCTTCCATCCCTGCATTTCGGCATATCGCTGATACATGCGGTAGAGCATCTGCACCCAGTCGCACGCCTCAGTGCCGCCCTGCCCTGCATGAAGCTTGACGAACACGTTGCACTGGTCGAACTTCCCTCCGAGAAGCGACTGGAGCCGCAGCTTGGAAAAAAAGACATCGGCCTTCGCGCATTCCGCAAGCGTGTCGGCGAGGGCCGACTGGAGAGCGTCGCCCGTTTCCATCCCGGCGAGCTCGAGCATCACAGAGGCGTCTTCGACCGTTTTCAGAAGCGAATCGTACGGCCCCACGTAGGCGCGCTCGGCGTTGGTCATCGCGATCACCTCGCGGGCTTTGGCCTGATTGCTCCAGAAATCGCCCTTCGCCTGCTCGTCTTCGAGCTCTTTCAGACGGGCGCGGCGTTCGGATATCTTGATGTACTCCGCCATCTCGCCGGTCTTCTTCTGAAGATCGGCGAGACGCTGCCGTACCTCCTCGGCCTCTAAAATCTTTTCGTTCAAGCGCGCTTCCCGTCCGTATCTTCCTCGACATCAGGGCGTTTGCCCTTGTACCACCACGCCATCACAGGCACCGCGATGAAAACCGACGAATACGTGCCGGCAACCACGCCTATGAGCATGGTGAGCGCAAAGTCGTAGATCGAACCGTCGCCGAAGAGGAAAAGCGCGAGAACGGCGAGGAACGTCGTGAGCGACGTCATGACCGTGCGCCCGAGGCAGGCGTTGATTGCGGAATTGCAGATGTCGGCGAAGGAACTTCTCCTGTCGCGCGAAAGCTGTTCGCGGATGCGGTCGAACACGACCACCGTGTCGTTGATCGAATAGCCGATGATCGTGAGAAGCGCCGTCACCACGATGAGCGACACCTGGCGGCCGCATATCGAGAACACGCCGAGCGCGATGAGCGCATCGTGGGCGAGGGCCACCACGCCGCCGAGACCGAAGCCGAAGCGGAAGCGGAAGCCGACATAGACGAGAATCGCCACAAGCGAGAAGAGCACGGCCTTGGTGCCGGACTTCTTGAGATCGGCGCCTACCATGGAGCCCACTTCCTCGACGCTCGCGGCCGTTATGCCCGCATCGGGGAACGCCGCCTGGAGAAGCGACGTCACATGCGCGCCTACATCGCTGTTCTTGACGGCGCGCCCCTTGGCAGTTTCGGCGGATTCGCCCGTCTTCACGAGAAGCGTCGTGGAGCCGACGCCGCGCTGGTACTGTATGACCGCCGCGTTGTCGAAACCGTCGAGAGCCTTGCGGATGTCTCCGGCCGAAGGCTGTTTGGACTCGTCCGGCGTGACATTGTAGACTATCGACGTGCCGCCCGTGAGATCCACCGCGAGGACGCTGGCGGGGTTCTTGACAAGACGGAACGCGAATATGCCGATCAGCGCCACGACGGCGACGATGCTGGCGCAAAGCGTCTTTTTGCCGACGGACATGAAATCGAATCTGGGCGATTTGAAGAACTGAACCATCTTGAACGGCTTCGTCGAAGCCGGATTGACCGTATGGTCGAACACGAGCCTCGTCACGACGACGGCGGTGAACATCGATATGACGACGCCGCCCGTGAGCATGATCGCGAACCCGCGCACGGGACCGGTTCCGACAACGAAAAGGATGATGCCGGTTATTATCGTCGTGAGATTCGAGTCGAGAATGGCGGAGAACGCGCGGCCGTAGCCGTTCTTGATCGCGACCCCTGCGGCCTCTCCGCGCTGGAACTCCTCGCGGATGCGCTCGAAGACAAGGACGTTCGCATCGACCGCCATGCCGAGAGTGAGGATCAATCCGGCGATGCCGGGCATGGTGAGCACCGGCAGCTGCGCCGAACCGCCGCCGCCCATCGAAGGATCCTGCGCGAACACGCCGAGCAGGTTGGCGACGATCACCAGCGCCGTGGGAAGAAGCGCGACATCGAGGAAGAGGGCGATGTCGGCGACCAGACCCGCGCGACGGTAGTAGAAAAGCATGAACATCGCCACGAGCGTGAAGCCTATCACCGCCGCCCAACGGCCGGAGCGTATGGCGTCGTCGCCCACGGTCGGGGCGACGGAGCTTTCGGCAAGTATCTTCAGCGGAGCGGGCAGCGCGCCGGCGTTGAGGTCGGATGCGAGCCTGCGGGCCTCGTCGAGAGTGAACCTGCCGGTTATGACGCCCTCCGAACCTATTTCCGACTCGATGTAAGGCGCCGAAACGAGAGTGTCGTCGAGGACGATCGCGAGCGCGCGACGCGCCGAAGACCTGTTCTGCGTGCCGTTGGGCTTGTATTTGCGGGTGAGCTCGGAGAACTTGCGCCCGCCCTCGGCGTCGAGCGAGAACTTAACCTGGAAACCGCCCTTCAGATCGTCGCGCGCCCACGCGGCGGACTCGAGATTCTCGCCGGTGAGTTCGACGCGGCGCGAAACGAAGTGGGGCGAATACGTGCCGTCCTTGTTGTCCTCGAGCATGAAACGGTAGCGGTCGTCGGTGGTGCCGAACGCCGCGAGCCTGGCCGCGTAGCCGCTCTTCGCCACGGCCTTCTCCCACACGCCGGGGATTCTGGCGTAGCCGCGGCCCTTCTTTTCGTACCCCTCGGGCGCCGTGTCTTTGGCGAGAAGCCTCGAAACGAGATCGTTGTCGAGCGGATGCGTCATGCGGAATTCGAGGAACGCCATCGACTGGAGCCTGGCCTTGGCCGCCTTGCGCAGTTCTTCGTCGGCCCCGGGGAGCTGGACGATGAGCTGGTGTTTCTTCGGAAGCGACTGGATAACCGGCTCGTTAGTGCCCATGGCGTCGACGCGGCGGCGGATGACCGCCGTTATGCGCTCGTCGCATCCGGAAAGTGTCTCTGCGATTTTACGTTCCACCGCCGCGGCGTCGTTTGTGAGCGAGGGGGATTCGGCGAGTATGTTCTCGCGGAGCTTGTCCACGTCCACGCCAAGAACAAAAGACGTGCCTCCCTTGAGATCGAGGCCGAGACGTATCTTGTCTTTCGGAGGAGTGGTCACATGGAAAGACACCGCGGCGAGAAGCGCGAGCACGAGCCACTTCCACACATTGTTCCTGATGCTGTTTTCTTTAGTCATTTGTTTTATCCCGTTTTAACTGGAAATTTTTCAGTGAATTATACCAAATTGCAGTCGAAAAGTCCAGCATCGGACAGTCCGGCGGCATCGTCCGGCGATCCGAAGCTATTTCGCGAGGCCGCGCTGTCGCAGAAGAGCGCCTATCTCCGGCTCGCGGCCGCGGAAACGGCGGAAGCTCTCGTACGCCGACACGCTGCCGCCGAGAGCGAGGATCGTCCGGGCATACCGCTCGCCGGTGCGTTTCACGGCCTCGTCGTCGGAAAGCCCCGCTTCCTCGAACGCCCCGTACGCGTCGGCGCTCATCACTTCGCTCCATTTGTAGCCGTAGTATCCGGCCGCGTATCCGCCTGCGAAAATATGGGAGAACGAATTGAGGAAAACATCCTCTTCCACGCTCTTGAGCCCGAAATGGCCGAACACTTCCTTCTTGAGACCGTCGGGAGAGGACGTCGCGCCGCCCATGTGGAGAAGCATGTCTATCTTGGCGAACGCGAGCTGGCGCCGGCACATGCTCGCCGCCCGGAAGTTCTTGGCGGCGACGACCTTCTCCTTCAAATCGGGCGGCATGGAGATGCCCGTTCTCGCGTCGAGGCACCAGTATTCCATAAACTGGCTCGCCACCTCGACTGCGTCCCATTCGACGAGATTGATGCCGGCGGCGTCCTCTTCGCCGACTTCGGTGAGCATGCACTGCAGGGCGTGCCCGAACTCGTGGAACACCGTCTCCACCTCCATCAGCGGAAGGAAGCATCTGCCGTCGGCGTCGGGCGCCGGCAGATTCAGCACGAGAACGGCCAGCGGCTTTACCCCCCGGCGGTCGGAGCGGTTCGCGAACTCGTTCATCCACGCGCCGCCCCGCTTGAGCCCGTTCCTGACGTACGGATCGAGATAGAAATGCGCGACGACGCGGCCGCCGCGCGACACTCTGAAGAATCTCACGTCCTCATGCCACGTCTCCGGCATGTCCGCGGCGTCCGCTTCCTCCACGTCGGCCCCGAAAAGAAACTTCGTCATCCTGAAAAGTCCGGCGAGCACGTCCGAAAACTCGAAATGCTTTTTCAGCTCCTCTTCGCTGTAGGAATACTTCTTCTCCCTGAGGCGCTCCGCGAGATAGGCGACATCCCATGCGGCGGCGGCGTCCGCGCCGATTTCCGCATCCTCGCGCCGCGCCGCCTCGCGCGTGGCTTCGTCGAGATCGTCTATCATTTTCATGACCGCTTCGCACGACGGGGCCGATTTCGAATCGAGCGAAAGTTCGGCGTAGTTTCCGAATCCGAGCAGCGCAGCCTGCTCACGCCTGAGCGAGAGGATCTGCGATATCCTCGCCGTGTTCGACGGGGCGCGCGACGATCTCGCGCGGCACAGCTTTTCGCGCACTTCGCGGTCGGCGCAGTGCTTCATCGTCTCGAAATACGAAGCGTCGTCTATGGTGTACGTCTTGCCGTTCTTCTCGAAACTGAAAGCCTTCGTGGCGTCTACGACGGCGTTCGAGAAATCGGAACCGAGCTTCGCGAGCTGTTCTTCTATCTCCGCGAAACGCTTCTTTTTCTCGCCCTCGAGCGACACGCCGGAATGCTCGGCCGACTTCACGGTGTTCTCGAGTATGCGCTCGCGCATCGCGCGCTCGGCCGAGGCCGGGAGGCGGCGCACGTTCTCGAGCGTCTTTTTCGCGGCCTCGTAGAGCTTTTTCGACTGTCCGATCCTGAGCGAGAGCGCCACGACCTGCGGCTGCAGAGTCTCCACCGCCTTGCGCCATCCGTCGGAATTCATCACCGAATGCATGTGGTTCGCCATCGACCACATCTCGAACGCCTCGCGCACCGCGTCGTCGAGCTTCCACACCAGATCCTCGAACGTGCGCGGCGAAGAGTTTTCAAGCGCGGTCACCGCCCTCTCGCTTTTTGCGAGAAGCGCGGGAAGTTCCTTCATCGTTTTTTCCGGCGTGAACGAAGCCCATGCGGGAAATCCGGCACGGCGGCGTTTTTTTTCAGAGAGCATTTGCCCTTTCCTCCATTATCCTGTCGAATTCGTCTCCGCTTCCCGTTTCGTCGAGAAGCTCCAGCGGGCGGTCCGGCTCGATGCCGAGATACCGCAGCGTCTGCGTGGCGATGCGCCTGAACACCGGCGCGGCGGAGTTGCCGCCCTGGTGGAATTTTTCGCGCGTCTCGAAATCGAGCGTGACAAGCGCGACGAATCTCGCCTCGGCCGCAGGCGTTCCCGGCCCGCCCGGGCTTTCCACGCCCGACGGCACTATTCCGCAGAACGTCGCCCTGTAAAGGCCGTCGACGTATCTGCCGTTCCTGACCTTCTGCGCCGTGCCGGTCTTGCCCGCGACGGAATAGCCGCGTATCGCCGCGCGGCGCGCCGTCCCTTCGCGCGAAGCCACCTTGAGCATCATGCGGCGTATCTGCCGCGACGCCTCCGCTTTGACCGGCCTTCCGAGCGATTCCGGCGCGGCGCGGTAGCGTTCGCGGCCGTCTCTGCCGACGATCTTCTCCACTACGTACGGTTTCATCCTGTGGCCGTCGTTCGCTATCGCCTGGTATGCGCTCGCAAGCTGGAGCGCCGTCACCGATACGGCCTGGCCGATCGGCACGCGCGACCACGACGCCTTGTCCCACTTGCGCCAGTCGCGCAGGATTCCGGTCTCTTCGCCGGGCAGATCGATCCCGGTCTTCGCGCCGAACCCGAATCTGCGCATGTATTTCCACAGCCGCTCCTGGCCGAATCCCCATCCGAGCTTGCCTATGACTATGTTCGACGAGTGCACGATCGCGTCCTCCACGGTCATCTTCGGCTCCCACTTGTGGGAACCGTCTCCGGGAAGTTTGTAATATCCGTCTTCAAACCTGTCGGTGGAATAGAGCGAATCCGGTTTCACGAACCCCTCGTTGAGCGCGGAAGCCGCCGTTATCACCTTCATCACGCTGCCCGGCTCGTAGGTGAAGTTTATGACGCGGTTTATCTTCTCCGCATCCGCCGCGCGGCCGTACGACATAGGATCGAAATCGGGATACGACGCCATGGCGAGAACGGCCCCCGTGCGCACGTCGAGCACGACGCACCAGCCGGCGGCGGCCCTGTACTGCTTTATGCCGTCGTGCAGAGCCGTCTCCGCCTCGTACTGCAGGTTGTGGTCGATGGTAAGATATATGTCGTCTCCGGGGATGGGCGGCGCCTCCTCTATGCGCTTGTCGTACAGCTCGTTTCCGCGCGCGTCGCGCTTGCCGCGCACCATTCCGGGAACTCCGGAGAGGGCCTTGTCGAACTTGAGTTCGACGCCGGCCGACGGACGCCCTTCGGAATTGACGCTGCCGAGGACGTGGGCCATGTGGCGGCCGTGGAGATACTGGCGGATCTGCCTGTCTTCTATCACTATGCCCGCGACGAGCCGCGAATCGGCGAGATGCCTGTGCGCATCGGGATCGTTCGACTGCGCGAGATACTGGTAGCGGTTTTTCGTGTTGCACGCCATGGAGAGCAGCCTGGCGTAATCAATCCCCAGGGCGTCGGAAACAGTCCGCAGGATCGCCTTGGGCTTTCTCGGCTTCTCTCCCTTGGGCTTGACGATGGAATTCGTGAGCGCGACAGGGTCGAGCCTGTACTCCCAGACGGGGACGGACTTCACGAGCGGACAGCCCGAAAGCCCTGAAGCGTAGATGGAGCCGCGGCGCCCCGGGATGGAACGTTTGAATTCATAGCGCGGGGCCGACACGTCGGCGTCGAGATGCGCGCGGACGAGTTTCTGCACCACATAGGCGTAGAAAAGGCCCAGCAGAGCGATGGGCAGCCAGAATCGCCATTTCGCGCCGCCGTTGGTCATTTCGGCTTCAGCGTCTGCCGCGCGCCGCGGCGCGGTACTGCACTGTGCGCGAGGCCGAAGAGCGCTCGGCCATTTTCGCCACCGATATCTGCCCCGGTCTCACCGACCCGTCGGCGTTGAGCCTGACCATCTGCGCCGGCTTTGCATAATGCATCGCCATGCCGAAATCCCTGAGAGCCTTCTCGAGCGAGCGGTTCGACTTGATCTCCTCCCATCTCGCGGCCTCGCGCGTCTGCTCGTCTTCGAGCCTTGCGAGGAGACGTTCTTTCTCGCCGATTTTTTTCATCATTCCCGTGCACGTCGACGATGCGAGATGATGGAATATCGTCACGACGCAGAGAGTGACTATGATGGAAAAACCGTACATCGTCCGTCTCGCGACGATCGACATCCGCGTGGAACGCATTTTATTCTTTCGCGCCATTCCCTTCTCCTTTCAGTTTCGCAGCCCGGAGCTTCGCGCTCCGCGCGCGCGGATTTTCATAAACTTCTTTTTCACCGGCCGTCACGGCCTTCTTTAAAACGATTTCCATTCTGGGCTCTTCGCCCTCCCATTTTTCGCCGCCGGCGGGAAGCGAAACCATCCGCCCGGCGTGGGATGCGAAAAATCTTTTCACAATCCTGTCCGTAATCGATTCGAACGATATCACCGCCAGGATTCCGCCGGCGCGCAGGATGTCGAGCGATCCCTCAAGCGCGCGGACGAGCTCGCCCGGTTCGTCGTTCACCGCCATCCTGAGCGCCTGGAAAACTCGTGTCGCAGGGTGGTGCGCTCCGCGCCTGCCCAGCAGAGCGGCGATGCCACCGGCGAGATCCGCTGTCGTCTCGAAGCGTTTTTCGCGGCGGCGCGCGCATATCCACCTCGCTATGCGCCGCGCAAAGCGTTCCTCGCCGTACTCGAGAAAAATCCTTTCGAGCTCTTCTTCGCTCTCTTCGTTCACGAGCGAAGATGCGCAAAGCGCCTGCGAACGGTCCATTCTCATGTCGAGCGGCCCTTCGCGCATGAAACTGAAACCGCGAGCGGCGTCGTCGATCTGCGGGCTTGAGACGCCCAGATCGAGCAGCACGCCGTCGGCCGGGATCCATCC
>JAFWBO010000045.1 GCA_017507065.1 Kiritimatiellia bacterium | reverse complement strand
GTTCACGTGCCCGAACTCCTTCATCCTCGCCTTGCCGCGCTTCTGCTTTTCGAGGACCTTCATCTTGCGCGTGACATCTCCGCCGTAGAGCTTCGCGAGCACGTCCTTGCGGAACGGCCTTATGTCTTCGCGGGCGATTATCTCGCGCCCTATCGCCGCCTGGACGGGTATCTTGAACTGGTGCGGAGGAATCGTGGCGGCGAGCGCCTTGCACATCTGCTGTCCGCGCGCGCGCGCCTTGTCGCGGTGGACCATGGTGGCGAACGCGTCGACAGTCTCGGAGTTGAGGAGTATGTCCATCCTGACGATGTCGGAAATCTGGTATCCGTCGGGCTCGTAGTCCATCGACGCGTAGCCGTGAGAAACGGATTTGAGCGTGTCGTGGAAATCTATGAGTATCTCGTTAAGCGGCAGACGGCAGTGGAGCATGACTCTCTTCGAGTCGATCCCCTCGGTGGCCTCTACGCTCCCGCGCCTGTCCATGACTATGCGCATGATATCGCCGATCGCCTCGCTCGGCGTTATGATGCGGGCCTTGAGCATCGGCTCCGATATCGACTCGAGCACGCTCGGGTCGGGCATCTGGAGCGGGTTGTCGAGAGTTTTTTCCTCTCCGTTTTTGAGTTTCAGCCTGTACACGACGCCCGGAGTGGTCGAAATTATGTCGAGGCCGAACTCGCGCCTCAGACGTTCCTGCACGATCTCCATGTGCAGCAGGCCGAGGAATCCGCATCTGAAGCCGAAACCGAGCGCGAGGGAACTTTCGTGGTGGAACGTGAATGCGGAATCGTTCAGGTGCAGTTTTTCGAGGCCTTTCGACACTTTCGGAAATTCGTCGGTCGACATCGGATATATGCCGCAGAACACGGTCGGCCGTATGTCGCGGAAGCCCTCGAGAGGCTCCGACGCGCCGAGCCGCGCGGTGGTGACCGTATCGCCGATCTTGATTTCCGCCGGATCTTTGACGGTGCCCACTATATATCCGACCTGGCCGGCCTCGAGCCTTTCGACCGGCCGCTTGTCGGGCGAGAACACGCCCACTTCGTGCACCGCCGTAGACACGCCGCTGCCCATGAAAACCACGTTCTCCCCGGCTTTTATGATACCGTCCATCACGCGCACGTACGTGATGACGCCGCGGAATTCGTCGAACACCGAATCGAACACGAGGGCCCTCAGAGGCGCGTCAACGCCTTTAGTCTCCGGCGGCGGTATGCGTTTGACGATCGCCTCGAGCACTTCAGGGCATCCCATGCCCGTTTTCGCCGAGACGAGAAGAGGCTCGTCCATCGGGATCGCGAGCACGTCCTCGATCTCGCGGCTCACTTCGGCGACGTCGGCGCCCGGCAGATCCACCTTGTTGAGAACTGGCACTATCTCGAGTTTCGCCGCCTCGGCGAAATACGTGTTTGCGACGGTCTGCGCCTCGACGCCCTGCGCGGCGTCGACGACGAGAAGAGCCCCTTCGCACGCGCCCATCGAGCGCGACACTTCGTAGGCGAAATCGACGTGGCCGGGCGTGTCGAGAAGATTGAAAAGATACGTCTCGCCATCCGACGCTTTGTAGTGCATCGAAACAGGATGCGACTTGATCGTTATGCCGCGCTCGCGTTCGAGGTCCATCGCATCGAGCGTCTGCTCCTTGAGCTCGCGCTGAGATATCGCGTGCGTGAGTTCGAGTATGCGGTCAGAAAGCGTCGTCTTGCCGTGGTCGACGTGGGCTATTATGCAGAAATTTCTTATGTTCGAAAGCTTCATCTGGGGCACATCTCTTTCATTGTCCGAAAACGGCGAACGCCGGCAGTCCCTTTATATCCGAAAACGCCGGAATGCGGCGCACTTTTTTCAAATCGGAAGCGTCAAGTCTCACAAGCGTGAATTTTGAAAGTTTCGCGAGCACCGTTTCGTCGCGGAACGTCTTTTTCTCCATCGCGGCGCAGCTTTTGCACCACGGGGCGGAAAGATCGACGAACACCGGTTTCGCGGCGGCGGCGACGATGCTTTCGAAATTTTCCGGAGTTGCGTCGGTCCACGCCGCCGATTGACCGGCGATCCCCCCTTTCCCGGAGAAAGCGTCGAAAGCCCGCGCGAAATGCCAAACCGCGAGAGCGGCGACGACGAGAGCCATGGCGAAGTTGACTTTCTTCATCCATGCGCCCGGGAGCGGCAGCACTTTCATTCCGGCGGCGAGAAACGGCCACGGGAGCGCCATGCCCGCCGCGAACGCGAACGGCACCGCATACGCCATGGAACTGCCTTCCGCCGCGAGATCGGCCGCGAACACGAGCGTCGCGACAAGCACGGGGGCCACGCACGAACCGGCCGCCGCTGCGCTCACCACGCCCAGCGCGAACGGAAGAGCCGCGCCGAGACGCATCTTCTTCAGATCCGGCCGCCAGCGCGAAAAGTCGATTCTGAACAACCCCGCCCCCGCAAGAGCGAGCGCAAGGAAAACGCAGCCCGCCGCGAGGCTGAACCACCCGCTCGACTGGATCTCGCCGAAAGACGAAGCGCCGCGGACGGCGAGGACGCCGAGAACGCCGTATGCCGCGATGATGCCCAGCGAATAGAGAAAACCTTTTTTCGGCGAACGGCCGATGACGATGACCGTGACCGGAACCATCGGCAGCGTGCACGGGGTGAGATTCATCGCGAAGCCGCCCAGCAGAAGCAGAACGAGAACGAGCCACGGCGATCTGCCGGAAAAAGAAAACCTGCCGGACGGATCCTCTCCGTCGAGAAAGCGGCAGAATTCCTCAGCATCCATATATCCTGCGGCCTTGCGGACGGACGCCGCCGATTCGCCGGCGGGGGCGTCGCCGTCGAGAGCCCCCGGAGAAACCGGCATGCACATGCCGTCGCGGCACTCGTAGACTACGCCGTCGATCGTCTGCGTCTCGGCCGACGCCGGAGAAAGCGGAGAAGCCGCGAACAGCACCGCCGCCGCCAGCGAAAGATTCCTGAGATACGAGACGGCCTTTTCGAAAAGGCTCTCCGGAGTCGACGCGCCGCTCGTCACGCCGAGCCGGCCGACTCCCGAAAAATCGACAGCCTCCACTTCTTCCATCGTTCCGGCGCGGAACGCCCTGCACGATGCAACCTCGCAAAGGCGCCGCGTGTTCGAAGAATTCGCGCTTCCGAGAACGAGCACGGCGTCGCCCTTGAAACGGCGCACGGCGTCCTGCCGCTCTTTCGTGGCCGAGCAGACCTCGGCCGACGTCTCCACGGCGTATTTCTTTCCGAGTTCGGCGACGGCGGCGGCGACATCGTCGGCGTTCATCGTCGTCTGGCTCACGACGCCGATCCTGTCGACTCCTTCGGGAGTTTCGGGATATATCCAGCCGCCGTCCTTTATTTCGCCTCTGATGCCTGCCACTTCCGCATGGTCCTTGTTGCCTATGACAACGACGGCAAGCCCCCGCTCGGAAAACTCTTTCGCCGATCTGTGGACTCTCGCGACAAACGGACATGTCGTGTCGACGATTCTGAGAGAACGCGCGGCCGCGTCGCGGCGCGTCTGCGGAGAGACGCCGTGAGCCGAAAAAAGCGCCGTCGCCCCTTCCGGGATGTCGTCTACGCGTTCGACGAAAACCACGCCGCGCTTTTCGAGATCGGATATGACGAGCTCGTTGTGCACCAGTTCGTGGAGGCAATACACCTTTCCGGAACGGCTCGTCTCGATAGCCTTCGCTATCGCCCCGGCCACCCCGCCGCAGAAACCGTGCGGAACTATCTCGACAACCTCCACTGCGGCTATCTCCGGGAGCGCTCCGCCTTTTTGGCTTCGTCCCAAAGAGCGTCCATCTCGGCCAGTTTCATGTCTTTCAGCCGGCGGCCTTTCCCCGCAGCCGAAGCTTCCACCTTGCGGAAACGCTCCGAAAATTTCGCGCTCGCTCCTTCGAGCGCCGATTCCGCATCGACCTTGAGATGGCGTGCGAGATTGCAGACGGCGAAAAGAAGATCGCCGAGTTCCTCCTTGACGCGCTTCGAATGGCGCGGGGCGTCGCTTTTTCTCGCGACGACCTCGGCTTTGAGCTCCCTGAGCTCTTCGCGTATCTTCCGGAGAGGGCCTTCGGCGTCCTTCCAGTCGAACCCGACGCGCGAAGCCTTCTCCTGGACGCGCTGCGCCTTGAGAAGCGCAGGCAGCGCGCGCGGCACGCCGTCGAGCGCGCTGCGGCGCGACTCTTTCCTGTGCTCGAGAGCCTTTATCTGCTCCCAGTTTGAAAGCACCGCGGCCGGGTCCTTCGCGACGACATCCCCGAAGACATGCGGATGACGGCGGACGAGCTTGTCGGAAATCGCGTTGGCGACGTCGTCGAACGAAAACGACTTTTTCTGCTCGGCCATCACGCACTGGAACATGACCTGCAGGAGCACGTCGCCGAGCTCTTCTATGTAATTCTCCCTGTCGGACGGCCTGTCCATCGCCGCCAGAAGTTCGTACGTCTCCTCGAGAACGCACGGTTTGAGAGATTCAAGCGTCTGCACCCTGTCCCACGGGCATCCCTTCTTCGGGTCGCGCAGACGCGTCATTATCGAATGAAGTCTTTCTATTCCTGTCACAATTTCAAAAGCGCGAATATGTTTTTTGCAAGATCGGAATCGAATTTCCCGGCGACTACGTCGGCTCCGCCGAAATCCATGAACGCGACATGCTCGCGGACCACGGCAGCGACCGGAACTGCCGACATGAGCGCCGCCTTGAGGCCCGCCTGCGTGCCCGTCACGGCGACCGACTTGAGATGATCCAAGCCGTACCTCGCGGCAACGTGCCGCCAGAGATCGCGGCGCAATCCGCAGTAGAGCGGCTGCACCTCGCGGTGGAACACGAAGCCGTCGGACTCCGGCACGGCGCCGACGGCCTGCGCAACGAGCGAAGGCTCGAGCCTCGACACGACAGCCACCGTCAGCCCGGCTCCCGACACGGCCTCGAAGAAGGCCTTCACAGGCTCGAGCGCCGTCTCGCGGAGGAATTCCGCAAGAATCGACTCGAATCTGGATTCGAGCAGCTCGGCCGTTTTTTCCGGAGCCCTGCGAGATTTTACGGCGGAGAGGAAATCCCTCGCGCCGTCGACGAACGGCCTGCCGGCGAAATAGCGAGCCTCGGCCGCCTTGCCGAACTCTTTCTCCAGCTCCATAGAGCCGAAGACGGAGGAGGCTGCCTTGTGCATCGCGGCGGCGCCGTCAATCGCGGCAAAATCGAAATCGACCATTACACCTTTTCTGCATTTGCAAGGCATGGCAGCCTCCTCTGTTGTCATGTTCGCGGCTCTCGGCCGGCAAGCGCCTTACTTGCTCGTGCGAAGCTTGCGCTGTCTCGGCTGTCCTATGGCCGAGATCAGGGAGCGGAACGATTTCTTGCGCACGTTGAAAGGCTTTCCGCCTTTGATGCGCGGGAATTCGCACGCGCGCACTTCGCCGTTCCTCTTTTCATCCTGGCCGATGACGCCGCTCTCTCCTTTGAGCGCGCATTCGACGGCCTTGGCGGCGAATTTCGAAATAAGCTCGAGATCTCTCTTTCCGGGCGCCGCCGAACGGGCGAAGTAGCCGGATTTGAAAACCTGGATCTTCTCGGCGCCGAGAAGATCGCCGAGCCTGTTGGCCACGAACTGGCCGACATTGACCTTGTCGAGCCTCGGATGACCGAACGCGTCGACGGGGATCTCCTTGCCGCTCTTGGTCATTTCCTTGAGCACGCTCTTGAGGCCGGCGCCTTCGGATACGAACACGTTGACGCAGTCGTTCTTGTCCATGATGGGCTTGAGACGCTTGGCCTCCGCCTTGAAATCGATCCTGCACTCGGGCAGATACACGGCATGGACCTCCTGGCGTTCGCGCGTGAGCCCGAACTCGGGAAGGAACTGCGTGCGGTCGAGGAGCTTCTTGTACGCGATGGCCGTCCGGCACGTGAGCCAGCCGCAGTTGCGGCCCATGACCTCGTGGACGATGAGCGAGCGCGGGTTGGCGCTGTTTTCCTTGACGACGTTCATGAAGAACTTCGCGCCCTCTTCCGCGGCGGTGTACGCGCCGAGCGACTGGCGGATCGGATAGACGTCGTTGTCGATCGTCTTGGGAAGCCCGACCACGATGAGCGGATAGTTGTTGGTGGCCAGATACGCCGCGAGATCGGCCGCCGTCGTGTTGGTGTCGTCGCCGCCAATCGTGTGGAGGACGTCGACGCCGTCCTTGACGAGCTGGTCGGCCGCCACTTTGAGAGGATCTTCGCCCTCTTTGACGAGACCGCGCTTGACGCAATCCTTGACATTGGTGAGTTTGACGCGGCTGTTGCCGATCGGGGATCCGCCGTGCTTCGTCAGAATGAGCGCATTCTTGCGGACCGTGTCGGTAACGGGAATGGATTCGCCTTTAAGAAGCCCCATGTATCCGTTGATGTAACCGATCATTTCGACCGAAGGGGCCTTCTTGGTGTATTCGTCGATCAAAAATCCGATAGACGAGCTGAGACACGGCGCGAGACCTCCTGCCGTGAGGAATGCGACTTTCTTTACTTCTTTCATCCTTGTATTTACCTTTTCTTGTTTTTTTTCTCCGCGGCTTTCAACACGCGAATCAAATTTTCTTGCCGAGCACGTTGGCCATCTCTATGGCCGACATCATCGCCGAAAAGCCCTTGTTGCCCTGCTTCGTGCCGCAGCGCTCGACAGCCTGCTCGAGGCTTTCCGCCGCGACGACGCCGTCAGCGACAGGCACGCCCGTTTTCAGCGATATCTTCGAAAATGCAATCGCCGTCGTTTCGTTTATGAGCGAAGCGTGGCTCGTTGCGCCCTGCACGACGGCGCCGAGGCACACCACGGCATCGAAACCCGAAGTGGCGAGTTTCTGCGCCGCGAGAGGCAGTTCGTATGCGCCCGGCACTTTGAGCACGACGAGATTCTTCTCGTCTCCGCCCATGCGTATAAACGCATCGACTGCACCTTTGACAAGCTGTTCAGTCAAGAAACTGTTGAATCTGCTGACTGCGACCGCGATCTTCAGTTTTCCCGCGGTCAATTCTCCGTTTATTTCTTTCATATTTCCTCTCAACCGTTGGTTTGCGGTAATTATACCATTTTATTGTGGCAAAAGTCAATTTGATTTCCTAACTTTTTTACATTTACAGCCAACGCATCAAAAATTCTTTCTCCCCGCTGACGCGAGGTAGAACGAATTTTTGAGGCGGCCTGCGGCCGAAGTGTTCCAGCAGCCAACAACCAGCAGCGCAACAGCCAGTAGAGAGGAGGTTTTCGGTCTCTTCCCACTGGACGCTGAATTGCTGATTGTTGGTTGCTGAGACACTTCCAACGCATTAAAAACGATTCAGGGGCCCCAAAGGGGAAGAATCGGCTTTTAATGCGTTGGCCGTAGAAAGC
>JAFWBO010000044.1 GCA_017507065.1 Kiritimatiellia bacterium | reverse complement strand
GGGGTTGAAGAAACTGCGAAATTTTGGTAAAATATACGAACATTTGACAATCAAGGAGAAACAGAATAATGAAAATGACATGGCAGCCGTCGAAGATCAAGCGGAAACGGAAAATCGGTTACCGCGCCCGTAAAGCGACCAAGGGAGGGCGCAAGGTTCTCGCCCGCCGTCGCGCCAAGGGCCGCAAGCGTCTTACGCAGGTTTGATCAAAATGTCCACGCGGCTTCCCGGCGCGAAGTACAAGAGAGTCTTCGACCTGGGGCGTCCGGTCAAGGGGCGCGTTCTGGCTGCGTGGCGTCTCGAATCGAGCGACGCCGACCGCAAGGCCGGCGTCGTCGTTTCGAAAAAGACTTTCCATGACGCCTGCAGGCGCAACAGGGCAAAGAGGCTCATGCGCGAGGCGTTCCGGCTTCTTGAGAAGCAGGGGGAGGTCCCGGAAGGGACCGATTGGGTTTTTTCCGCGCGTTTTGCCATAAAAGGGAAGAAATGCCCTGACGTGATGGATGATATGAGAAGGGTGTTCGCCCGTGGCTGACGGCACGCCTTTTTTCGCCAGGCCTCTCATTCTTGCGGTGCGCGCCTATCAGGTTGCACTCTCTCCGCTCATGGGCGGATGCTGCCGCTTCGAGCCTTCGTGCTCCGAATATATGATCGATGCTCTGAAAACGCACGGCGCGTTGAAGGGAACTTTGCTCGGAATCGCAAGAATTCTGAGATGCCGTCCTTTCGGCAAAAGCGGATTCGATCCGGTGCCGCCCAAAGGACGCTGGAGAAACAATTGAAAGAAAAAACAAGATGAACAAGACTGAAAAGATAATTTCAATCGTGCTCGGCGCGATTTTCGCATGGTATCTCTTTGTGGAAATGCCGAAAGCGAACAGGGCGAAGGAGCAAAACCGCCATGCCGCCGCCGTCGCCGCTCAGACCGCCCGAAAGCCGTCCCAGGAGGCAGTTGTCCCGGCTCAGGCCGCCGCGAAGACCGCTGCCGCCGCGGAGCGTGAGCGGGCCAAGACGCCGTCCGAGCCGGAAAAAATCCTGACGCTCGAGAACGACGAGCTCAAACTCGAGCTTACCACGTGGGGCGGTGCCGTGAAAAAGGCCGTACTGAAGCAGTTCCGCCGCGATCCGGGAGGCGGAAGCGAGCAGGACAATCCGCCCGTCGAGCTCGATTTTTCTTCATCACCTCTCGGTTCGCTTTCCAATGCCGCGGAAGAGCCGCCCGCAGTCTATTCGGTAAAGTCCTCAGGACCTTCGGAGGTCGTTTTCGTTTCGGCCGGCGGCGTCGTGCGCAAGGTGACGCTTGAGAAAAACTACATCGTGAAATTCAACGACGAGGGGCTTCCAGCAGGTCGCACTTCCGTGTCGCTCGGAGCCATGGCGATCGAACCTGGCGCCGACGGCATGCTTTCGGTGGACAGTTGGGTCGAAGACGCCTCGGCCGGGCGTGTCGTCCACCACTGCGAAGGCGACTCGCCGCTCAAGGGTTTCCTCGCCGGCGGCGTTTCCGGAGGTTGTTCAGGCTCGCGCTCCGCGGCCGGAATGCCGGCGATGTCTTCCGTCGACTATACGGCCCCTCAGAAGTGGGTCGCATTGAAAAACCGTTTCTTCGTGTCCGCAATCGCCGGAGTGCAGGGAACGGGAGAAAAGAAAAGCGTGCTTTTTTCAGGTTTTTCCGCCGATGTGGAAAGAGATATGAACGCGGCCCAATACAGGCCCGGGAGCATTTCGGCCCGTGCGCATTTCAATGCCCCCGGCGGCGTGGAGATGATGTTCTACGTCGGCCCGAAGAAGCAGGCTCTGCTTTGGGATCTCGGGATGAAGGACGTCATGGAATTCGGCATGTGGAGGGTGATTTGCTATCCGCTCGTGTGGGTGCTCAACTTCTTCCATTCGTTCGTTCCAAACTACGGCGTCGCCATCATCTTGCTTACGATTCTCGTCAGGCTCGTCTTCTGGCCTCTCAGCCACAAGTCCACCGTCGGCATGAAGAAGATGCAGGAGCTGCAGCCGCGCATGAAGGAGATACAGGCGGAATTCAAGGACAATCCGCAGCGTCTACAGCAGGAGATGATGGCGCTCTACCGCGAAAACAAGGTGAATCCGCTTTCGTCCTGCCTGCCGATGCTTGCGCAGATACCCGTCTTCATCGCGCTTTTCAACGTGCTGCGCTCGGCTGTCGAGCTCAGATACGCCTCTTTCCTCTGGATAGGCGATCTTTCCGCCCCGGAAGGGCTCGGCGCGACCAGCTGGTTCCCGTGGTTCGGCGGGTTGAACATCCTGCCTGTTCTCATGGCGGTGACCATGGGGCTTCAGAGCGCTCTCACTCCCGGTACCGGTGACAGGCAGCAGAAAAGGATGATGACCGTTTTCATGCCTGTGATGATGCTCTTCATGTTCTACCGTTTCGCTTCCGCGCTCAGCCTGTACTGGACTCTTTCGCAGTTCGTCTCGATCGTGCAGATGTGGCTGATCAGGCGTTCGGCGGCGAATGCGGCGCCTTCTTCGCCCGCAGATGCGTCTGCGCTTCCGCAGACGCGCCAGATGCGCAGGCACACGAACTGACGGAGAATCCCGCATGTCCGCCAGAACCGGAAAAACAGCGCTTGCATCGATTGCCGCCGGGTTCGCTCTTACGGCTCTCGCTCTCGCGCTCAAGGCTCTCTTCCCGGGCGAGCGGACAGAGATCGCCGTCTCTCCGGGCGAAAGTTTCAGCGTCGGCGGCGAACGGATGACGCTTCTGGCGTTCGATATGCCGAAATATCCTTCAGGCAGGCCGAGACAGTACATAAGCAGGCTGCTCGCGCTCGATCTCGCGAAAGGCGAAGGGGAGAGCATCGAGACGCGCGTCAACCATCCGGCCCGCAGAAACGGGACGTGGATATACCAGCATTCGTTCGAAGGCGAAAAGACGGTGCTCGTGTTTTTCAAAGATCCGTGGCTGCCTCTCGCCGCGGCGGGAGGGGCTCTTCTTCTTCTCGGCGCATTCCTTTTCGCGCTTCCCGGTTCGTGCGCGGCCGACATGTCTCGTTTCGGCAGACCCGGAGCGGTCGGTCTGGCGGTGCGTGTCTTCGCGGCGGCGGCGGCGCTTTACGTGCCGATGAAAATCATCGTCCGCGCCTGTCTGCGAGCCGAGCCTCCGCCGGCTCTGCAGTCGTGGCTTTTCGCGCCGCATGTCGCATCTTACGCGGCGAGTTACATAATTCTCCTTTTCGCCGCCGTCGGAATAGGCAGGAAAGCGGTGCCTCTCGGCTTTTTTCTGATGACTTTGGGGCTTGTGTCCGGCGCCGTCTGGGGAAAGATATGCTGGGGAGATTTCTGGCAGTACGATCCGAAGGAGATGTGGTCTCTCGCAACGTGGCTCGTCTATGCGGCCTATGCATTCCTTTCCGGACGTCCGCGTTTCGAAGCATGGCTCAGACGTTTCGGAGGCGTCATGATAATACTTCTTTCGACGTGGGCCAATTTCTCGCGCCTCTTCAAGGGTCTTCATTCGATGTAGGGAGAGAACTGGATGATTGTCGATTTCCACGTGCATTCCACGGCGAGCGACGGAACGCTCGATCCCCAGGATGTCGCCTATCGCGCAAAGGCGTTCGCCGCGGTTGCGCTTACGGACCATGACAACACCGACGGACTTGCCGAATTTGCAGAGGCCGGCGCGGAGCTCGTCGAATCGGGGCGAAGCGACGCGTCTTTCGTCACGGGGCTCGAGCTTTCCATCGAACCGGGCGACGGGTTCGACCAGTTCCATCTTCTCGCGC
>JAFWBO010000002.1 GCA_017507065.1 Kiritimatiellia bacterium | reverse complement strand
GTACACACCGCCCGTCACATCATGAAAGCCGTCTGCACCCGAAGTCCGGCATTCGTCGGCCTAAGGTGTGGGTGGTGATTGGGATGAAGTCGTAACAAGGTAACCGTTGGGGAACCAGCGGTTGGATCACCTCCTTTCTAAGGAGCAAAAACAAAAAATCCTGCTCACGCAAAACATGAACGTCTGCTGCTCTCTCAACCATCGGTTTTTCGACCGGCGCAATCTCCCCCCCTTTATAGACTGCGTCGGTCTTTTTTTGTATCTGAAGCGGACTGCAAATCACTTGCGTTTATCTGACGGAAATTGTATAATAGCGGCATAATGACTTTGATGAAAAAAATATCTCTTTGCCTCGGCGCGGCACTGTCGGGCGCAGTTCTTGCGGCTCCCGACGCACAGGAGTCGCCCGAAGAGGCGATGATGGAGGAAGTGCGTTACGCCGAAGCGCTCGTAAATTCCGGTTTCGCGGATTTTGCGCAGACGGTGATCGCCGACACGAAAGCCAAATGGCCCGAGGCTGACACTGTTTTTTTCGCCATTGAAATACGCAGTTTGCTGCTGATGGGGAAGCGCGAGGCCGCCGAGAAGAAAATCGCCTCTCTCAAAGACCGCGACGGCGCGAAATACTGGAGCGCGCGCCTTGAAGTGGCAAGAGACCATTTCCAGAGGATGCGCAGGAAAGAATGCGCGAAAATCTATGCCGAGTTTTTTGCCAAATTCCAGAAGCCGCCTGCCGGCATGCGCGACTTTTACATCGAAGCCTGCTATACCTACGGCCAGATGTGCGTCATGGACAAGCGGTTCGCCGAAGCGGTCGGCATTTATGAAAGGTTGCTTCCTCTGTTCAACCGCAATCGCGACAAAGACGACATGCAGTGGTGCGCCCTCGCCTGCGAGACGGCCGAGATGTATCTCCATCTCGCCGAGGGTCTGAAGACGCCGAAAGAACGCGGAGGCTATCTCGGCAAGGCGAAAAAACTCGTCGACACGCTCCTTTGGGAGAGTGGCAAGCCGGTGTATTTCGGCAAGGCCATCGCGATGCGCGCCGACATAGAGCGCCTCAAAGGATCGATAGCCAAGGCGCAGAGCACCATAAACGACTACATGGGCCAGCTCAAAGCGGTGCACGAAGCGCTCGAGGCGGCCGATCCGGACGGTACGCAGGGCTATCTTCGCCTCTCTCCGATGCCGCTTTGCCGTTACATGCTCGCCGAAATGATGTGGAAGGAAATCCAGGGCTTGGCCGCGGCCGAGCCGCTCGACAAAGCCAGGCTCGCGGATCTCATTTTCGGCGCGAGGGGCAGAAACGGCAAGCGCAACGGGCAGGGCGCCTTCAACCACGCGCTCAACGTGTTCGCGAAATATCCGGAATCTTCCTGGGCTATTCCCGCGGGAGAGCTTTCCGAAAAGATCAAAACTTTTGCGGAGGAGAAGCTCGGAGCCAAAGTCAAGGCCGAGATCACCCCGGAGCAGATCGCCCGCGCCCGTGCGATGATGTTCAAGACGGCCGACGAGAAATTCGCGAACCACGATTACGCGGGCGCGGTAAGCGAATATTATCAGGCGCTCGAACGCCATCCGGAGGGAAGCAAGGTCGCCGTGTCGGCCGTGGAGAATCTCGCTTCGTCGCTCGTCCAGCTCGCCCGCCGTGAGCAGGACCCCGAAAAGAAAGCATCGCTCAGGCTCGATGCGGATGCGGTGGAAGGCTACCTTGGAGAACGGTTTTCCGGCGCCGCCGACAAGACCGTCATGACGGAAGGGGGCAATTCGCTTCTCCGCGTGGCGGCGCTCGAAAAACAGCTCGGCAATCTCGCAAAGGCCGACGAGCTGTACAGGCTCTTCTTTACAAAGTATTCCCGGCACGTGCTCGCGGCGCACATGGCGGCGGCGACGGCCGGCGAGAAGATGAAAGCGCGTCTCTATCCCGAGGCGGAGGCCCTCTGGAAGATAATACTCGTCCATTATCCCGATTCCGCTTTCAAATCGACGGCGCTCGTGCAGCTCTCGGTCTGCCGCGAAAAAGAAGGCGATCTCGACGGCGCCGAAAAATATCTCAAGGCTTACATAGATTCCGTCTCGACCCCGCTCGAGAAAATGAAAGGGCGGATGCTGCTCGCGCTTGCCTACCAGAAGACCGGCCTCGCGCTCATGGAGGCGGCTTCGACGAACGAAGTCCCGGCCGAGGCCGAGGTCGAGCTCAAGAAAGGCACCGTCAAGATGATCTACGCGATCAAACAGTTCGGCGGCTTCGCCGAAGAGGCGGACCGCGAGCTTTCCAGGAGCGACATTTCGCAGGCGGAGCGCAAGGAGTTCGTCGATCTTCGCGAGAAGTCGATGTATTTCACCGGAGATTTCTGGAGCCGCATGACGAAACCCGACGACAAGCGCAAGGGATTCATGGCGAAGGCGGCGGAGTGTTTCGAAGAATATGTCAAACAGTACCCGCGTGGGGCCTATGCCCGTTTCGCCTATGTGAGACTCGGCACGCTCTACACCGCGCTTGAAGACGTGGCTCGTTCGAAAGACGCTCTCGACCGCCTTGCAAAGGAATTCCCGGATTCCGAGGAGGCAAAAAACGCGAAGCCGCGGCTCGCGAAGGCTCTTGTCGAGATGGGGCTCGCGAAAGAAGGGGCGCAGGTCTACGCGGAAATGCTCAAGACGGACGGAGCGTATACCGCGCAGCAGTTTGTGCGCGCAGGCGAGGCTTTGATCGCGGCCAGGAACTGGGATCTCGCCGACAGGGCGTTTGAAAAAGCGATCGCCAAAGTCGGCACCAACACGGCCCAGCGCTCTACGATAGGCAGGGCGCGCGTCGGGCAGGCGCGTTCGCTTTTCGCGCAGAAGCTCTATCAGGAGGCGAGAGACAGCCTCGAGCTGTTCATGCAGGACGAAGACATGTCGCGTCGCGCCGTTGCCGCGGATGCAAATCTTCTTCTCGTGGATGTCGCGTCCGCGCAGGGGCGTATCGAAAAGGACGACAAGCTGCGCATGCGCCATTACAATGCTGCTGTGGGCGCTTTGAGAAAGACGAGAGGCTTTTGGGCGAAAAAGCCGGAATGGGAGCGCGATTCTCTCGACATCCGGTCGGCCGACATAAAGATCGGCCAGATGACGGTGGAGGAATCGCTCGGCCGCAGCGAGGCGGCTCTCGCCGCCTGCGAGCGCGCGGCGGCCACGCTCATGCATCTCGCGCAGACGCGCAGCCCGACTGCCGACTCCCCTGCCGACAAGAAGAGCGCCGAGGAGCTCAAGATACTCGAGCAGTGCTATTCGCGGATGGTTCCGCTTTATACGAAACTCGTCACCGACGACAAAAAAGAAGACCCGTCGGCGAGAGTTGAATTTGTCGAAAAATACGCCAACGCCTATCTCGAACTGTTCCCGAACGGACCTGCGAGAACAGAAATGGTAAACTGCCTCAACAAGGTAAAGGCGTTCTCCGCCGCACCGGCAAAGGCCGCGGACGGCGAGGCCACCACTGAAGGAGAAAAGAAGGATGAATAAGATGTTTCTTTCGGCAGCCGCGGTTTTCGCCGCGATTGCAGCACATGCCGTCACGGCGACGATAAAGACGGCGGCCGACACGATGACGGGCGACGTGAAATGGCAGAACGGCTCCAAGACGTATGCGCTCGCCAAGGGGACGATCGTGCGCGAATATGCGCTCAAGGATGTCGTCAAGATCGATGTTCCGCGGCCTCAGACGCTTGACAGGGCGGCGGAGATGGTCAAGCGCGGGCAGGCGTCCATGGCCATACAGACTCTGACCGGGCTGATGCACGACTACCGCATGCTTACATGGGACAGGACGGCATGCCGCTATCTCGTCGAAGCATATCTCAAGACAGGCAATCCGCAGAAAGCGTACGATACGGCCAACGTGATCGTAAACGACGACAAAACGGCCGCGTGGACAGGAGAGGTCGCGCCGTTTTTCTGGCAGGCCCTGCTGAAGCTCGGCAAAAAAAACGCGCTCGAGGCATGTCTCGACAAGGCGGCGTCTTCCGGCTCGAGGCCTGCGAGCGCCCATGCGCTCGTCATGAGGGGCGACATGATAATCGATTCGGAAGGAGAGACGGCGGAGAGCTGCCGCAAGGCGTTGATCGACGCCTATCTGCGAGTGGCTCTCATGTACACCGACGCCGAATGCTCCGAAGCGAGGCACGACGCTCTCGAAAAGGGCGCCGGATGTCTGGACAAGATCGGCCTTCCCCAGAAAGCCGCGGAATTCAGAAAGAAAGCTTCGCAGATTTCCAGGTGACGGACGGCTCCCGGAACACAGGTTTCAGACAACACAAAGAAGGTATAAGATAAAATGGGCAAAATCAGAAAAACGCTGATGGCCGCCGCGATCGCGGCGGGAACGAGCATGGCTCCTGTGGCGGCGCTTCAAACGTGCGCACAGGAAATGACCAACGCCAACGGCGAAGTCGTTTCGCAGGACACGAGCAAGCCGGTCAAGAAGGGCGGCGGATTTTTCCAGATAGTGTTCGGTTCGGGAATCGTCGGCGCGCTTCTCTGGATGGCGCTTTTCGGAGACGGCGTCCTCGCCATATATTTCTGCGTGGACAGCTACATTCTCGTCAAGCCGGAGAAGCTCATGCCTCCGAAGCTCATCGACGACGTGCAGAAGGCCATGGCCGAGGGCGACATCGTCGCGGCGATGGAAGCCTGCCAGAACACCCCGTCGGCGATGTCCAACATTCTCGCCGCCGCGTTCCAGCACGTGGAGGAAGGTTTCGACGTCATACAGGAGGCCGTGAACGCCGCTTCCGATCTCGAGCAGGAGAAGCTCATGCAGCGCTTGACGTGGATATCGGTGTGTTCCAACCTCGGCCCGTCCCTCGGATTGCTCGGTACGGTGCAGGGCATGATTCTGACGTTCGACTCTCTCGCCGCCGGCGGAGCGGGCGATGCCGCAGCGCTCGCAAACTCCATCGGCCAGGCGCTCTGGACGACGGCCGGCGGCCTTATCGTGTCGATTCCTTCGATCACGGCGTTCTATTCGCTCAGGAACAATGCAAACAGGCTCATTCTGCGCATGACCGCCGTCACCATGGAGTTCCTGAACGGCTTGAGGAACGTCGAAGTCGCGACGGGCGAGGAAGCACCTGTCGAAGAGGTGTAAATGGCGAGGAAACCCCAGGAGAACCCCGAGCTCGACATGACGCCGATGATCGACGTCGTCTTCGAGCTTATAATCTTCTTTGTCGTAACGCTCACCGAGACGCAGAAGAAGGACGAGACGATCGAGCTCGAGGACGGCCAGCACGGCGAAGCGATAACGCCCGACACGCTTCCGCCGATGCATATGCAGATCGACATCGCCAAGTCGGGACGGATCTCGATGGGCAACGTCGAACTCTCGCCGTCCGATGTGCAGAACCGCGTCTCGAAGCGTAAGTCGGCGAACGGAGGCAGGGAGTTCCCGATACTCATCAGGGCCGATTTCGAGACGAAACACGCCGATGTGCGCAAGGTGATGGATGCGTGCACGAAGGCCGGCATCTGGCGGCTCACGTTCATGGCGGTGGGCGAAGACAAGACAAACTCCCGCAAGCGGCTGGGCAAGTACGTCAAGAGGTGACAGCGCAATGGCGAGAAAACAGCAGAGCGATCCGAAACTCGACATGACGCCGATGATCGACGTCGTCTTCGAGCTCATAATCTTTTTCGTCGTCACGATCAAGCAGGAGGACCTTTTTTCGCAGTTGAACGTGAACCGCCCGGCCGCGCCGCAGAATTCTTCGAGCGCGCAGGAGGATATAACCGTCAACATCCAGATCGGCAGGCGGTACGACGGAAGCCCGCACGGCGTGATACTCTACAACTCCAAAGAGGTTTCCCGGGCCGATCTCGACTCCAACCTCAAGATGATAGCGAGGACATCCAAAAAAACGCCGATCATCGTCAGATGCGCCGGCGATTCGCCCCACAAGGCGCTCGTCGACGTTCTCGACATCTGCTACAAGAACGAGCTGTACAGCGTCAGCGTGTTTTCGCTCTGAGGAAAGTGAACGTGTCAGCACAGGGAAAGGAGGCGCGGCATGAGAGAAGATATTGATGGACCCGAAGAAGCCGAAGAACTCGTCGTGGATCTCGACGAGCTTGGCGAGAAGTACGAAGACAAGGGTTTCTTCAAGCGTCTCAAATTGATGTTCGACGGCTTTAAAAAGCCGAAGGATTCCAGAGAATACAAGATAGCCAGAATCGAGCTGCAGAGGCTTGCCGCGCCGTTGATAGCCATAACATCGGTAACGCTCTTCGTCATAGTTCTCATCGTGGTGACGGCAATTTCCGGCGAGACGAAGAAACGCGAAAATCTCACTATCGCGCAGGTGGAGCCTCAGCAGATCGACGTGCAGGAGGAGGAGCAGGATCCGCCGGACGATCCTGAAGTGCCGGAGGAGGTGGAGATAGAGGTCGATGTCCCCAATCCCGGGCCTGTCACCGAAGTGACGCCCGTCCCGTCGCCGCCGAGCCAGCAGGTTTCCGTGAAGCCCGCCCCCGAGAACACCGTCGCCATAACCGACTCTCCGGTCATGATAAAGACGATGTCTTCCTCAAGAACCCCCGGTTCTATCGGCGCCGCCACGAATGGCGGAGCCGGCTGGGGCGACGCCACGACGGAAGCGTGCGTTCTCAAGGTGCTGTGGTGGCTGAAGGCCACCCAGACGAGCGTCGGATCGTGGCACGGCGGGCAGAACGATCTCGCCAACACCGCTTTTGCGGTGCTCACGTTTCTCGCGCACGGCGAATATCCAGGGGCTCCGTCTCCCTATGCCAAGGATTTCGGGCCGGTCGTCCAGCGCGCGGTAGAGTTTATAATCGGACGGACGCATGTCAACGGCGCCAACACGCGCATGGCCGGAGTCGATAAAAACGAGTACGCTTTTCTCATAGCCACGTATGCTCTTTGCGAGGCTTACGCGATGACGAACAATCCAAACATAAAGGAGGTCGCCGAGGCTTGCCTCATGAGGATTGTCGCCGGGCAGTCGCCTACCGGCGGGTGGGATTACAAAATGAATCCCAAATCGACGAGAGACGACATGTCGTTCGGAGGCTGGGCGCTTCAGGCGCTGAAGGCTGGCAAGATGGCCGGGCTTCATCCGGACGGGCTCGATACGTGCATAAAGAAGGCCGTCCATTGCGTCAAGACCCGCAATTTCAGCGGAGGCGGGTTCAATTATACCGCCGGCGGAAAGCCCACGGGGCTTACCGCCACCGGGTGCCTCGCGCTGCAGCTGCTCGGCTATGGATCCGACATGTGCGTCAGATCGGCTCTGGACTACATGCGCGAGTGGACGCCGACGTTCAAGGCGGCGGAGCTTTCGAGAACGCCGAAGCAGAAAAACGGCACATGCCCGCAATATTACTGCTATTACGCCACGCAGTGCAAATACCAGGCGGGCATGAAGCAGGGCGCCACCAAGAGCGATACGCTCAACTGGCAGAACTGGAACGGCGCAATGAAAAAGTACTATGCCAAGGCCATAAAGGACATACCGCATGAGGTCAAAGACTGGACCGGCAAGGGCCATAAGCAGGGGTATTACCAGAATTCCGACGCCCATACGACGCGGCCAGTGATGGACAGCTGTCTCGTCGCGCTTCAGCTCATGGTGTATTACAGATACCTGCCGACGACGCAGACCAAAGCGGCCGAGGAGATCCACGACTCCGGAGACGCGCCGGTCGACAGCGGCGACGATGTCGGCGTCGATGTTGACATCTGAGAAAGACCGCGCGTTTGAATTTCACCACTTTTCTCGCTCTGAAATACCTGAAGCCGAAGCGCTCCGTCGCGTCGGCGATAGCGTGCGTTTCCGTTTTCGGCGTTATGCTCGGAGTCGCGGCCGTCATAATAGTCAGGAGCGTCATGACCGGTTTCGGAGACATCTGGGAAAAGAAAATCCTCGATTTCAAGCCGCACATTTCCATTGTAGGAACCCGTTCCAACGTGATCTACGGCGAAGATGCGCTTGCCGGGAAACTGCGGAAAATACCCGGGGTGTCCGCAGTGACTCCCGAGATCGACACGCGCGTTCTTCTTTCGCGCGACGGGCGCGTTCTCGCTCCCGTGCTGATCGGGGTCGACGGGGAGGATCTTCTCAAGGCGTACAGGATCGGCCCACCTCAGTCCGGCTCGTTCGATCTCGACGGAGACGTGATTGTCCTCGGCAGGCACGCCGCCCGCCAGCTCGGCGCGAGAGTCGGCGATGAAATAGTCGTGTATTCGCCGAAGACGCTCGTTTCCGACGACGAGGTTTTTCTGCCGATCAAGTGGAAAGTCGGCGGGATATTTTCGTCCGGGCAGTACGAATACGATTCAGGCTACGCCATAGCGAGCCTTTCCAACGTCCGCGATCTGATGGGGATGGAGAACGGGGTGTTCGCGGTGCACGTCAAGACGGACGCCCCGACCGACCGCGCCGTGTTCGGACGTGTGATGGACGAGTGCCGCAAAGCATGCGCCGGCAACGCCTCCGCGCCGCGGTTGATATCGTGGCAGGACGCCGACAGCGAGCTTTTCACCGTTCTTGCGGTCGAGAAGAACATGACGTCAATCCTGCTCATGCTCATATCGATTGTCGCGCTTTTCTGCGTGATGAACACTCTTCTCGTTCTGACGGTGCAGAAGACGCCGGAGATAGGGCTTCTCAAGGCGCTCGGATTTTCGAAGGCGCAGATCATGGGCGTGTTTATGAAGCACGGGCTCGTTCAGTGCACGGCAGGCGTCGCGCTCGGCCTTCTCGCCAGCTGGGGAGTTCTTTCCAATCTCCAGAATATCGTGGAATGGCTCGGAAGCATGGGCATGCAGGTTTTCCCCGAGTCGATATACGGGCTTCCTGAAATTCCGCACAGAGTCGTGTTTTCCGATATATGTTGGACCGTCCTTGCGGTGTATTTCTTCGCGCTTCTCGCTTCGTTCATCCCTGCGGCCGTGGCGGCGGCCAAGGATCCGGTAAAGGCTCTCGACGAATGACACGCATCGTCCTTGGAACTGTCGATCTCAAGAAAAGTTTCCGCCTGCCGGGAGGCAGGAAACTCGAGATACTCAAAGGCGTCAATTTTTCCGTTGCGCCGGGAGAGAAGGTGGCGATAATCGGCCGTTCCGGCGCCGGCAAATCGACGCTTCTCCATATTCTCGGAGGGCTTCTCCGGCAGACTTCCGGCACGGTGACAAGGCCTGCGGGGATAGGCTTTGTCTTCCAGGCGTTCCATCTCATGCCGGAGCTTACCGTCTTCGAAAACGTCGTGCTGCCTGCGATGTCGGCCCGAGCCGTCGCTTCCGGTGTGACGCGTGCGGCGGCAGAGCGCCGCGCCGAGGAGCTCCTCGAGAAGACCGGGCTTTCTTCAAGACGCAACCACCTCCCGTCCGAGCTTTCCGGCGGAGAGCGGCAGAGGACGGCCCTTGCCCGTGCGCTCGTGACCGATCCGGAACTTGTCCTCGCCGACGAGCCTACGGGCAATCTCGACTCGATGACCGGCGCCGACATACTGCGCGTGCTTGCAGATCTGTCGAAGGGAGGATCGGCTTCGCTTGTCATGGTCACTCACTCTCCCGAAGCCGCGATGATATGCGACCGTACGCTCGTTCTCGAAGACGGCGTGCTGAAAAAACAGGGTTTTTAAAGATGAATGTTGCAAGCCTCGTAGGCCGTCCGAATACCGGCAAAAGCGCTCTTTTCAACCGCCTCGCGAAGAAACGCGTCGCGATCGTGTTCGACCAGCCCGGAGTGACGCGCGACCGGGTGACGCGGGAAATCGATCTTGCAGGCCGCAGGGCCATGCTCGTGGACACGGGCGGGATCGCGTTCGACAAGACCGTCACCGGCGATCCGCTCGACGGTGAAACACGCGAGCAGGCTTCGCTCGCCGTTGAGGATTCGTCCGTGTGCGCCATTGTCGTCGACGCGCGCGAGGGCGTGGCTCCTCTCGACGCCGAGGTGATAGATCGCGTGCGCTCGTCCGGCTGCCCCGCCGTTATAGCGGCAAACAAGTGCGACACGCCGGACGATGACTGGCGCGCGGCCGAGTTCGAGCGCTTCGGGCTCGACGTGTTTCCCGTTTCGGCAGAGCACGGGCGCGGGATAGAGGCTCTCGCCGAGGCTCTTGCATCGCGTCTGCCCCCGGCCGACGAAAATGCCGAAGGCGCGGCGAAAAAGCCGCTCAGGGTCGCCGTCGTCGGCCGCCCCAACGCCGGCAAAAGCTCTTACATCAACAGGCTGCTCAACGCTCCGAGAGTTATTGTCTCCGACATCCCCGGCACGACGCGCGATGCGGTGGAAGTGCCTTTTGCCATCGGCAGCGGACCGGATGCGCGCCATTACATGCTTGTCGACACCGCCGGCATGAAGCCGCACACGAAGATGTCAAAAAGTTCGGTCGACACGTTCTCGATGTTCCGCTCTGAACAGGCGATAGAGGAGGCTGATGTCGTTCTTGTGGTCATGGATGCTTCGCTCGGCCCGACCATGCAGGACAAGCGGATAGTCGGCAAGGTTCTCGACGCCCACAAGGCCTGCGTGGTTCTCATGAACAAGTGGGATGTCGCGAACAAGGAAGGCATTCCGGAAAAGAAAGCCGAAGCGGCCATGCGCGAGATGATGCCGTTTCTTTCCTTCGCGCCGTTCGTTTTCTGTTCGGCGGCATCCGGCTACAACATCCGTCGGACGGTCGATGCCATAGACGCGGCGGCCGCTTCGGCGAGCGAGAGGCTTCCTACGGGCATTCTGAACAGGGCGATCGTTTCGGCCGCGAAGAAGACGCTCTCTCCGATGATCAAGGGACGGCGCCTCAAGATATACTATTCGCTCCAGGTGTCGACGAATCCGCAGACGGTGAGGATATTCGTGAACGATCCGGCTCTCGTCACGGACGCCTACAAGAGCTATATAGAAAAAGCCATCCGCGCGCGGTTCGGGCTTGCCGGCGCGCCGCTCAGGATTTTTTTCAAGGCGCGGGAGCGCAAATCCCGCACAGGCGGGAAGTAGGCTGCATGGGCATACTGCGAAATCTCGATAAATTCCGCGTATGGGGTTTCGCGGGCGTGAAGGATTTCGCCACGAAAAAAATCGCATGGCGCATGGCGGCGCGCCGCTTTGAGGAAATGGCGCGTTGCGAAAGAAAGCGCGGCGCCGCGCCGCCGGAACCGGGCATCACGCTGATCGGAGACTTCTTTTCCGGCGCGAGCAATTCCAAGACGTTGCGGGATTTCGCTTTCAGCCTTAAAGAGTGCGGCATCCCGTTCCAGACGTTTCCCGTCGACCGCAGCCGCGTCGTTCCAGGGAGCGATGTGGACGGCATAATAACTCCGCCGGGCGAGTTCAGGCTTTTTCGCTTTTCACATGTGGTCGAAATGTTTAGAAGCCCGCTTCCACGCCGTCTTGCGCCGTCCCGCGCGAGAATCGCTTTCTGGGAAGGCGAACACGGCATGCTCGAGACATGGCCGTTTCTCGCAGGGCCGGATCCAGTGATCGCGATGAGCGATTTCAACGCGGAATATTTCAGGAAAGAATTTTCGTCGCCTGTTTTCAAAATTCTCTATCCGCTGCGGAAAATAGATTTTCGGCTCTCCGCTCCCGTCGTGACGCGTCGGCGTCTAGGCATCCCAGAAAATGCGTTCATGGTGTTTTTCAACTTCGATTTCGGCTCGTACAGAAGAAAGAACCCGCTCGCCGCCGTCCGTGCGTTCGCAAAGGCGTTTGCCAACGTGCGCGACGCCGTTCTCGTTTTCAAAGTGCAAGGCGCCAAGAGCCATGCGCGCGAGATGGTGGAAGTGCGCCGCGAAGCGGAATCGTGCGGTGTCGCCGACCGTTTCAGGGTCGTGTGCGATTATCTCCCGCAGCAGGAGCTTTATTCGCTCACCGCCGCATGCGATGTTTATCTCTCTCTCCACAAGGGCGAGGGATTCGGGCTCGGAATGGCCGAGGCGATGCAGATGGGCAAGTGCGTCGTGGCGACCGGCTGGAGCGCGAACATGGAGTTTACTCGCCCCGATGTCGCGCTGCCCGTCAAATACCGTCTTGTGCCGGTAAAGCCGGATGAATATTTCGTTTCGATGAAAGAATGGGCCGAAGCCGACGAGGACGATGCTGCGCGTCATTTGAGACATTGCTACGAGGACCGCGCCTTCTCCGCCGCCATCGGTGCAAAAGCGAAGGCGTTTATGGAAGAACACTTTTCCGCCGCGGCGTTCAAGAAAAGCGTCGAAGAGTTTCTTCTGGCTGAACACAGTTCAGCCATCTCCACTGGGCAGGCTGAACACAGTTCAGCCATCTCCACTAAAGACAGTGAAGATGGCCAAACTGTGTTTGGCCAGAACCAAACTGTGTTTGGCCAGAACAGCCAGAACGGCCAGAACAGCCAGGCCGATCGTGGCATCCATGTCGCAATGGCGGCCAACCACCGCTATGCCCGCGGGTTGAACGCCACGCTCGCGAGCATGATCAATGCGGCATCCGACAAAGACCGGCTATGTTTCCATGTGTTCGACGACGGACTCGAAGAGACGGACAGAGCCGAGGCGCGATCGCTCGCCGTGCGTTTCGGCTACAACAGACCGATAGATTTCAGGTCGTCCGGTTTGAAGCAGCATCTTTCCCGTTTCGCCGCATACCACGGCTCGCAGACGGCGTATCTCAGGCTCTTCTTCCCCGAGTTGTTCGGCGATCTTGATTGGTTGCTCTGGACCGACGTGGATGTCCTCTGGTTCCGCGATCCGGCGGAACTTTGGAGCAAGCGCGACAGCGGCGTCTCCTTGCTGTGGGTGCAGGATGTGCGCTCGTCCCGTATCGCCGCCGCAAAGATGGCCGTGTGGCGCCCCGGCATGGATCCTTCGCGCTACGCCTGCGCCGGCGTGATGCTGATGAACCTGAAGCGCATGAGGGAGACCGGGTTCGTGGAGAAGGCCGTCGCCTTCCATGGAAAATGGGGCTCTCCACATTTCGCCGATCAGGATATTTTGAATGAAATCTGCTATGACGACGCGAAGTTCGTCGACAGCCGCTGGGACTGCATGTATCCCGTGAAGGATGCGGACAAGGGCGTGGTCGTCCATTTCAACTGCATAGGACCGTATTTCAACGACACTGCCTTCCGCAGGTTCTTCCCGCTTTTCGAAATATGGTTCAGGTATTATGCCGAGGTGGTGGAGGGCCGCAAAGGGGCCGCGGTCGCGTCGTGGTGGAAGAGGGCGCTCTACAATGCGATGGCGCTGTGCTATCCGGCGTCGCGGCTTCTGGCTCCGTTGACGGACCGTATACAGCCGTGGACGTCGGACCTCGTCCAACGGATGTTTTTCTTTGCGTGGCTGCGCAGAAAGAAGCTGTGGAAATGAGCGGCGGAGCAGTTGAATTCCTTTCCGGTTGGCAGCGCATGCGGCTCGACACCGTCCATGCCGGGCGCAAGGACTACGGCAAAGGGCGGAGCGACGTCACGGTTCTCTCATACTACTGGGGCGAGTCGCCCGGCAATGCCGAAGCGCGCTTCTACCGCACTGAATCGGCGTTCCGCGAAACCTGGCTTCATTGCGGAATGATGAAGTCCGTGGTCGTCACCGACAGGATGACGCCAGGGTTGAAGCGCTTCGCCGAAGAATTCAGCGCGGTGGAGATACAGGTGGAGCCGTCGCTCGTCCCCGGCGATCTGCTTTCGATGAGCCGCGATTGCGACGGAAAATTCGCGAGCCGTTTCGATACGGAATATCTGCTGGTCGTGCAGGACGACGGCTTTCCGCTCAGGGGCGGCCTCGACGAATTCATCGGGAATTGGGATTTCATAGGCCCGCCCTACGTGCGCGACAAATGGCTGCAGCGCTTTGTCGCGCGGACGCTCAATCTCTGGACGTCGAACGGCGGCTTTTCGCTTAGGACGCACAGGATGTGCGAACTTGCGGCGTGGTATTTCAAGAAGCGTTGGCACACATGCATGGATCCGCTCGTTGTCGGCGAAGACGCCTACTACACCTCGACGCTTCTGAAGCACCATTGGAAATACAACCGCACGATGCGGATGGCCGACAACCGCTCCGCCGTGCGCTTCGCCTGGGATATTCTCGTGCCGCAGAACGTGAAAGTGCAGCCCTTCGGCTTCCACCGGGCGGAAACCTTCAAGTGGCTGGCTGAACACAGTTCAGCCATCTCCACTAAAGACAGTGGAGATGGCCAAACTGTGTTTGGCCAGAACGGCCAGAACAGCCAGAACAGCCAGATCAAATGAAACAGATAAAGCGCTATCGCCGCATGCACGGCTGGGACTATGCGAAGGGCGCTTCGCTTTTCATTACTGTTTCCACGTCGCCGCGGCGGGGGCTTTTCGGCAGAATCGAAAACGGGAAAGCGGTGCTTTCTCCTCTTGGGCGTATCGTGGACGAGGCGCTTTCTGCCATGCCTCGGCTCAACAGCGGCTTTTCGCTTTTCGGTCATGTGGTGATGCCGGACCATGTCCATTTCAACTGCCGCCTCGCGCCCGGCCTTGCCGAGCCTCTTAAAACGCTCGGCAATGCCATACGGCGATTCAAGAATTATACGACCAAGCAGGCGAGGCTTGCTTGGCAGGCTGAACACAGTTCAGCCATCTCCACTGGTTTGTCTGAACACAGTTCAGCCATCTACACTAAAGACAGTGAAGATGGCCAAACTGTGTTTGGCCAGAACCAAACTATGTTTGGCCAGAACCAAACTGCGTTTGGCCAGTTATGGCAGCAGGGCTACCACGACCATCTTTGCCTCAACAGGCGGATTATCGAGTCTACAGAGCGTTATATCGCCTACAACCCGATGAAATGGGCGTTGATGCGCGATATGCCGGAATCGCTGAAAATCCGCGAGCCGCTCGCTTCGCCGCGGCTCGATATCGGCGATTACTGGAAAGGCGTGGGGAACACTGCGCTGCTTGCGCCGGAAGAGAGGCTTGTTTCTCTGCGGGTCTCGATGAAGGTAAAATCGGACGTGGCCGTAGCCGCTCTCGTGCGGCGGATGGAATCTGCGGCGGATAAAGGCTATGTAATCATAAGCGGGTTTATTTCAAAGGGCGAGCGTGCCGTATGCGAAATGCTCGCGAAGAAGCAAGGCGCGCGCTTC
>JAFWBO010000043.1 GCA_017507065.1 Kiritimatiellia bacterium | reverse complement strand
GTCTGATGTGTGTCGCTGCGTTGAGCATCATGCCTCCTTGGTCCCTGCCGCGAGTTCGCGGATGCGGGAAATGACTTTTTCCTCGGTGGCTTCACACATCACTTCGCTTTTGTTGAAGCGGACATAGGGGGCTTTGCCTATGTTGTCGCGCTCGCACAGCCCGAGACACGTTCTCGGTATTATTTCTACGGAGTCTTTCAATCCGTCGGGCAGGTCGTTTTCGATATCCACCATCTGCGATGCGCCGAGCAGATAGCACGCCGTTCCGCAGCAGATTTCAACTTCAATTTTCATATTTTCCGTTTTCTGTTTTCTCGTATGTATGCAATCAATAATAGTCGATCTTCACCGTTTTCCGGTATTTTACGGCAAGGATTTTTTCCATGCGCCGGATTATCGAGCGCCTCAGTTCGAGATCCTGCGGCACGTTCGGATCCTGGTGGGTCTCGTTCACTTTGGTGCCGACGATGAATTCAATGGAATCGTGAGAGCCGACCATCTCGACGATTTTCTTCGCGGCCTGCGGCAGATTCGCGGCGGGTTCTCCTGTTTCGAGCGCGTCGGCGACGCGCGAAAGCGTCAGAATGCCTTCCGTGACGATCCCGACGCCGGGGATGATCCCGGCCGGAGGCAGCGAACCTGCGTTTCTGAGCGCGCGCGGGTCGATCTTGACTTTTCTGCCGAGGCAGCGTTCGATGATGTTGGCGGTCGTGCCGCCCGCGATTACGACATGCTCTTCGCCGAGGCAGGCCTGGCGCGCGTAGTCTTCGTCGTGTTCTTTGTAGTAGGGCGGACCGGTCAGAACGCGCATCTTGCGGGGCGTTCTGAAATATATGACAAGGCATGATATATCGTCCTTGCAGCTGCCGGGCGTTATGTTGAGCGCGCGGCATGCGATGCGTCGGGCGAGGTCGGCCGCCGATATGTCCGGCTCGTTCGATATCGTCTCCTTGGCGAACGCGAGCATTCCGGATCTCCTCCAGCCGAATTTGAATTCTCCTCCGGAGCCGAGGCCGGACTGCGTCACGCCGTCGGAGCAGAGTATTATCCTGTCGCCTATTTCAATCGCGGCCTCGCATTCGCGCACTTCTCTGTCTGGCCAGTGCTTTGATACGAGCGTTTTGTCTTTTTCGGGCACGACTTCTTCGGTGCCGCGCAGATGCACGTAGCTGGGGTTCCCCATCTCGATTATCTTGGCGAGCCCCCCGCGCCTGTAGTCGAAAAGCGAGAACGTGGCGTATGATATTTTTCTCGTCTGGCATACGGGCAGGGAGTCCATTATTATTTCGACAGACTCGAGCGTGTCCATGTTGTACTGGAGAAATCTCAGCGCCATCGTCGTCGTCATCGTCGCCATGACATGCGCTTTCACGCCGCTGCCGAGACCGTCCGACAGCGCGGCGATGGTGCGGCGTTCTTTGTTGATCCTGAGAAGCCGTATGTCGTCTCCGCAGGCCGCCTGCCCGGTTTTTGTGAACTGGCAGCCCTCCATTTCGATGAACAGATCGTCCGTCAATTGAAACCTCCGGACGGCATGACCCCGTTTGATTGCGCCTGCGTCTTCGACTCGTACGTGCCGGCGATTTCGTTCAGCATGATTTCCGTTTCGGCGATGTGTTCGCCGAATAGACGCGCGACCTGCTGGACGGTGTATACGTTTTTGCGTATGACGTCGCGTGCCTTTTCGGCGATCTGCTCGCGGCGGAATTCTGTTTTCGTCACGTCCTGCACCACAGCCCCGACCGACTTCGCGTTGGCGATCGGGAACACGGATACGTTCACGATCCTGTCGCCGAAATGCTGGTTGAACTTTTCGGTTTCGCTGCCGTATTCGAGCGCGCCGTTGAAAAGATCCGTGAAATCTCCCAGATACGATCCGAGATCCATTCCCGCGAGGTTGCCGAGGGCGTCGAAAATGTCTTCGGCGCCGACGAGCGCCGCGAAATGGCGGTTGCATTCCGATATCATGAGATTTTCATCGGCAATCACTACCGCCGCGGGGATGTATTTGATGAGCGCGTTGGACGTGCGGCGGAAATTCTGCTTGAGGTATGTGTGGCACATCGACTCTTCCGCCTTGCCCTCGAGAAGGGCCCTTGCGAAATCACGGCACGAATTGTAGCCGCACGCTCCGCAGTTGAGCTCGTCGGCGCGGCATGTCTTGCCAACTTTCGCAAGCGCCGCGGCTATCGCCTTTTCGTCCCAGTCTGGCTTCTCCACGTGTTCGGGCGAATATGCGGCTGAATCGCATTTTTTCACTTCCGCGCGAGATGCGCTCTGCCTGATGGGGGCTGCGCAGTCGGTCTCGAATATCGTCTCGAGCGATCCCGATCCGCGGGGCATCGCCGGGCCGTTCACGCATCCACCCGGGCAGGCGAGCACCTCGATGAATATTTTGCGCTTGAACGAGCCCGAGCCAGTTTCGAACACCGACGGATCGAACCCTTCGAGCAGCCGCCGGAAATTGTCGAGCCCGGAGACGGATATGTATCTTACGCCGTCGCCGCTTTCGCGGATCGTGTCGTTCATCCCGCCTTCGATGGAGTAGAATCTGCCTTCGCCTGCCGGTCCGAGGAAAAGTTCGGCGGTTTCATCTTGCGGAATCGTCACGCCGTTTTCTTCGAAGAACGCCTCGAGAGCGGGGAAGGTTATCGCCAGCGCGAGTTCGTCGGGGTGGGCGTCGGATTCGTTCTTCTTCGCCGCGCAAGGGCCGAAGAATACGACCTGCGCGTCTTCGCCGCATTTGTCTTTGATAAGTCTTGCGTGCGCTCTGACGGGCGAAGGAACCGGCGAGATGAATTCCGAAAAGCGCGGCATGTATTTGCGGATCATGTCGACGGAAGCGGGGCATGCGCTCGAAATCACGAGCGGCGGAGTTGAAGGGGATTTGAGGAGCGTCGACACTTTCGAACTCACGCTTTCGGCGCCGTGGGCCGTTTCGCTGACTCCCGCGAATCCGAGGCGCATGAGCGCCGCGGCGAGGTTTTCTATCGTGACCCCTTTGAAATAGCCGGCGAAGCTCGGGGCGACCGAAGCATACACTTTGGCTCCTGAAACGAGGAGCTCTTTCAGCCGTTGTATGTCGATTCTGATTTTCTTGGCGTGGGCAGGGCACACTTTGACGCACTCGCCACACGCGACGCAAAGGCCTGGAATCACGGAAGCCTTCCCGTTCACGACGCGGATGGCCTTTACCGGACAGTGCCTTACGCATTTATAGCAGTCTTGGCACTCGTTCTCTGTAGTATAAACTGGGCTCGTGTTCATTGGTTGATATTATACCATAATTTCCCGTTGATTTATCATCTGTCTGCGTCTGGGAGGGCGCTTTCGCCGGCTTGCGGGCGAGTCAGCCCAAGAGCCCTTTTTCGCGGAGGGCGTCGAGCGCGGCGGAGAGTTTTTCGCGTTTTTCGCGGTCTGCGTCGGGCATGTTGCCGAAAAGATCGCCCACGGCGGGCGCGTCTTCGGGGCCTGCGATGTCGGCGACGCCGAAGCCCACGAGTCTTGCGGCGCGTTCTCCGGAGCGGCGCGTCTCTTCTGGCGGCCACGCCGCATCGAAAAGCGCGAGCGCGGCTTTCCTGAATGCGATGTCGTCGCGTGAAGGGGCGGGAAAGCGCATCTGCCGGGAGATTGTCGAAAACGACGCATCGCGCAGTTTCAGTTTTGCCGTTTTCGCGCGGCGCTCTTTGCGCCTGAAGCGCATGCCGACGTCTTCTACGAGCGCGAGCAGTTTTTCGCGGACGGCTTCGCGCGCCGTCTCGTCGACGGCGAACGTGTGTTCGCGCGAGACCGATTTTTCGTCGCCCGGTTCGAAATAGACGCGGTCGTCGGCCCGCCCGAAGGCGTGTTCTTTGAGCGCGGCGGCCGCGGCGCGGCCCAGTATGCGCTCGAGCACTGCGCCGTCGCACTGCTGCAGCGCGCCGCACGTCGTCATGCCGAAGCGTTTGAGCGTCTCTGCCGTCTTGCGTCCGACGCCCCAGAGGACCGTGACAGGTTTCGGTGCGAGGAATCTGGCGATTTCGGCGGGGTCGAACGGCATAACGCTCAGCCCGTCCGGTTTGTTCTCCTCCGAGCCGATTTTCGCGAGAAGGCGGTTCGGGGCTATGCCCACAGAACATGTGACGCGGCAGACTTTGCGCACTTCGGCGCGGAGCGCTTCGCCGAGGGCGGCCGCGCTTCCGAAGAGATGGGCCGTGCCGGTGATGTCGAGAAACGCTTCGTCTATCGATACGCCTTCGACGAAGGGCGAAAAATTTTCGAATGTTTCAAAAGCCCTGTCCGACACTTCTTTGTACAGTTCCATATGCGGTTCGACGAAAACGGCGTGCGGGCAGAGTTTCCATGCCGTTCTCGAGGGCATTGCCGATCTCACTCCGAATTTGCGCGCTTCGTAAGAGCATGTCGACACTACGCCGCGCTCGTCCGGCCCCGCGCCGACGATGACCGGCCTGCCTCGCCATTCGGGATGGACGGCAAGTTCTACGGACGCGAAGAAGGCGTCCATGTCGACATGTAGTATCGTGCGCATACGCGGCGGATATTATACCAAAAAACATGCCGCCGGGTGAAGGAAGTCGTTCGCGAATCTCCACTGGCGCATCCCGGGGATGGCGGTAGCGGAGAGATTGTGGTATAATACGCACCATGGAGAAGCATTCGTTCCATGTTGTCGTGCGTATGGTGTCGCTCGCAGCCTCTCTGGCCGCGGGCGGATGCATGACATACCACAAGGCCGCCGTGGCCTCGCGGAATGATTTTCTCGCGGGCGACGGCGCTATGGCCGAAGAGCGCGCGAAGAAGCTCGCCGCTTCGAAGAAGACGAAGCCGCTCGGATGTTTCGAACTCGCCCGCATGAAGATGCTGAAGGGCGATTTCGCCGGCAGCTACGCTTTGTTCGCGCCGCAGCTCGAGGAGATTTTCGACGAAACTGCCGAAGGGCCGGTCTTGAAAACCTCCGCTGTCGCCGGCACGGCGCTTGCGGCGACCGTGAGCGACGACATGTCGATACCGTACGTGCCTGCCGCATACGAGACGGTGCTCGCTTTGCAGTATCAGGCCGTGAATTCGCTCGCTCTCGGCAGGGGAGACGACGCCCGCGTGTACATGCGCCGCGCCACGGCCATACAGGAACAGCTCAAGGAAGAAAAGCGGGCGCAGCCGGTCGACAAGCCGGAAGATGCCGGAGAATCAGGCTCGTCCGCCGCGGCCAAGGCCGCGGGCGAGCTTGAAGCGCGCCTTTCGGATGTCGCCTCGCAGGTCGGCTCGGCATATGAAAACGCGCTTGCGTGGTATTTTGCCGGCTATCTTATGGAGGCCGATTCAGACATGGACAACGCGGCGATCGCATACCGCGAAGCTGCGGCGATATCGCCTGCCGCGGCAAGATTCGCCTCCTCTCCGAAGGGAGAAGGCGCAGACATGCTTGTCGTCTACGAAGAATCGCTCGTGGATATGATGGAGCCTGTGAAAATCCCGCTCGTCATAGGCGGCACGGCGTGGTCGATAGATTTCCCCGTGTACAGAAGCGCGGCGCGCAAACCTGCGCGCATCG
>JAFWBO010000042.1 GCA_017507065.1 Kiritimatiellia bacterium | reverse complement strand
GGGTATCTCTCTGTAATCTCCTAAGGTGCGCTGCGAAGCGCGCCGGTTTCAAAGCCGCGTTTGCGGCTTCGCTGATGGCGCTGGGCGCTTTTTCGGATGCGCTGGCGGCGGAAGTGACATGGACGGGCGGCGAAGGCGGCGACCTGCTCGATCCAGAGAACTGGAGCACGAAATCGGTTCCCGGCGCTTCGGACGACTGCATCATCAGCAACCCGGCCAGTGCGATAAAGACATTTACGCTCAACGGCTCGTTTACGCCGAAAACGATTACGTTCCCTTCCGGCTCCGCAAAGGTAAGAATCAACGGTACCGGTTCGATTTCCGGCGTGTCGTCGATAATAAACAACACTGCCCACCATCATATTTTCAATGTTCCGGTGACGTGTTCGGGCGCCACCCCAACGATTTCGCATCTTTCCAAAGACTATATGACGTTCTCCGGCGGGCTGACACTTCAAAACCTGCCGAAGACGGGAAGCAAAACCGAGGACTATTGGTGCGGAAAGATTACAGTGACCTCAAGCAGCGTGCAGACATACGGCACCGGCGGAAACTACGGAATACTCACGGGGGCGGGTTCGACTCTTCGCGCGCCGAAGGCGATTTTCGACCACTTTAAATTCAATGCCGGCACGACAGGCATAGTGGAGATTGTCAACGAATCCAGTTGCAGGCGCAACTGGGGCTATGGCAGCAGCAAGGGTTGGTGCTCGTTCGTCTTCGACAGCCAGCACGGCGTTTTGAAGGCAGGCGAGATAAAGACCACGGGTGATACGATCTTATTCCATTCATACGGCGGTTCCGATAACGGATACTACGGCGGCACGATAGAAGCGAAGAAACTCACGTGCGCAACGACAAAGAACACGGGAGGCGAGTACAACCAGGCCAGGTTCTTCCTCAATTGCGGGCAATTGTATGATTACTTTGTCGCTTCGCAATCGACGGGCGAGGGAATCTGGGCCATCGGCTCTGGCGGCCTTTCGTTTGGAACAGGCATAACGGACGAGTCCAACTACAGGATCCAGCTCGGTGGCGCGCAGGACGGACGTCCTGGCGCAACGCTCTACTCCTACGAAGACTGGGCGCTCGCCGCGCATCCCAACGGCGCGGCGAAAACCGCGCTTTTCTTGAATAAAAGCAATAATGGCACCAGCTACCCGAATACACTTCTCGTAATCGACACTTCGCATTACAAGACAGGCGACGCGACGCTCGACGAAGCAACGAAACATACCGTCACGCTGAACGGACGCATCGAAGGAGACGGCGTGATGGGCGTGAAGGGCTCCGGCACGGTGGTATTCGCAAACACGAGCAATGTCTTCTCCGGCGGGCTCTGGGCGTCGAACTCCGTGCGTGTCGTCGTGAACAGCGGCTGCAAGCCGGGGACCGGCTATGTGAAATTGAACAATTCGTCCACGCTCGAGCTCAAAAGCGGCGCGTCCGTGGGCGGCGCGCTGACTCTCGGCGGCAGCCGCCGCGTAATCCTTCCCGAAGCGGGAACCGCCACGATAAGCGGCAAGGCGTCGTTCTGGACTGATTCCGCCGCCTGCTTCCACGTGGACGGGACGGCCAATGCGAAACTCGTTTTCGGGAAGACGCCCGAATTCCAGAAAAACATAACGATTTATCTCACCGAAGATTCCGATCCTTTGGTCGGCCGCTCCTACACGCTCACGCAGGGCGCGGGTTTGACGGCGCTCTCGACGGACACCACCTCGTTCAAGCTCGCCGACGGCACGCCCGGCACGCTGTCGATCGTGGGCGGCGAACTCGTCTACAACGCGCCCAAGTATTTCTACATCACCGTGCGGTAGGCGGATGGCCAAAGCATTGAGTTGCGAGTCGGGGTTGCGTGTTGCGATCCCGACTCGCGTCTTGCGCGTTCCAGGCATCTTGGCCGCCCGATTTCCGTCCTTCGTGTGAAATTTTTGACGGAACTTCGTATTATTTGGTATAATACGCAAAGAATGGACGGAATAAAGTTAAAAGAATTGAGAATACTTCTCGTTGACAACCTGATGATACGCCGGTACGGCAATCTCAGGATGGGGCCGGGCCGCAAACTCATGTGCGGCGCGATCCGCAACAATTGGCGCCTTTGCGAATTTTCCGACCGGGATATGGCCAGGCTTCTCGCACCGTTCGGAATCAGGGCGTGGGGCGGCGCTATCGCAAACCGCAAGCTTGTGAAGTGCGCGGAAAATTTCAGGCCGGATCTCGTTCTTCTCGGTCATTGCGACTATATCTCCAACGACACGCTCTGCATGATACGCCGCATTCTCCCCGGCGTCAAAATAGCGCACTTCAACGTAGACCCTCTGTGGCAGGAGGGCACGCGCCGCCAGATGGAAGAGCGCCGCGACAGCTGCGATGCGCTTTTCGCCACCACCGCGGGAGAGATGCTCGCGGCGTGGAAGACGCCGCGCAATATCGTCGCCTACATGCCCAACCCGAGCGATCCTTCGATGGAGCACGGCGACAATTCGTCGAAGACGCTTTTCGAACGCGATCTTTTTTATGCCGCCAATCCGCGCAAGGGCGACGAACGCCTCGCGTTTCTCGCCGGGCTGCGCAAGCTCATAGACGGCCGGCTGAGGGCCGATTATTTCGGCATCGACACGCCTTCGGTGTGGGGGGCGAAATACGAGCATATTCTTTCTTCTTCCAAAATGTCCGTCAATCTCAACCGCCGCGAAGGCGACAAGTGGTATTCGTCGGACAGGATCGCGCATCTTATGGGATACGGCATTTTGACGTTTCTGAGCTCGCGCGGGGAGATGGAGCGCTTTTTCACGCCGGACGAAGCGGTGTTTTTTGATTCGCCGGCGGATCTTGCCGAAAAAATATTGCGCTACAATGCCGACGACGAAGCGCGGATGCGCATGGCCGCCGCCGGACGCAGGAAGTATCATGCTCTTTTCAACGGCGCGAGAGTGCTTAAATACATGGTGGAGACGGTGTTCGGCCTCGATTACAGCGAGCCGTACGAATGGGCGGAGGAAACGTACAGATGAAAAAGGTGCTGTTCTGGGGAAGGTTCGATCCCGGCTATTCGCGCAACAGGGTGTATATTTCCCTGTTCAAGGAGCTCGGTTGGGAGGTTGAGATATTTCAGGTGAAGATCTGGCCGAAGTTCGGCGACGTCGAAGCGATTTTCAGAGGGCCGAAGACGCTTCCCGATCTCGTGTGGGTTCCCGTCTGCCGCCAGCGCGACATACTCGCGGCCTGCCGCTGGGCGCACCGCAGAGGCGTAAAGGTGATTTTCGATCCGATGATTTCCGCGTGGGACAAGAAAGTCCTCGAGCAAAAGAAATGGAAGGCGTCGGAAAGGCGCGCGAAAAAGCTTCTTGCCCTCGAGACGAAAATGATGAACGCGCCGGATTTCGTCACATGGGACACGTCGTGCCATGTCGATTTCTGCGCAGAGACATTCGGAGTTCCGCGCGGCAAGATGCGCGCGCTCTACACCGGTACGGACGAAAAGGTTTTCAAGCCGTCTGGAACCGTGCCCCCGGACGACGGCGTTTTCCGCGTTCTCTATCACGGCGCGTATCTGCCTCTTCACGGTACGGAAACGATAGTGGAGGCGGCCAGAATGACGCAGCACCTTCCGATACGGTGGGATTTTCTCGGATGGGGGGCGTACAAGGCGTCGACCGAGGCGAAAGCGGCCGGGCTTGCAAATGTCCGTTTTCTCGAGAAGGTCCCCTATGTCGAAGTGCCGGCTGTCATTTCCGGGCACGACGTCGTGCTCGGCGTGTTCGGCACGACAGCCAAGGCATCGCGCGTCATCGGCAACAAAGTCTACGAATGCATGGCCTGCGCAAGGCCGACCGTCAACGAATATTGCACGGGATATCCCGCCGGCGCGGCAGAATGCAGGGCGATAAAATTCATTCCGCCGGGCGATGCCGGCGCGCTCGTCGCGGCGATAGAGGAATACCGCGCCGACTGGGGCGATCGCGACGCGTACTTTTCCGCCGCGCGGGAATTTTTTGAAACGCATCTGTCCATGAAAGTCATCAAAGAGCAGCTGTCGGAAATCCTCGCGGAGGTGTGCAGATGAGCATCGATTACAAAAAAGAATTTTTCGACCGCGAGTATTCCGCAAGGGAGGCATATGCCAGAGTGTGGCGGTATGCGAGAAAATACCGTTTCAGGATTTTCACGGGCATCGTTTGCGGAATGCTTACGGCGGGCACTCTCCTGCCGCTTTTCCAGGTGATACAGCCGGCGCTCGAAAAAGTCGGGGCGAACGAGGCGCGCGGGCGCGAAACCGCGGTTTTCGCCGCTCCGGCGGCCGCGCTTGCATCGCCTGCCGCTCCGGCGGAAACGCAGAATGGGGTCCTGCGCAAAAAGCACGGCATCGAGAAAAAACTCGCGGAAGCATCGAAACTTCCTTCATGGTATCCCAAGGCGGAGAAGCTCGCGGCCAAGGCGGGGATAAAACTCCAGGATGAAGACGGCGCCATGGGCGGAGCGCTTGTGCTTCTCGCCGTCGTGATAATACCGCTTGTCGCCTTGGCCCGTCTTGCGCTCGTTTTCCTCAACCAGTATTGCCTTACGTGGGCGGCCTCGAAAGTCGTGGCCGATCTGCGCGTGGACATTCTCAGGCACATACAGCGCCAGTCTGTCGAATTCCACGGGAGAATAGACGTGGGGCAGCTCATGAGCCGTGCGACGGGCGATCCCGCCGTGGTGCAGACGATAATCCAGACGATGCTCTCCGAGCTGGCGCGCGCGCCTTTTGAAATCGCCGTTTCGGTCGGGTTCATAATCTATTTTGCCGTTGCAAACAATCAGCTTGCGACGCTTGCCGTGATATTCATAGGAATGCCGGCTTTCATGGTGCCCGTCCTGGGGCTCGGCAAATGCATACGCAAATGGTCGAGGCGCACGCTCGAGAGAAGTTCTGTCGTAGGCAGCCGGATCCACGAGATACTCACGTGCGTCAGGGTGGTCAAAGCGTACGACACCGAGAAATTCGAAAACGACAAATACGAGAACGTCAACAGGACGCTCTTCAAGACCACGATGCGCGCCGTCCGCTGGGGGCTTCTCGTGGGGCCTACGGTCGAGACGATAGGAATAGTGCTCATCTGCGCGTTTCTCGTATACTGTTTTGCCGCGCACGTCACGCTTGCGAACGTAGTGCCGATGCTCGCCCCGCTTCTTCTCATATACAAGCCGCTCAAACAGCTTGCGAAGCTCCAGGTGCAGATCGAGACGGCTCAGGCTTCCCTCCAGCGCATATGGTCGATTCTCGATGTCGATATGGAGCTTCCAGAGAAAAAGGACGCCGTGGAGAAAAAGACGTTCGACGACAGGATATCGTTCAACGGCGTTTCGTTCCGCTACGCCACCGCCGACCACGATGCCGTGAGCGGCGTCAGCTTCGAAATCCGCCGGGGGCAGACGGTTGCCGTCGTAGGCGGCACTGGTTCGGGCAAGACGACGCTGTCTGCGCTTCTCGCGAGATTTTTCGATCCGGCGGAAGGAAGCGTCACGATGGACGGCATCGATCTCAGAGACCTGAGAATCGGCGATCTGCGCTCTCTCGTGGGGTCGGTCCAGCAGGAGACGATTCTTTTCAACGATACGATAGAAGAGAACATACGCTACGGTTCTCCCGATGCGACGCACGAAGAGGTGGTCGCCGCGGCGAAGCTCGCCAACGCGCACGAATTCATCATGTCGCAGCCGGAGGGGTATGCCCGCATGGCCGGCGAAAAAGGATTTGCGCTTTCGGGCGGCGAGCGCCAGCGCATTGCCATCGCCCGCGCCATATTGAGAAACCCGCCCGTTCTCATTCTCGACGAGGCTACGAGCGCTCTCGACACGGTGACGGAGCGTCTTGTCCAGGACGCGCTCGAGAACCTCATGAAGAACAGGACCGTTTTCGCCATCGCCCACAGGCTTTCGACGATACGCTCGGCAGATTTGATACTCGTGATGGATTCAGGCAGGATTGTCGAACGCGGCACGCACGACGAGCTTTACGCCATGGGCGGCATCTACCGCAGGCTTTGCGATATGCAGCACCAGAAATAGGAGATACACGCGGCATGTCAAAGGAATTTTCCTCCGTTGTCGCATCGCGTCTCGGGCTCGACGCCGAGGCCGCATGGAAGCTTCACTCTTTTCCAAAGCGTATCAAGCGTTTTCTGCGCCGGCCGTTCGAATGGTTCGGCATTTTTCTCGCGGAGCTCGTTTTCACTTCCGTTTCGCACAGGACTCTTTTCAGGATGTGCGATTTCGCAAGCGCCGTGTTTTTCCGTTTCGACAGAAAGGGCCGCAGGCTCGCTCTCGCGAACCTGCGCGTGATAGAAGGCCTCGCTCCCGCTCCGGTGCCGGGCCTTATGCAGCATTATTTCAATCCTGCTTTCATCGCATACGATCCGACGGCCCGCGAAGAGAAGATTCTTCGCCGGAGCTACCGGAACATGGCGCGGACGATAGGCCATATTTTCTGGACGTCGAAAAAAGCGGCCGTGCGCGCCGCCGCCGTCGCGGAATTCTCCGCGGAATGCCGCGCTTTTCTCGCCGCGAACAAGACGGCCATAACCGTAAGCGCGCATCTCGGGTGCTGGGAGGTGCTTTCCCAGCTCGTATATCTCGAAGGGCGTTCGATGGTGTCGGTCGCAAAGAATATCGGCTCCAAGGCGATGACGCGCCTGCTCATGAAAGCCAGGCGTTCGATAGGGCAGGAGATTCTGCCTGCGGAGGGCGCGTTCAGGCCGCTGTTGCAGGCGTTGAAGGATGGCAAAGACATCGGGCTTCTCGTGGACCAGTTCGTAAACAGGAAGGACGGCGGCGTCTGGGTGGAGTTTCTCGGCCGTCCGATGTGCGTTTCGGTAGCGCCCGCGTTCCTGTCCGCGAAGACGCATGCGCCCATAGTCGTCGCGTGGTCGCGTCCGTTGAAAGACGGGCGCTACCGCTGCGAAATGCTCGATGCGATAGTCTGGGAGAAAGGGATGGACGTAAGGGCTGTCACGCGCCGGATAACCGACACCATCGCGCGCACCGTGCGCCGTCACCCTTCCGCATGGATTCTCAATTACCGGTATTTCAACGAAGGCCCGACGGAAGAAGAGTTTGCACAGGTCTTTCCACCCGTCCCGGCACCGTGACACGCGATTTTTTCATTGGGAAAAACGGCCGGAATATAGTATAATATGAGGCAATGTTCGGATTTTTGAAAAAGAAAAAAAGCAAACCGGTCGTGTATGCGCGGCCGGATCACTGCATTTCGCGCAAAAACATCGATCCAGACGCGCTCAAGGTTCTTTACAGGCTTTCCGGTCTCGGCTACACGGCGTATCTTGTCGGAGGCGGCGTCCGCGACCTTTTGATGGGCCGCCGGCCCAAGGATTTCGACGTAGGGACGTCGGCCCGGCCCAACGAAGTCAAACGCGCGTTCAGGAACTGTTTCCTCATCGGGAGGCGTTTCCGCCTCGCCCACGTCCGCTTCGGAGACAAGGTGATAGAGACGGCGACGTTCCGCAGAAATTCGCAAAGCGTGGGCGAGATCATAGAACACGCGTCCGAAGGGCCGTTCGAGGACAATACGTTCGGCACCCCGGAAACAGATGCGTACAGGCGTGATTTCACCGTGAACGGGCTCTTTTACGATATAAAGGATTTCAGCGTCATCGACTGGGTCGGCGGCATGAAAGACATCGAGAAGAAGATAATCCGCTCCATAGGAGATCCCGACATCCGCTTTCAGGAGGATCCCGTCAGGATGATGCGCGCGGTGAAGTTTTCTTCCCGGCTCGGCTTCAAAATCGAGCGCAAGACCTGGGCCGCCATGAAAAGACACCATGCGGCCATTCTCCTCGCCGCCGCCCCGCGCGTATGCGAGGAGATATATCGCCTTTTCCCGTACGGGAGGTCGAAAGAGGCGTTCCGTCTCATGTGGGAGTGCGGCATGCTGGCCGATCTCATGCCGGAGGTGTCCGCCTCCATAGACAGGACGGGCGGGGCGAAAAGTCCGATGTGGAAATATCTTTCGGTGCTCGATACGTATGAAACGATGATGTCCGGCAAGGGGTTCGAGGTGTCCAACGCGTTGCGTTCGGCCGTCCTTGCGACATGCCTTGTCCGCGCGGCGGGCGGCGAGATGCAGGGGCGCGCGGCGGTCAGCGCCCTCATGCCTGTCGTAAAGCCGCCCAAAACCGTATATTTCACGGCATCGCTGCTGATCGACAGTCTCAAGCGTCTGTCGCAGCCGCCGGTGAAAGGGAAAAGCCGTTTTGTACACAACCGCGATTTCCCCGATGCGCTCGACTACGCCAGAATAGTCTTCCGCGCCGAAGGGAAAAGCGAAACACCGTTGGACGCATGGTCCGACCTATACGAGAAAGGAAGAGACGAATGAACATACCGGAAGAACTTCTCCCTGTTGTGGAGTGGTGGGAAACGAGCGGCAGGAAAACCGTCGCGATATGCACGCTTGCGCTTGTCGCGGCGGCAGGGTATTTCGGATGGAAATACAAGACGGAGAAAGAGCGCTTCGCCGCCGGAGATGCGGTGATCTCCGCATACGGCACCGAAGCCCTCGAGAAGGCCGTCCGCGATTTCGGCGGCACCGCGGCCGGACCTGCTTTGAAGCAGCGTCTGGCGAAGAGCTATTTCGACGACGAGCGTTACGAAGAGGCCCTCGCGATATATGAAGAGCTTAAAACGGCTCCCGTCTGCGGCTACGAAGACGTCCCGGCCGTCGGCGCGGCGGAATGTCTCGAAGCGCTCGGCAGGTATGCCGAGGCGGGGAAGGAATACGCCGAATTCATCGAAGCCAAGCCTAAAAGCAGCCTCGTGCTCCAGGCGAGGGCCGGCGACGCCCGTGTGACGGCGCTGCTCGGAGACAAGGCAGGAGCGCTTGAAAAGCTCGACAATATGGAGAAGGATTTTGCCGGAAGCGACGCCGCGAAAAGGCGGATAGAAAAAGTCCGCGATGCCGTCAAACGCATGAAGAGCGCCGGCAAGACGAGCGCCGAGGCAAAATGACGGTAACGAGAGAGCCGTACGGCGGGCGATTCGCCTTTTTCGCGGAGACGGGCTTTGCCGCCCGTCTCGCTTTCGCCGCGGTTCTTTCGTTTCCTTCCGTTTTCCGCCGCCGTTCGAGAGGCGAGCTCGTCAGGCAGCTGTATGCCGTATGCATAAGGACGCTGCCGGTCGTTACGGTCGTTTCGCTTTTCACCGGCATGATCCTCGCCTTGCAGGTCGGGCTCGAGCTGAGGCGTTTCAATTACGAAATATATCTCGGCGCGGCGGTCATGGTTTCGCTCGTCCGGGAGATGGGGCCTTTCAGCTGCGGGATGTGCCTTGCCGCATGCGTCGGTTCCGCAGTCGCGGCGGAACTGGCCGCGATGAAAGTCAACGACGAAATAGCCGCGCTTGAAATCATGTCGATTTCGCCCGTCAGGTTTCTCGCCGCGCCGCGCATGCTCGCTCTCGTCATCGCCTCGCCTCTTCTCGGGTTTTTCTGCTGCGTGGTCGGGACGATGGGGGGCGGCATAGTTTCGGCAACGCAGCTGAACGTGGATTTCGGCCAGTACATCGCAAGCGCGCTTTCCGCCGCGGACACAAAGGATCTTTTCGTCGGGCTTCTGAAATCGCTCGTGTTCGGTTTCACGATCGGCGCCGTTGCCGTTTACGAAGGCTTCGGCGCGGGGTACGGCGCGGCGGGCGTGGGCCGTTCGACGCAGAGATCGGTGATAACGGGCTTTCTTCTCATACTGATGTTCGGCTACATGATAACGAGGGTGGCATACAGATGAGCCTTGTCGAGTTCGAAAACGTGACGAAGGAATTCGACGGCGAGAAGGTGCTCGACGGCCTTTCGTTCAAGGTCGAAAAAGGCGAGATATTCTGCATCGTCGGCCAGTCGGGCGCGGGCAAATCGGTCACGCTCAAGCATCTTGTCAGGCTTTTCGTCCCTACGTCGGGCCGCGTTCTTGTCGACGGCGTCGACGTGGCGAGAGCCTCGGAGCGCGAGCTGTGGCGCACCAGAGGGAGAATAGGATATCTTTTCCAGAGCGCGGCGCTTCTCGCATGGATGACCGTCGCGGACAATGTCGCGCTGCCGCTGCGCGAAAACACCGCGCTCGACGATGCGGAGATCGAAAAGCGCACGGCATCGGCGCTCGCCGAAGTGGAGCTGTCGCATGCCGCGGGAAAGTATCCCCCCGAAATTTCCGGCGGCATGCAGAAACGCGCGGGGCTCGCCCGCGCCATCGTGAGAGAGAGCGACATAGTCCTTTACGACGAGCCGACGTCCGGGCTCGATCCGGTCACGTCGGTAACGATCCACCGGCTTATCAGGAAGCTGAACAGGACGCGCGGCATCACATCGATAGTCGTCACCCACGATCTCGCCGGCGCCATAGCGATCGCCGACAGGATTCTTCTTATCAAAGACGGGAAGGCCGCGGTATGTCTGCCTCCCGCGCAGTTCCTCGAGTCGGAAAATCCCGCGGCGAAAGAAATCGTCGCTGCAATGAAAGGTGATATAGGATGAAAAAGAACGATGTGTTTCCGGAAATCGTCGTGGGCGTGTTTCTCTCGGCGGTTCTCGCGCTTCTCGCGTATTTCACCATCGTCGTTTCCGGCGTGGACGTCTTGAGAGGCCGTCACAAGGTTGTCGCCAGCGTGGCGTTCGACGACGTCGGCGGATTGAAGGACCACGATTCGGTCATGTACCGCGGCACCAAGGTGGGCGCCGTCGACAGAATAGATCTTACGCCGTCCAACCTCGTCGTACGCATCGAGATCGACGGCGGCGTGGTTCTGCGCGAGAAATACAGAATCGCGGTGTGTTCGCTCTCCATGCTGGGGGGCAACTATCTTCTTCTCGAAGAGGGCGACGGCGCGGCGCTGCCTCTCGAGACCACGCTGTTCGCCGGCGAAACGCCGACCGACTGGATGCGCGACATTTCCGAGATAGCCGGAAAGCTCCGCGAAATAACATCGAACGGGGAGCTTGCCGGCATGGTGTCGAATATGAACGCGATTACGGAGAAAGTCCGTTCGCTCGCAGACCGGGTGGAGCGCGGCGAGGGGACTGTCGGCAAGCTTCTTTCTTCCGATGAAACGATCTACAACGATCTCAAGGCGACCGCCGCCGGCGCGAAAGAAATCGTCGGCCGGGTGGAGCGCGGCGAGGGGACGCTCGGCAAGCTCTTGTCCGCCGACGATACGGTCTACAACGACCTCAAGCGCACGGCGGCGGCGGCGGCGGACATTTCCGGACGCATATTGAAAGGCGAAGGCGTGCTCGGGCGTCTTGTCGCGAAAGACGATCCGCTCGGCGCGGAACTCGACGCCGCGCTCGCGTCTTTCCGCGCGGCGTGCGATTCGCTGGACACGAAAGAGATTTCGGCGGGCGCGAAGCGTCTTCTTGCAAGTCTCGAAGAGACGGCTGAGAAGCTCAAAACGGGCGAAGGGACGCTCGGCCGCCTCGTGAACGATTCTTCGCTTTACGAAGAGATTCTTTCGCTCGCCAAAGACGTCAGGCAGGTGCTCGACAATTACCGCGACACGACGCCGATAACGACGTTCGGTTCTCTTGTCACCGGAGCGCTCTGATGTTCTTTCTCGCGGCATCGCTGTGGTTCGCGTCTCCTTCGCCGCTCGACATGCCGCGCGCAGAGACGTATCTCGTCTCTGGCGCGGACGGAATGTCATGCCTCGAGGACAGATATGACGAGACGGATCTTTGGACATACCGCACCGTTTCCGGGCGCTGGACAGACGCCGACGGGCGCCTTTTCGTCCTTGCCAGGCTTGCCGCGAAGCCGCCGGTTTTCGCAGGCGAAGCAAAAACGCGTGCCGGATACCGCGCGCTCGAGCGCCCGATAGACCCCGGGAAAGATCTTGCCGCGGTACGCGCCGCCGTGGCAAGACTCTCGCCCGTGGAACCGGCCGAAAAATTTACCCGCCCGCACATCCCCGTAAGAGGGATGAAGGATGTTCTCTTCTGGGAGGGCACGAACACTTCCGCGGTAGTATGCACGTTCATCGAGGAGGGGTCCTCGGTGTGGCGCGCGGCGATATGGACGCTCGTGGAAGGCGACGACCGCGAAGAGGCTCGCGCCCGGATGCTCGACGAGCTGCTGCCGAACTGGGGGAAAACGGCGGAAAAAGAACTTCCGGGCGAAGCCCGGGAGCGCATTGAAGACGCGCGGCGCCGTACCGGCAAGCCGCCCCGTGCCGTTTCAGAACGCGAGCTTCTGCGCGCCGATGCGGAAAGAGGCGTCGCCAACTATCCTTCATGGCATGTCTCTTCGTCCGGCGACCTTGTGGTTCTTGACAATCTGCCGCGAACGTCAGGTTTCGTGGCCGCGTTGACGAACGATCTGCCGCGCATGATGGGAAAGTATGCCGCCGCCGTGCCGGCCGCGGTCGCCGCGTCGAACGCGCTTGCCGTGGCGAGGATATATTCAAGCCGCAGCGAATATCTCGCCGCCGCCGGAGACGACATGCGCTGGAGCGCCGCATACTGGAGCCCCGCCCGCCGGGAACTCGTTGCATATCTTCCGCCGGGCGGAGAAAAGGAGCTTCTGAAGACGATGCGCCACGAGGCGTTTCACAGATACCTTTCCTACGCTGTCGCGTTCATTCCGGTTTCTCCGTGGTTCAACGAAGGGTATGCCCAGTTTTTCGAAGACGAAGATGATTTAGGCTGGAAAACGCCGCCGTTTGCCGGGGGAGAACCTTCGCCAGAGGAAATAGACGAGCTTGCCGGGATCCTTCCCGCGCTGATGTTTATGGATTACGACGAGTTCTATGCCGGGAGCGACGTGGAAAGGCGGATGAAATACCGTCTTGCCTGGTCTGTCGCCGTTTTCATCGAGCTTGGCGCTCCGCATGTGAAAGACAGGCCTTGGGAAAACCTGAAGCAGGACTATCTCAAAGGGATCGTGCAGACGCGCGATATGCGCAAAGCGACGGCCATGGTGCTCGGCGAAGAAGGGAAGATGGACAGATTCGTCGAAGACTGGAAAAATTTTTGGCGGTGAAAAATATGGTATAATACTCTTTCCCTTTTCACAGCAATGGAGACGATAATGGAACAGAACAGAATTTCACCTGTCGCCGGCGTTTTCGCGGCGGCGGCTTTCGCGATCGGCGGTTGCGCGATTCTTCCCGCCGTCGGGCCGGATTACGAAGAGCCGGAGATGAAGATACCGGAATATGCGCTGCCCGATGCCGGATATCCGACGACGAACAGGTTGGAGAGCGGAGAATTCAAGACCGCCGGGGCGTCCGAAGACGTCCGCGAGGCGGTGAGAGCCGAGAACCTGAAGCAGTGGTGGGACAGATTCGAAGATCCCGAACTCGACAAACTCATCGAAAGGGCCGTTTCCACCAATCTTACGTTCTTGATCGCCCGCGAACGTCTTGCGGCGGCCAGGTGGCGCCATATGGGGACGTTCGCCGCATTCATGCCGCAGGTTTCGGCCGAAGCTTCGGCCGTGCGGCTCGAGCGAGGCAAGAACTCGTCGAGCAGGTGGGGTACGAATAAAAAGCTGCACAGCGATGTTTTCGCGGCCGGGTTCGACGCCTCGTGGGAGATTGACGTTTTCGGCGGTCCGCGCCGTGAAACCCAAGCGGCCGAGGCCGAGGCGGATTCCGCGCTCTGGAGTTATGCCGATGCGCTCGTTTCGCTCACCGCCGAGGTTGCGCGCGAATATTCTTCGCTCAGAACCGTGCAGGCCAGAATAGACGTCTCCCGCCGGAATCTCGCGCTCCAGAAGGAGACTTACGAGATTCTGAAGTCGCGCCTCGATTCCGGCATTGGCGACGAACTCGCCGTGAACCAGTCGAAATACGTCATGGAGCAGACCCATGCCGCCATACCGCCGCTTTTGGCCGAGGAGACGAGGATCCTCGATGCGCTTGCTATACTTACCGGCGACATGCCAGGTTCCCTCGATGCGCAGCTTGCCCGGAAAGAAGAGAGCGAGACGCGTCAGTGCGCGCCGGTGAAGCTCGAGAACGTGCCGATCGATCTCATCCGTTCGCGTCCGGATGTCAGGACGGCCGAGAGGAATCTCGCCGCGCAGGTCGCGTATGTCGGCGTTGCCAAATCCCTGTGGTTCCCGAAACTCTACATCAACGGTTCGCTCGGGCTGGAGTCGGTGCATCCGTCCAAACTTCTGCGCCGCGATGCGCTCATGGGATCGATCGGCCCTGCCGTCAGCTGGCCGATTTTCCAGGGCGGAAGGATATATGCGAGCGTCAAGGCCGAGGAGGCGAAAATGCGCTCTGCCGTGTACGCATACGAGCTCTCGATCCAGAAAGCGTATGCGGAAGTCCGTGATGTGTATGCCGCATACACGGAGGAATACCATCGCTGCCACGCCCTCGAAGAAGCCGTCAAAGCCGCATCCGACGCAGTTGCGATTTCGAAGGATCTCTACAGAAACGGCCTCAAGGATTTCACGGCCGTCATAGATGCGCAGCGCTCGCTTCTGTCGCTTGAAGAGGCGCTCGTGATTTCCCGCGGCGCCATTTCCGAACGCTACGTTTCGCTTTGCAAAGCGCTCGGCGGCTCTCAGCCTCTTTCCGACATCGGGATGTAATGGGCTTCTTTCATCGAAGAGCGGTATGCGGGACGGATGATCCTGCCTCCGCTTATCAGCTCTTCGAGGCGGTGTGCGCACCAGCCTGCAATGCGGGCGATTGCGAAAAGCGGCGTGAACAGGTCTTCCGGGATGCCGAGCGCCCTGTAGACGATGCCCGAATACAGGTCGACGTTCGCGCACATGGGCAGGTCGCGCCCGGTCTTTTCCATTATGAGCTCTATGCCGATGCGCTCTACGGCTTCGGCGAGGGCGAAATCGCGTTCAAGCCCGTTGCCTTGCACGAGATGCCTCGCGTAGCGTTTGATTGCTTCTGCTCGCGGGTCGCTTATCGTGTAGATGGCGTGTCCGAGACCGTAGATTTTCCCCTTGCCGTCGCCGGCTTTGCCGTCGAGAATCGCGAGAAGGGCGTTTTTAACCTCTTCATCGCTTCCTGAAGGGGCGAGCGCCGATATGGCGTCCATCATCTCTTTCACTTTGGCGTTGGCTCCGCCGTGCAGAGGGCCTTTCAGCGATCCTATGGCCGCGGCGATCGCGCTGTAGGTGTCTGTTCCGGACGAAGTGACGGCGCGGCAGACGAAAGTGGAGTTGTTGCCGCCGCCGTGTTCGGCGTGGAGAATAAGCATCAGATCGAGGATTTTCGCCTCTTCTTCGGTGTATGATTTGTCTTTGCGCAGCATCCGCAGGAAATTCTGCGCCACCGACAGAGAACTGTCGGGATTGTGGATGTATAGAGAGCCGCCGCCGAAGATGTGGCGTTTCACGGCATAGGCGTGGGCCACGACCGTCGGCAGCGATCCTATGAGCTGTATCGACTGGCGTACGACGTTTTCCACGGCGGTATTGTCCGGATCGTGGTCGTAAGAATACATTGCCAGAACGCTGCGTTCGAGTTTGTTCATCACGTTTTTCGACGGCGCTTTCAGAATCATGTCCTCGAAAAACCCTTTCGGGAGGCGTCTTGCGGCGGTCAGGATCTTGTTGAATTTCTCGAATTCGTCCTTTGTAGGCAGTTTCCCGAAGAGGAGCAGATAGGCGACTTCTTCGTATCCAGACGTGCCGGGAGCGGCATAATTCTCGATGATTTCGTTTATTTCTATGCCTCTGTATCGAAGTTCGCCTTTGACGGGTTCTTTCAGAGAATCGTTGAGATAGTATCCCTTGACGCACCCGATGCGCGTCACGCCGGCCATCACGCCGGAGCCGTCGGCGTTTCTGAGCCCCCGTTTGACGGCGTCGCCTCTGTAGTACTTCGGATCGATCGTGTAGCTGTCGTGTATTTTTTCGCTGAGCGATGCGGCATAGCTGTTGATTTCGTCTCTGTCTATTGTTGCAGTCATCTTGTCGTCCATTTGTTGAAATGTTGGCATATTATATAATATATAATATTTTCATGCAATGTCAAATATTTTCGCTCAATGCCGCAGACAACCGGAGTTTCCCGGTCAGACCATTTCGGGACACCCCTTGAAAGAGCCGCTTTCCCCGCAGCTTTTTCTGGCCACAGGGCAGCGCGGATGGAATGCGCAGCCTTCGGGCCACGCCCACGGCGACGGCACCACGCCCGGGATGGATGCGATGGGCGCGTCTTTTCTGGCGTCGAGCCGCGGCACCGCCGCGATGAGCCCTTTCGTATAGGGATGACGCGGATGCGCAATGACGTCTTCCACTCTGCCGTGTTCCACGATTTCCCCGGCGTACATCACGTTTACGTAATCGGAATATTTCGCGACGAGCCCCAGATTGTGGGTGATTAGAAGAACGGCCATATGCCGTTCGCGCGATATGCGGTCTATGAGATCGAGCACTTCTTTCTGCGTGGTGACGTCGAGCGCGGTGGTGGGCTCGTCCGCCACGAGAAGAGATGGTTTCGCCGCGAGCGCCGCCGCGATCATCACGCGCTGGCACTGCCCTCCGGAAAGTTCGCAAGGATATTTTTTCGCGACGGAGGCGGGGAGCGAGACGCTCTCGAGAAGTTCGGCGGCGTCTGCATCTCCTGCGGCGCCTTCGCGGATCTGCGCGCCGACGCGCATCACCGGGTCGAGCGACTGCATGGGATTCTGGAAAATGTACGATATGGCGGGGCGTTTTCCGCCGGCAGCCGGGAACTCCACGCGCCCCGAAATGTCGGCGCGTTCGACAAGCCCGCCCACGGCGAGCGACGTGAGCGATTTTCCGCATCCCGATTCGCCGACGATCGCTACGCGCTCTTCCCTTCCGATGGAGAACGAAACGTTTCTCACGGGAACCGAAAGCCTTTTCCCCATGCGGAAGGCTATGCGGAGGTTCTCAACTTTTAAAAGCGTATTTTCTGCAGTCGTGTCGTTTGTCATTTCTTGTTTGCCAGATGTAGGAAAAAGCCGGGTTTTACGATTTCTTCGGCGTTGCAGCGAAGCGAGAGATTGTCGATGCCGAGAGCTTCGCCGGACGCCACTCCTTTCGGGACGAATCTGATCACGAGAGTGTTGCCAGGAGCGAGTTCAATTCCGTCAAGAGACGCTTCTTTTGTTTCTCTGCGGCAGACATTCGTTTTGTCGAAGCCGTTTTCGCCGTCTGTGGCGTTATTGTAGTCGTCCCATGTTTTCGCCGTCAGGCGCATGGCTTCAAGTTCGTGCCATTCGCCCTCGGAAGAAATGGATGTTTCGCCGTTCGTTCCGACCGTATATTCCACCTGCATTGTCTGCACGGCGGTTCTGTTGCTTGTAAACGACCATTGCATCGCATCGAAGGCGAGGGCTATATCCAGAAGTTTTGCCTGGGCCATGTCGTTTGATACGGCGAAGCCGAATGAGAGCGCGGCGTTGGATTTCGGCGCGGCCGCGAGCGACCACAAGGAGTCGTCAGTCTTGTTTTTGTCGCGGAAGGCGTAAAGACCGGCCGACGGCGCGGATGAACTCGTCTGGGAGCCTCCGGCTTTTACGGTTATGCTTGCCACGGCATCGATGTTGCGCACGGCTTGGATATACGGTACCGTCGCGCCGTTCAGCCAGTTTCCGCCGTCGATGTCGCCGAGACGGGAGAAATCTTCCTGATATCCCGCCGCGACGAGCGAGCCGGGCAGAACGAGGCGCGGGGCCCGCCCGAGATCGATGTCGATGGCGGTTGCCTCGCTTTCGGCGATGCGTCTGTCGGAGGCGATCGCTTTAACCTTGACGGTTATTTCCGTCGACGGAAGATTGTCTGCGGAACAGGAAGGGACCTGCGTCTCGATCGTCCTGATTTCTTTCCGGACCGTCGTTCCGGCGCTCCAGCCGGAAACGAACGCTATGTTTGTGATAGCAACGCGGCAATCGGTTGCACTTGCATACGATTCGAGCAGGATTTTGCCGCCGGCGGCTTTCGCCGGGATTTCCGCAGCGTACTCTTTGGGCTCGGACGAGAGTTCTATGTTGGCGATATGATTTGTCGACGTGTAAGTTCCTGCGTCCATGTCGTATGTGACGTAGGAGATTCTGAGGTTGGCTGAAGAAGATTTATTCCTGTATGCCGCGAAGACGAGCCTGTTTTCTTCGCCGATCGTGTGAGGCACTATAATCCGTCCGGCATTTGAAGAGTTCCCGAGGCGAAAGCCCTTGTATTCGTCGCCTGATATCCAATACAGGTTGGTAAAAGATGTGTTTTGCCAGTTTTCGCCGCTGTCCTGCCCATGATCGGCCAATTCGAGATCTTGGCTTTCCAACTGGGTGGTGTTTTTGGGGTACGTAGGCATTTTTGCAAAAGTCTCAACCCATGTGTTCGAGCCTGCCGATGCGCCTTCGACCGTATTTGTGAAGATAGAAACCGAATATCCGCCGGCGCCGGTGACGGCGCCCCACGAAAGACTGACCGAATCCGGCGTATAAGAATCGATGTTTATTTCAGGGATAGAGGCAAGCCGGGACTCAAGATAGTGTGCGGTAAACGACAGGAGCGAGGCGTTTTCGGCCGAGATTGAAAAGCGGCGGAAATCTGTTGTTTCCGGGAAGGTCATTTCCGCCGACGAGGTGTCGGTTGAAAGGGTGGCGAGATTAGATTCGCCGGACGAAATCCGCACGGAGCCGTTGGTGTCGCCCGAGGGAGCGTATGAAATGGAAATCTTTGTCGCGGAATTTGGATATTCCGGGGAAACGAGCGTGCTTTCGACGGATGTCCATCCTTCGGGAATGTCGTTGCCGCGGAAAGCCGTGCTGGCTGTTTGTTCTGCGGACGAGGCCGGGCAAAACAAGAAGAGGCCGGCGAGAGATGCGATCGCCGCGCAAGCGGCGGATCCGAAGCGTGTAACTGTATCGGTCATCATAGTCGGTGTCCTTGTAAAACAATTATCAAGCATATTATATCAAAATATTATTTTTCGGGTCAATGCCCAAATGGCCCGACAATGCAATTTTTTGGATGAGATTTTTCCGTTGGCGACTTGACTTTTACGAGGTAAAAAAAGTATAATCTCCTTATTGAACCATGGAGGAGAATATGTCTCAAGATTTGCAAAGCCTTTTGGAAAAGATAAACCGCGACGGCATTGAAAAAGCCCGCGCCGAAGCCGATGCCTTGCTTGGCGAGGCCAGAGAGGCCGCCGCGAAAGAAATCGCGGCGGCGAAAGAAGAAGCCGCGAAAATCAAGGCGCGGGCCGAAGAGGATGCGCGCCTTTACGAAGCGCGCGCCAGAGAGTCGCTTTCGCAGGCCGCGCGGGACACCGTCATTTCGGTGGAGAACGCCGTAAGGGCCGTTCTTGAAAAGATTCTTTCCGAAAAAACGAAAGACGTCCTTTCTTCCGGCGAAGATGCCGCCGAAGTGCTCCGCAGGGCCGTCAAAGATTTTGCCGCTGAGGGAGAGATTGCATCCGCTCCGGCCGTCGCCGAAGCGCTCAGGCGGGAGGCGGCCCGTCTCGGGTCTTTCACGGTCGCGATCGACGAAAACACGCGAAGCGGTTTTACCGTCAAGACGGATTCGGGCCGTGTCGAGCATTCGTTTACAGGCGACACGCTCGCGGCCGAACTCGCAAAGCGGCTCAGGCCGGAATTGGCGAAACTCGTTTCGGCGAAATGATCTGCGATTATACAGTTGCATCGCTGCCGCCTCTTGCTTTCGGGGCTCCGCCGCCGCTGACGGCCGAGAAATTCCGCGAGATGGCCGGCGACGTCGATATGGGCGGAGAATGGCGCGATCTCGAGACCGAGCTTAAAAACGCCGTGGCCGAGGCTCGCGGCGGCGAAAGATGGAAACGTCCCGTCGCGGGATGCCGGCTCTACTGGCGCAACCGCATCGCGGAGTGTTTTCAGGAAAAGGATCCGGCCAGACGCGACGAAGCGATAGACCGCGTCTTCTGGGATGCGGCGGGGACGCTTGAAGACGTCGCCGCCCCTCTCGGCATCGGCGCGCTCAGGGCTTATGCGGCGCGTCTGGCGATCGCATTGCGCAGAAGCGCGGCGTCCGCGGAGGAGGGGCGCAGGCTTTTTGAAACATTCAGGACAAACAGAAACACCGGTGAAGAGAAATGAACGCAACAGGCAAAATCAGAACCGTTAACGGCAATATGATTTCCGTCGCATTCGAAGGCGACGTCGCGCAGAACGAAGTAGGCTACGCGATTCTCGAAGGAAAGCGTCTTATGGCCGAGATCGTGCGAGTGAGAGGCAAAGTCTGCGACATGCAGGTTTTCGAACAGACGTCGGGGCTTTCGGTGGGCGATGCCGTCGAATTCACGGGCGAACTTCTCGCCGCCGAGCTCGGCCCGGGGATGCTCGCGCAGGTTTACGACGGGTTGCAGAACCCGCTTCCCGAGCTCGCCGTGGAGGCGGGCAAAATCTCGAACGAGGCGGCCTTCTTTCTCCAGCGCGGCATGTATCTTCCCGCGCTTCCGCGAGATCGCAAATGGGATTGGCACCCAACGGCCGAAATAGGCGCGCGCGTGTCGGCCGGCGACACGCTCGGCTGGGTTACCGAGGGCATCTTCGACAACAAGACGATGCCTGGCCACAAAATAATGGTGCCGTTCTCCTTCAAGGGGTTTTACACGGTAAAAAGTCTTGCCGCCGCAGGCGACTATACCGTGACCGACACCGTGGCGGAGCTTGAAGCCGACGGGCGCTCCGTCCCGGTGCAGATGATGCAGCGCTGGCCGGTTAAAGTTCCGGTGAAGTGTTATGCGGAGCGGCTCGAGCCTGTGGAAACGCTCGAAACCACGGTGCGCACAATCGACACGTTCTTCCCTGTCGCGATCGGCGGCACCTACTGCATTCCCGGGCCGTTCGGCGCCGGCAAGACGGTTCTCCAGCAGACTACCGCGAGATATGCAAAGGTCGACATCGTCATATCTGCCGCATGCGGCGAGCGCGCCGGCGAAGTCGTCGAAACGCTCAAGGAGTTCCCCGAGATAACAGATCCCCGCACCGGCGAATCGCTCATGAAGCGGACGATCATAATCTGCAACACGTCGTCGATGCCGGTCGCCTCGCGCGAGGCTTCGGTGTATACGGCGGTGACGCTCGCCGAATATTACCGCCAGATGGGGCTTAACGTTCTCGTCCTCGCCGATTCCACTTCGCGCTGGGCGCAGGCCATGCGCGAACTGTCCGGCCGTCTCGAGGAGATTCCCGGCGAAGAGGCGTTCCCCGCATATCTCGAAAGCCGCATCGCGGCTTTCTACGAACGCGCCGGCCGCGTGAAACTCAAAGACGGATCTCTCGGGTCTGTCACGATCGGCGGCACCGTTTCGCCGGCGGGCGGCAACTTCGACGAACCTGTCACGCAGGCCACGCTGAAGGTGGTTGGCGGTTTTCACGGCCTTTCGCGCGCGCGCTCCGACGCCCGCCGCTATCCGGCCATCGATCCGCTCGAAAGCTGGAGCCATTACAATTCAGTCATCGAGCAGGATCGCGTGGAGAGGGCGAGAAACCGCCTTCGCGAAGGCACCGACATCGGGCAGATGATGAAAGTCGTCGGCGAAGAGGGGACGAGCCCCGAAGATTTCGTGAAATATCTGAAGGCCGAATTTCTCGACGGCGTCTACCTCCAGCAGAACGCATTCTCGCAGGCGGACGCCACGACCTGCGTGGAAAGGCAGCGCGAGATGTTCGGCGTCCTCGAGAAGGCGCTCGATGCGGAATACGCTTTTGCCGACAAAGATGCGGCGCGGTCGTTTTTCCTCGATCTGACGCAGACGTTCATCGACTGGAACGACAAGCCGTTCAAGTCGGAAGAATACGGAAAACTCGCGTCGCTTGTCGCGGAAAAGATTGAAAAGGCGTCATGCGCCTGATAAATTGGGAAGCAGAAGAATGTTCAACAACAAGATATACCGTAAAATAGACGCGCTCTCCGGCTCGGTGGCGACACTCCGCGCGGAAGGCGTCAAGTATGGAGAGATGGCCGAGATAGAATCGCGCGCCGGCACGTCGCTTGCGCAGGTCATCAAGCTCGACGGGCCGAACGTCACGTTGCAGATTTTTGCAGGCGCCCGCGGCGTCGACACCGGCGCGCGCGTGCGTTTCCTCGGGGAGGCGATGAAAATACCGTTTTCTCCGGATCTTCTCGGCCGTGCGTTCACAGGTGCGTGCGTGCCGCGCGACGGAGGGCCGGAGGTTTCGGGCGAGAGGTTCCCGATCGGCCAGCCGTCGGTAAATCCCGCGAAACGCATCATGCCGAAGGAGATGGTGAGGACGAACATCCCCATGATCGACCTGTTCAACACGCTTGTGAAATCGCAGAAGCTCCCGGTGTTCGCGCGCGCAGGCGAGCCGTACAACGAACTGCTTGCGCGCATCGCGCTCCAGGCCGATTCGGATGTAATCGTAATCGGCGGCATGGGGCTCAAGAACGACGAATATCTGAAACTGCGCAACACGCTCGACAGGTCGGGTGCGCTGTCCAAGACGGTGATGTTCGTCCACACAGCGGCAGATCCCACGGTCGAGTGCATGCTCGTGCCGGACGTGTCTCTTGCCGTCGCGGAGAAATTCGCGCTCGAAGGAAAGGACGTGCTCGTTCTTCTCACAGACATGACGTCGTTCGCCGATGCGATGAAGGAGATCGCCATCACGATGGAACAGATACCTTCCAACCGCGGCTATCCGGGCGATCTTTATTCGCAGCTCGCTTCCCGCTACGAGAAGGCGGTCGATTTCGACACGGCCGGTTCCATTACCATCCTCGCCGTCACCACGATGCCCGGCGACGATGTCACGCACCCCGTTCCGGACAACACCGGCTACATCACCGAAGGGCAGTTCTATCTCAAGAACGGCCGCATAGAACCTTTCGGATCTCTTTCGCGTCTCAAACAGCAGGTGAACAAGACTACGCGCGAAGACCACCGCACCGTGATGGACGCGATGATCAAACTTTACGCGCAGTACAAAGAGACGGCCGAAAAGCAGTCGATGGGTTTCAGGATGTCGGCGTGGGACAAGAAGCTTCTCAAGTACGGCGAAGCGTTCGAGAAGGGTATGATGGATCTGTCGGTCAACATTCCGCTCGAAGAAGCCCTCGATCTCGGCTGGAAGATTCTTGCCGAGTGCTTCGAGAAGGGCGAAGTGGGAATACCGTCGAAACTGTCCGACAAGTTCTGGCCGGCGAAGGCCTGACAAGCCGGAGAGGATGTTCCGCCCGTGTGTTTGCGCGCGGGCGG
>JAFWBO010000041.1 GCA_017507065.1 Kiritimatiellia bacterium | reverse complement strand
GCGGAACGGAACGATTCGTCGTCGGAAAAATCAAGCTCGGCCCCGGGCTGCGCCGCATACGCCTCCGCCGTGGCGCGCAGTCTCTCCGCGCGCGACCTGAAATTGCCGACGATGACGGTGTGCGAATTCCTGTTCGTAACGGCAAGGCCGTACTGCGCGACGACATCGGAAATCGTACGGGCAGGTTTCGCCTCCACGGACCGCGCGCCGCCGTCGGAAACGACGGTCTGCCGCGAACAGACGCCGGAAACGGCATTGGTGGTCCACGCCCACATTTTTTCCGCACGAGGCCGCGCCCTGTCTCTGAAGCAAAACGCCAGCGCCGCGAAGACCGCAAGAAGAACAACGAGCGCGCCGAGACAGCCGAGGCAGCCGACGCTCCGCTTTTTTTTCGGCGGGGCCGGGTCCGGCGCTCGGAGCGACAGCCGGATCCGGGACGCGGGACGGCGCGTCCTCTTTCCCGCCGGTCGCGGACTCTTCGTCTTCTTCACCGCCGGATTCTTTCTCCCGCACGAGCTCCTGCCACGGAGCGTCGGCAGGACCGACGGCAAACGAAGTCGAGCCGAGAGTTCTGACATGGAAAACCGGAAGCGTCGCGCCGGAGAGGGAAACGGCGTCGGATTCGGCCAGAAGCGTGACAGGATCCTCCGGAAACGTCGGATCGGCCAGCACGATGTCGCAATCGTCGTTCTTGCCGAGCGTGACGGCAATGCCCTCGACCAGCGCGATCTCCGCACCTTTGTTGGGACCCTCGATTATCTTTAGTAGAAAACCCATTGGTTGATGTTTGGATGGTTGGAAGGCTGGTCTGTTCTCATCAGAGTTTTAGCCTCCCTAATGGTTGAATGTTGATCTCTGCACTCAGTTCCTGGAACGATAGCACCGGAAGCTCGTAATAATCTTTTTCGATCATCTTGCGGAAATAGCGGCGGATGTCCACTGAAACTATGAGGACTGGCTTCTGCGGTATCTTCGCAAGGTCGCCGATGGTGCGCTTGACGACGGCGAGAATAGCGCGCACCGTCGCGGGATCCATCGCAAGGTAGCTTCCGCCGGAAGTCTGCCTTACGGACTTCCTTATCTTCTCCTCGAGCGACGGATCGAGAAGATACGCCGCGACGATGTTCTGGCCGCCGGAAAACTTGTAGGAAATGTAGCGGGAAAGAGCGGAACGCACATACTCGACGAGCAACACTGAATCCTTCTCCTTCTGCCCCCACTCGATAAGCGTCTGGGTTATACGCTTCAGATCGCGGATGGACACGCCCTCCTGCACGAGACGCTGGAGAACGTCCGTTATCTTCTGGATAGGCAGCACGCGCTGGACCTCCTTGACGAGCTCCGGCGCCTCCTTCTCCATGTGATCGAAGAGTATGCGCGTTTCCTGCAGCGAGAGGAACTCGTGAGAATAGCGCCTCAGCACGCTGGAAAGATGGTATGTCAGCACACCGCCAAGATCGAGCGAACGGATGCCGCTCTCGTCGAGCCGCGGCTTGTCTTCCTCTTTTACCCAGCATGTCTCGTATCCGGAGAGGAACGGCTTGCCCGTCTCGAAATGTATGCCGGTGGCGGAAAGGTTCTCGGGCTCTTCGAGAGCGAACACGAACCCTTTCGCGAGAACGCCCTCGGAAACCGGGACCTCGTTGACGAGAATGCGGTATCTGCCTTCGTGCATCGCAGGATTGAGCGAAAGGTTTATGCCGGGGAACGGCACGCCGAGATCGTGGTACAGCGCGCGGCGGACCGACATGATCTGGTCGTTCAGAACCTCGTAGGAGAGGGCTCCGCGGATGTCCGCGTCGATTTCCACCGTCAGCGGGGTGACCATCGAGAAATCGTCGCCTTCTTTCTTCTTCGGCCTCGGGGACGTCCCTTCGGAAGGCGCCGCGGCGGCGAGCGGATCTTCCCTTCGGAGCGCAGCCGCCTTCGCGGCTTTTTCCTTGGCCGCGAGGCTCCAGCCCACCAGCCCCACGAACGCCGCGAGGCCGAACATCTGGATCTTCGGGAAGCCGGGTATCAGGCCTATCGCCACGATCATGACGGCTCCGAGGATTATCGCCTTCGGCTGGGCGAAGAACTGGTTTATTATGTCCTGCCCGAGAGGCTTGTTGTCGACGTCGCCCACGCGCGTGACGATTACGCCGGAGGTTATCGACACGAGAAGCGCGGGAATCTGCGAAACGAGGCCATCGCCGATCGTGAGAATGCCGTATTTCGTGACGGCCCACCCCACGTCCTTGCCGTTCATGAACACGCCTACGCAGATGCCGCCGATGATGTTGATCGACGTCATGATCAGCCCGGCGATGGCATCGCCCTTGACGAACTTCATAGCGCCGTCCATGGCGCCGTAGAGCTGCGACTCTTTGGCGAGCTCGTTGCGTCGCGCCCGGGCCGTGTCCTGGTCGATCGCGCCCGCGCGCATGTCCGCGTCGATCGACATCTGTTTTCCAGGCATGGCATCGAGAGTGAAACGGGCCGCCACTTCCGAGACGCGCTCCGCGCCTTTTGCGATCACGACGAACTGCACTATCGTTATGATGAGAAAGATGACCGCGCCGACGACGAAATTCCCTCCGACGACGAAATTGCCGAACGTGTAGATGATCTCGCCCGCATCGGCTTTGAGAAGAATGAGACGGGTGGTGGTAACGTTGAGGGCAAGACGGTAGAGAGTCGTGAAAAGGAGCATCGACGGGAACGTCGAGAACGCGAGCGCCCTGGGGAGGTAGAGCGAAAGCATGAGCATCACCGTCGAGATCATCAGGTTGATGGAGATGAGAAGGTCTACGACCGGCGTCGGGAGCGGTATGATCAAAAGGCCGATGATGCACACGACCAGAACGGCGAGCACAAGATCGCCGAACCGGCTGAATACATTCGAAAAATTTGCCAGATTCCGTTTCATACGTCTTTAAACTTTCATCCTTGCCTTCTGAGCCTGAACGCTCAAGTCTCCAAAAGCGCCATGCGGCAGCGTTCGAACAGATCGGTATCCGCGATAAGTTCGTCGATTTCGTCCGCGGCTCTCGCCGACGCGTCCGTACCCGCCCCTCTGAGCATGGCCGCGGCCGACTGGGCCGCGGCGGCGAACCCTCCCGGCGTGCGCAGGGATGCGGAGTTGCCTTCCACGAGAGCGCCCATCACCTCGGCGACAACGCTTCCGTCCTGCGGGAAGAGCTCGTCTATCGCCTGCGAAACCGTGGTCGAACCAGGCAGAAGCGACTTCTGCGCACGTCCGGCGGCAGGGGAATCGATCACGTCGGCATATCCGGCGCTGCCTATTCCGACGTCGAAGCGTATCGGCTCGGAAGTTCTCGAAACACTTATGCCCATCTCGCCTCTCCCAGTTCTCCCGCGATCCGCCACAGTTCGGCGAACGCGGCGTTTACGCGCGGCAAGGTGACATCGCGCTCGGGAATCATGATGGCCGCTATCCGTCTCGACCCTCTCACCACTCCCGTCCTCACTCTGAAACCTCCGTGCTTCGCCTTCGGGTGCGCGAGCGCGAGAAGGTGTCCGGCGCTTCCCGCTCCGCCGGCTCCCGGCAGCGTGACAGCCACGACGAACCCGACACCCGTGTATTCCATCCTCAAAACGACGCCGGACTCGAAGGAAAGCGCCGCCGATCCCGATTCGTTCAGTTCAAATCCGGAAAGCCCCGCTCCGCGGCCGAAATCGCGCACCACGGCCTGTATCCACTCCGGCGCCGTCATGATGCCGCCTCCTTTCCGGCGCCCGCCTCTTCGAGATGTTCGTTCTCCTCGCTTATCAAATCGTCGAGATGTTCCTGCGCCGCGTCGACGAGACGCTGACGGTCTCCCTCCCGCGCGAAAAGACGCGGAGAGAGCTTTCTGAAAAGAGATGTGAGTTCGCGCGCGAAATCCATCCTCGCAAGAAGAGCCCTCATGCCGCATTCGGCGATGAAAGCCGCTATGCCGCCCGATTCCACGAAAGGCTGCTCGGTAAGATCCACGACCCTCCCCGTCATCTGTTCGCCGCTCATTCTGCATTTCTCGCCGAACTGGCGGTCCATGCGCACTCCAAGAGCAGTGAGCGCTTCGAGCACCGTTTCAAGCACCTGCACGCACTGCAGGTCGGTCAATATGCGCCCGAGAGCCGCCGCTTCGAGAGAAGGCGTGCCGGAGTTCAAGTCGGCCCCGCATCCTGAGATCAGAAAATCTATCGCGTCTTTCAGCCCTTCCGCTCCGCGTGCGGAGAGAAGCGATCTGAAACATTCCTGCGGCTTCGAGAACCCGACCACTTCGCTGCGGTACATGTCCCTGAGCTCGCGCATCTCTTCAGGCGTCGAGGCGCGCGTGTTGATCTCTTTGGCAAGGTTCAGCCCCGCGCGGATGTCGGCGCCGCGCTCTCCGGCCAAAAGCTCCTTCGCCTTCGCCACGAGGGCGCGCAATCCATTCTCGCCTTCGCCGAGCGACCTTTCCATTATGTCGAGCATCGCGAACTGGTGGCTCGGATCCGTCGATCCGCGGGCGAGTTCCTTCAAAAGTTCTCTGGCGTCCGGAGTCTGCGAGGAAGATGCGGCCGCGCGAAGATTGTGCAGCATTTTCGCGATGAACTCGCGCCCCGGCATGTCCGGCATCATCGCCATCCACGATTCTATCGCTTTGACAAGCGCCGTTCTGGGGCCCTGCATTTCGCCGAGTTTGCGCTCGCCGGCCCTTTTCGCCTCTTTTTCCTCGAACTGCAAAGAGAGCTCTTCCATCGAATCCATGAGCTCGGCCGACGGATCGGCGACCACGGCCACCGCCATGCCCATGAGCTCTCCGCGCTGGACGGACGCGGCCGGCGCCGCGGAAGAGCTCTGCGCTATCTCGCGGAAGCGCGCCGCCTCGGCGCTTGCGGCATACGTCTGCCGGAGTATCTGTGCCGCATCAAACGCCATAGGCCCTCCGGGTGAAATTTGGAAGATTGGACGCCTTGAGGTCTGGAGAGCCTTCGGCCCAGACGATGCACGGGCCGTAGAAATGAAGCATCAGCTCGCGCGGAGCGCGCGGAAGAAGGATATCCCATATCCCGATACGCTGCACGTATCCTGTAGGATGCGGTCCGGTCCACGCGACGACGGCGCCGGGACGGACCGACAGCACCTCGCCTTCAGCCACTGAAATGCGCGTCGTCCGCGAAGCGCTGGCCATGACGACCCAGGAGGAAACCGCAAACTTCGTCACGGCGAAAGCGCCCTTCGAGCCCATTGGGATCGTTTTTACAAGCTCCGCGCCCGCGCGGGCCGACGCCGGCGCGCAGAGAACCTTGGAGGAAACGGCGCACAGAGGGGCCGCGCAGGGGATGTAGGTGAGGAACGGACGCGAGGCATCGGCGAACCAGGCGCGCCCCGTCGTCTCGACGAGATCGAGCGCCGAACGGTCGCGAAGGAACCATCCCGTGCGACGGCGGCGGGAAAGAGCTCCGGAAAAAGCCGCAGGCTGGCCGCGGCCCGCAAGCCACGACCCGGCATCGACTTCTGCGAAACCTCCGTTTATGGTCACCACCAGCGCCATATCGATTTTTTCTTCGGCTCCTTTTTCTCGCGCTCTTCGTCCTCGGCCTTCTTGCGCGCGGCTTCCTCGGCCGCCACGCGTTCAGCCTCGGCCTTGACGCGCTTCGCCTCCTCCGCGGCTTGGCGTTCGGCTTCGGCTTTCGCGCGAGCCGCTTCCTCCGCGGCAGCCTGTTCCGCTTCGATCCTCGCCTTTTCGGCCTCGGCCAGCGCTTTGCGTTCCGCCTTGAGTTCGGCCTTGGCGCGCGCTTCTTCTTCGCGCCACTGCTTCTTGTCGATTTCGAGATAGCCGTCCGTGCGCTTGCGCTCTACCTTGCGCAGAGCCTGCACGTGGTCGAGCTCGGCTTCGCGGCGCTCGTACCTGGTCTCGGCCTTGTCGCGCCGGCGGCTGCGGGCCTCTTTGCGTTCGAGATCGCGCATTTTGCGTTCGTCGTCGGAATCGTCGGCATCGTCCTGTATCTTTTCGACCTCAGTCACATCGCG
>JAFWBO010000040.1 GCA_017507065.1 Kiritimatiellia bacterium | reverse complement strand
GGCCAATGCCGGGATACCGGTCTACGAATACGAACCGAGAAAAATGAAAAAGGCCGTCTGCGGCAACGGCCTTGCCGAAAAGGAACAGGTCCAGCGCATGGTGAAAACCCTCCTGAACCTTCCCGAGATTCCGCAGAACGACGCGGCGGACGCGCTCGGTCTTGCGATCTGCCACACGCATTCGGCCGGGCCGTTTTCCACCTCGGCGCCAATCTGATCGCGCGCCGCCTTCTTCTACAGCATCGGATCTTCGGAGTACTCGTGTCCTTCCGGAGGCGGCTCCGAAGTGACGAAATTGTCATCGGGCGAGCGTGCTATCTCCCTGTCGCCGAAACGCGTGTATTCGCGATAGAAGTTCACCTTCACCTCGCCAGTCTCGCCGTTGCGGTTTTTTGCCACGTCTATTATGGCAAGCTGTTCGTCGCCCGAATCGGGATCGTTCGGGTTCCGCGACGGACGGCGCAGAAGAAACACGACGTCCGCATCCTGTTCGATCGCGCCCGAATCCCTGAGGTCCGAAAGCTTCGGCCGCTCAAATTTGTCGCCGCGCTGCTCGTTCGCGCGCGAAAGCTGCGACAGCACGATGACGGGGATCTTGAGCTCCTTCGCCATGGCCTTTATCTGCTGCGAAATCTCCGACACTTCGAGCTGCCTGCCCTGGCGGGCCTTGTCCTCCGATTTGCAGAGCTGGAGATAGTCGATCACGATAAGCTCGATGCCGTGCGCCTTCTTGGCGCGGCGCGCGCGAGCGCGAAGCTCCATAATGTCGAGACCGGCGGAATCGTCAACGTATATCGGCGCGTCTTTGAGCTCTCCGGCCGCCGCGCACAACTGCTCGGTGAGCATCTCTTTCTCTTTTCTCGGGCAGAGGTTGCGCGCAAGCCGCCACATATTGACGCCCGCCCTTCCCGCGAGCATTCTCTTTGTCAGGGCTTCCACCGGCATTTCAAGCGAGAATATCATCACGGGATGGCGCTTGCCGCCGTCGCATTTCACCGGAATGTTGTTCATGTCGCGGCCGAGCGCGGCGCATTCGGCGATGTTCATCGCAAGCGACGTTTTCCCGACGGAAGGACGCGCGGCTATCACGATCATTTCGGAATTTTTCAGCCCTTGCAGCTTTTCGTCGAGGTGGGTGAGCCCCGTCGAAAGCCCTTCGAACGTCTGCCCGTCGGACGAAAACATCTTGTCGATGCGGTTGAAACTGTCCTCTATCGCCTGCGACCACGGATATTGCACGCTGTCGCGGCCGCCGAGTTCGAGAAACGCCGTCTCGGCCTCTCCGAGAATCGCCTGCGGGTTCGGATGCGACGCTTCGTCGTAGCACTTGCTCTCGACGGCAGAAGCCGTCTCTATCATCCTGCGACGCAGCGCCTTTGCCTTCACAACCGACATGTAATAGCCGGCGTTTGCGGTTGAGCCCACCTGATCGACGAGAGACTGCACGAAATTGACGCCGCCTATCGCCTCGAGCGTGCCGTTTTTGCCGAGTTCGTCGAGAAGCGTCACCGCGTCGAGCGGCCGCGAAGTGCGGATCATCGAAACCATCGCCGCGTACACCGCCTTGTTGCGCGGGTCGAAGAACGCATCGGGCGAAATCCCCTGCGACATGCACACGTCGACGATCCTCTCGCCCGAGCGGGAAACGGAATCAAGAAGAATAGAACCGAGAAGAGCCCTCTCGCATTCTGAACTGTTGGGTGGTGTTTTCAAATCTGACATACTTGGGATATTATATCATCCCGGACGGACAAAGGACAAGACGGCTTGTATGAACACTTGTCAAAGCGTTGTCTACAGGATGTCAACCGCGGCGGAAAAAAAGAAATCGCCGGAACAGCGCGATTTCTGCTATAATACGCCTATGGGACACATCTCGGCGGCATCAGGAAAAACGGCGCGCATGCGCAACCTCTACGTGCATTTCCCTTTCTGCAGAAGGAAATGCACGTATTGCGCGCTGCACTCGAAAGCGGGCGCCTCGCGCGAAACGCGCGACGCCTACGCCGGCGAAACGGCCGAGTGTATCGCGCGCGCCGCGGAAACGCTCGGCGGGCTCGATCTCAAGACCGTCTACTTCGGCGGCGGCTCGCCCGCCCTTTGCGATCTGCGGGCGTTCAAAAAAGCGCTCGCCGGCTACGACATCGAAGAATGGACGGCCGAGCTGCATCCTCTCGACGTCACCGAAGAAAAACTCGCCGAACTCGAGGACGTCGGCGTCAACCGCGTTTCGATGGGCGTCCAGTCTCTCGACGACGCCACGCTCGCGCGCATGGGCCGCGGCTACACGACAGACGAAGCGGAGAAACGCTTCGGGCTCGTCAGAAAACATTTCGAGAACGCAGGCATAGACCTTATCGCCGGATATCCCCGGGACATCACGCGGCCGTCCGATTTCGGGCGGCTGAAAAACTGGGGGCTCAGGCACTGCTCCGTCTATTCGCTCATTCTCGAGGAAGAGTCCATCCTGTCGCGAATCGTCCGCCGCGGACAGGCCGAAGACACCCTCCCGTCGGACGACGAAACGATGGATGCGATCCGCGGCATTTCCGAAGTCCTCGAATCGGCAGGGCTCGGGCGGTACGAAATATCGAACTGGGCCGTCAAAGGTTTTGAATGCCGCCACAATCTCGCCGTATGGCACGGAGAAGACTACATCGGCCTCG
>JAFWBO010000039.1 GCA_017507065.1 Kiritimatiellia bacterium | reverse complement strand
GTCTTCGAGAATGCCTTCAAGGACCCTTTTCGCCACGGCCTCGTCCTTCATCATCTCGAGCTGGGCCTCCTTGGCCGCGGCTTCGGCCTGCATCGATCCGAGCCCTTCGCGCGATTCGTCTATCTTCAGCCTGAGTTCGGCGAGCGAAGACCTCTTCGAGTCGAAAACTTCCTGGACTGCTTTTTCCTTCGCCGCGGCCTCGTCGGCTTTGAGCGAAACGGCCTCCAGCGCGGCGAGAGCCCCGGCCGACGACGACGCAAGATTCGCCTTTTCGGCGGCGAGGCGCTCGATTTTCATCTTCGAGTCGCGCGAAGATTCGTCAAGAGAGGCTATCTCGTCGCGCAGCGAGACCGAACGCCTGTCGCAGCGGACCGACTCCGCCCTCGATTCCTGCAGAGCAAGACGCAGCGCATCCATGGTTTCGCGCGAGGCGTTGAATTTCTTTTCGGCGGCGGCGAGCGCCTCTTCGGCTTTCAAAAGGCTCTCATCTATGAGAGACTTTTTCTGGCGCAACGCCTCTCCCTGCATTTTTATTTCTTCGAGCTGGCGGCGGGATGAAGCGATTTCACGCCCGTCGCGGTCGGCAAAGCTCCTGTATTCCGCAATGCGCTGGGTGTTTACAGCTATGACTTCGTTGGCACGGCGCAGCGCGCCGTCGGCATCCGCGAGCTCCTCCGCGAGCGACTGGAGACGCTCTTCGAGAGCATGGACTTCGGCATGCAGCGACTGCTGGCGCTTCTCCGCCTCGTCGACCGCCGCAAGAGCCTCCTCTATCGCCTTTTCGATTTCTCCGCGGTTCGCGGCGTTCTCTTCGAGAGTCTTGTCGAAATCGCGGATCTTGTTGCGGCTTACGTAGATGTCGAGACTCCTCAGCTCGTCACGCAGCTCCTTGTACCGGCGGGCCTTGCCCACCTGCCGCTGAAGCGAGCCTATCTGCCTTTTCATTTCGCGCAGTATATCGGCTTCGCGGAGGAGATTCTGCTCCGTCTGCTCGATCTTCCGCATGGCTTCTTTGCGGTCGGCCTTGAATTTCGTAATGCCCGCGGCCTCTTCGAATACCGCGCGCCTGTCCTCGGGCTTCGACGAGAGAATCGCGTCGATCTGGCCCTGCGCCATGACGGAGTAGGAGGACGTGCCGATGCCGGTGCCCATCAGGAGATGCTGGATGTCCTTGAGACGGCACGGCTGTTTGTTCAGAAAGTATTCGCCCGAACCATCGCGGTAGACGCGGCGCTGGATCGTAACCTCGTGGTATTCGGTGCCGAGCTCCTTTTCGCAGTCGGCGAAGGTGATGGTGACTTCGGCAAGGCCGAGAGGCTTGCGGGTGTCGGTGCCGTTGAAAACGACATCGACAAGCTTGAAACATCTGAGCGCCGTCGGCCGCTGTTCGCCGAGCACCCAGCGTATCGCGTCGGACACGTTGGACTTGCCGCACCCGTTTGGACCGACTATGGCTATGAGCCCCGGATCGAACGTAAGACGCGTTTTCTCCGCAAAACTCTTGAATCCGACAATCTCTAACTCTTTAAGATACATTCGCTGTCTTTTTTATGTACGGCATGTACGCACGGGTATATGAAACGAAACTCACGACGTTGAGCGCCGTCATGCCGGCCTCCGTCGCAAAGCATGCGACGAGCGCGGCTTTGGAAAGAGCGGGCGAAAGCGCATGCGAAAAAACAAGATACAGATAAATGAAGCCGACGGCGGGGAAAGTGAGCGCCGTGCGCACTTTGCCGAGCATCATCGCCGCCACCTCCGCCCCCTGCGCAGCACCGAGCGACCGCATGAATGTCACCCAAAGGTCGCGGACGATATAGAGCACCGCGAAAAGAAGAAGCATCAGCGCGTGGGCGCAGCCATCCCCCCGCCTCGCCGCGAAATACGCGAGAGCCGGAAGAGAAACGGCGTAGAAGAGCTTGTCCATCAGAGGGTCGGCCATTTTGCCGAACTGCGACACGACGTGCCATTTTCTCGCGAAATATCCGTCGAACATGTCCGAAAGGCCGATCGCCGCGATCGCGGCAAGCGCGAACACGGCGCACGCCGTGCTGCCTGTCGTGTCACGGGCGACCGCAAGCGCAAGCCAGACGAATATGAGAGGCAGCCTTGCGAATGTTATAAGATTGACCGTCTTCGCTTTTGCGTTCACGACTGCGCGAGCCCCTCCGCTATCACATTCTGCATGACGCCGAGCGTCTCCTGCATCTGGACGAGCTTTTCGCGCAGAAGCCTGATCTGAAACTCTGCTTTCTGGTAATTGCGCCGGGTTGCGAAAAGCTGGCTCAACACTTCGTTCGTGTCGAGATCGAGATCGGCGAGTTCCATCCCGCCGGGAATTGGCACGAGGACTTCTTTGCCGCACTCGGTGCATCTCACCTCGAGACCTGCGCCGCGATAATCTATCACGAGACTCTTGCCGCAGAACGGGCAGGAGAATGCGATATCGGTGTCACGAATCTCGGCATCGTCGGCCGAGAGGACTTCCAGATCTGTTTTTGTCGCGACGCGTTCCATTTCATCCCTCCTTTTTGTAGGTGTCGGAAACCTCCTCCCATGTGCGGGAACTGAAATAGCCGGAAATGGCGGTGTCGTACGCGGCCGTATGCGCAAAAGCCTTTTTCATGAGCTTGAAGCGCGTGTCGAAGCCGATCGTCCCTCCGTGAGAGGAAAGCTCTTCGACTATGTTTGCATAATCGAGAGGATCCGTCACGGACGCGACCCTGAGATAGTTCTTCGCGCTCGCGCGCACCATGCACGGGCCGCCGATATCGATGTTGGTCCTCGCCATCTCGGGCGTGACGCCCGCTTTCGAAACCGTCTCGCGGAAGGGATACAGGTTCACGACCACCATGTCGATCGGCTGCGCCGAAAGACGCCTGAGATCGGCCTGGTGGGCGTCGTTGTACGTTTCGGAAAGAAGCCCGAGATATATCTTGAAGTCGAGCGTCTTGACGAGGCCGCCCTGCATCTCCGGCTGGCCGGTGTAGTCGGAGACCGCGACGAGAGTGCCTTCGGCGCGCTCGCCGAGAATTTCCTTGACCTTGGCGTAAGTGCCGCCGGTCGAATATATCCTGACGCCGGGGCACGCCTTGACAAGACCTTCCACGAAACTCTCGAGCCCCGTCTTGTCGCTGACGCTCAAGAGAACGTTTTTGATCTTTACGCGAGAATCTATCTTTTCAACTATGTTCAAAGACATGTCGTACATCCTTCTTTTGTCAGTCTTCTATGCCGATCGACGCATGATAGCTCTGAAGCGAGCGCACTTCGCCGAGCCCGCTCATCGCCTCGCCGATGCCCTCGGCCGCGGCAAGCGCCGCCGATATCGTGGTGAGATACGGAACGCGGTACTTGATGGCGGCCTGCCTGATGCGACAGTCGTCGGCGCGCGAATCGCGCCTGCCGCTGGGCGTGTTGACGATGAGCACGACCTCGCGGTTCTTTATGGCATCGAGAACATCGGGGCGGCCTTCGCCGATCTTCGCGATCGTGTCTGCGGCGACGCCGCGGGACGTGAGCCATTTCGCCGTGCCCTCCGTGGCGACGACCGTGAACCCGAGCGCCTCGAATTTGCGCACGGCGAGCGCCGCGTCTTCCGGCTTTTCGGAAAGCGAGACGAGTATTTTGCCCGGCTTCGTGGGAAGCGGCGCGAGCGCGGCTTCCTGCGATTTGAAATACGCAAGCCCGAACGAATCGGCAAGGCCGAGAACCTCGCCGGTAGAACGCATTTCCGGCCCGAGCACGGGGTCGACCTCCGGGAATTTGTCGAAAGGAAGGACGGCCTCTTTCACGCCGTAGTAGGGAATCGTCTTGCGCCTGTGCAGGCCAAGCTCCTTCACCGTCGCCCCGAGCATGAGCTCGGTGGCGATGCCGGCCATCTGCGTGCCTGCGACCTTCGACACGAGCGGCACCGTGCGCGACGCGCGCGGATTCGCCTCGATCACGTAAACCTTGCCGTTTTCGATGGCGAACTGCATGTTCATGAGCCCCACCACCTTGAGACGCGCGGCTATCTTCCTCGTGTATTCAAGAATCGTGGCCTTGTTTTCTTCGGAAATCGTGACGGGCGGCAGCACGCATGCGGAGTCGCCGGAATGGATGCCGGCGAGCTCGATGTGCTGCATTATCGCCGGAATGAACACGTCGGTTCCGTCAGAGAGCGCGTCGGCCTCGCATTCGAGCGCATGGCAGAGGAAGCGGTCGAGATAGAGAGGACGGTCGGGCGTGACGCCGACGGCCTTTGCAACGTATTCGCGCAGCATTATCTCGTCGTAGATCACCTCCATGCCGCGGCCGCCGAGAACGAAGGACGGGCGGATGATGAGAGGATAGCCGAGCTTGCCGGCGCATTCAATCGCGCCGTCGATGTCGCTCGCCATCATGGACTCCGGCATGGGGATGCCGAGCGAATCCATGATCGAATGGAAAAGATCGCGGTCTTCCGCGTCGTCGATCGAATCGACGCTCGTGCCGAGAATGCGGCAGCCGGCCTCCTGCAGGGCGCGCGCGATGTTGAGCGGCGTCTGCCCGCCGAACTGTACGATCACGCCTTCGGGCTTTTCGGCCTCGTAGATCTGAAGGACGTCTTCCACCGTGACCGGCTCGAAATAGAGCTTGTCCGAAGTGTCGTAGTCTGTCGAGACGGTCTCGGGGTTGCAGTTGACGATAATCGTCTCGTAGCCCATTTTGCGCATTGCCATGGCCGCGTGGCAGCAGCAGTAGTCGAACTCGATGCCCTGGCCGATCCTGTTGGGGCCGCCGCCGAGAATCATGACCTTCTTCCTGTTGTCGGACACGTCGACTTCGTTCGCGGCACCGTTGTAGGACGAATAGTAGTACGCCTGGTTTTCGACGCCGCTCACCGGCACCGCATGCCACGTCTCGACACAGCCGAGAGCTTTGCGGCGCGCGCGCAGATCCTTCTCGGGAACGTCGAGGAGCATGGCGAGATACTTGTCGGAGAAGCCGTCTTTCTTGGCCTTGACGAGCAGAGCGTCGGGAAGCTCGGAGCCCTTGTAGCCGAGGATCTGCTCTTCTTCCTCGACGAGCTCGCGCATTTCGCGCACGAAGTAGGCCTTGACGCCGGTGCGCTCGAAAATCTGCTCGTCGGTGGCGCCCTTTCTGAGAGCCTCGTACATCTGGAAGTGACGCTCGGAGTTGGGCACCGAAAGCATCTTGAGAAGCTCGTCGAGGCTCTTCTCGTGGAAATCCTTGACGAAACCGAGGCCGGACCTGCCGCGCTCGAGGGCGCGGATCGCCTTCTGGAACGTTTCCTTGTACGTCTTGCCGATCGACATGACTTCGCCGACGGCCTTCATCTGCGTGCCGAGCTTGTCTTCGACAGAGCGGAACTTCTCGAACGCCCAGCGCGCGAACTTCAGAACGATGTAGTCGCCCGAAGGAGTGTACTTCTCGAGAGAACCGTCGCGCCAGTAGGGAATCTCGTCGAGCGTCATGCCGGCGGCGAGCTTGGCGGAGACGAGGGCGATTGGGAAGCCCGTGGCCTTCGACGCGAGAGCGGAAGAACGGCTCGTCCGCGGGTTGATCTCGATGATGACGACGCGGCCGGTCTTGGGATCGTGCGCGAACTGCACGTTGGTGCCGCCGATGACGCCGATGGATTCGACGATCTTGAACGCATCGCGTTTGAGGCGCTCTTCAAGTTCCTTTGAAATCGTGAGAAACGGCGCGGCGCAGTAGCTGTCGCCCGTGTGCACGCCGACGGCGTCGATGTTCTCGATGAAGCACACCGCGATCATCTGGTTCTTGGAATCGCGCACCACCTCGACCTCGAGTTCTTCCCAGTTGAGGATCGACTCCTCGATGAGGCACTGGCGCGTCAGCGAGGCGTCGAGGCCGCGGGCGCATATCGTGCGCAGCTCCTCGATGTTGTAGCAGAAGCCGCCGCCCGCGCCGCCCATCGTGTAGGCGGGCCTGACAACCACGGGGTAGCCGATTTCCTTCTCCACGAGTTCAACGGCTTCTTCTACGGAGTGGACGATGCCGCTTTTAGGCGTTTCGATGCCGAGGCTCTGCATCGTCTTCTTGAACACCTCGCGGTCTTCGCCGCGCTCGATCGCGTCGAGGTTTACGCCTATCACCTTCACGCCGTACTTGTCGAGGACGCCCTTCTTGGCCAGCTCCATCGAGAGGTTGAGGCCTGTCTGCCCGCCGAGGTTGGGGAGAATCGCATCGGGGCGCTCTTTTGCGATTATCTGCTCGAGACGCTCTTCGTTGAGAGGCTCGATATACGTGGCGTCGGCCATGACTGGGTCTGTCATTATCGTCGCGGGGTTGGAATTGACGAGAATGACCTTGTACCCGCATGCGCGCAGGGCTTTGCATGCCTGCGTGCCGGAATAGTCGAATTCACATGCCTGCCCTATGACGATAGGGCCAGATCCTATAATCAGGACCTTGTTGATGTCGGCTCTTTTCATTGAATGCCTTTCGGTATTTAACAATCCAAAATTTGCTTTATTATACCATATTTCCCCGAACTTTTACAGTGCGATTTGCCATAATCACAGGGTTTACGCATTTGAAAAAGAAGATGCGCGAAGGCAAAGGCGTTTGGCTTGAAGAAATCCAACGCCCTTAGTGTGCAAATGAGCAAGTGTGCAAACGGGCATCGGTCAACAGTCCAGCACCAGCGCCAGTGCTGAAG